>JAFTZI010000061.1 GCA_017461055.1 Clostridia bacterium | reverse complement strand
TTTCATAGATAAATCCTCCGTTTGTGTTTTAGATTTGACTGGCAGGTCGCTTCTATTATATCACGATCGGAGGATTTTTTCTCATCGGTTAACCTCTTTGGAACTCACGCGACTATCGCGTGGTTTTCGGTATACAACAAATTGCCTTCTCCAGTGGGAGAAGGCATAATTTATACAATTTCACTTAAAAACGACGGCTCGTTGGCTATTGTGCCTTGTATTTTAAAAGGTGGACTCTATCAGCTTTTCGCAATTGTCAGGGGAATACCTCCAATAATCTATATGCTTTTCCTCTATGTCCTTAAGGAATGCGGAGTCCTCTTGCACCTCTCTTTTGTTTTCATAGGTATCAATAATCACAAGCTTGATTTTCATTTTTTCCGGCATTATGCTTTTAATGTACACAGCACAGGCATCTCCTACGGAAACGTCCTCCTTTAATTCTGCAAGTCCTGCTAAATTCGGAGTCAGCTCAACAAATATACCGTAGCTTTCTATGCTTCTTACAACACCTGAAACGGTTTGGCCAACAGAAAAGCTGCTTGCGTTTTCCTCCCAAGTGCCGAAAAGCTCCTTTGTGGAAACATACAGCCTTTGACTTTCATAATCAATTGATTTTACTACCGCCTTTATTTCCTGACGTATGGAAAATCTGTCTCTTGGGCTTGATATTCGTGAAACCGATATGGAATCAACTGACATTAATGAGGCTATTCCGCAGCCAACGTCTACAAACGCGCCAAAGCTTTCAAAATGCGTAATTTTTGCAGGAATTATGTCCCCCGGGATTAAGTCCATTAAGTAATTTTCCATACATTCCCTTTGCGCTTCCTTACGGGACAAAATAGCTCTTGTTTCTCCCTTTTCATTTTTCTCTATTTGCATAACCTTAAAGGCTACTGCCTTGCCAACTCTTGTTATTATGGCAATGTCCTTAATCGGAAAAGCATATACGCTTTCCTCCTTGGGAATTACGCCATCAATTCCGCACAAATCAATGTGCATTTCAAGCGTGGAGCTATCGCACATTTTAACCACTCCCTCAAGGATTTTGCCCTCTTGTCTTGCTTTTTCCAAGCCTCGAAGAGAGGATACGTATTCCCTGTTTTCGCTTGTTCCTATCAAAGCCCCCTCAAAGAGATATTTATTTATTGACATTTCTTTTTCCTCCATTTAATAAGCTTTCTTACAAAATCAAATATTACAACGGTAAAGGAAATTAAAATTACCTTTACCAAATCTCCAAAATACAAGGGAACGCATCTAAAGGTATCCCCTCCAAAATAAATAAAAGCCATTTGCATAACAGATATCAGCAGCATTATTGCCAAAAAGGATTTATTTTTGCCTATTCCGTAAAGAATGTTCATTCTGTCCGTTCTTGCTGTAAAGCAGGCAAAAATACCTGTAAAGATAAACATAGCAAAGAATGCGCTTAATATGTATTTGTCATCTCCCTTTGTTAAAAGAAGGGGGAGAGTGTCGCTCTTTAAGAACCAAACGCACAAAATGAGCACATAAATTCCCGTAAATGCTATTTTTCTTAGCATTCCCTTTGATATAATTTTTTCATCAATAGATTTGGGCTTTCTCTTCATATACTCCTGCAAATAGGGCTCCTTTGCAAAGGCAAGAGCGCCAAGGGTATCCATTATGATGTTTACCCAAAGCATTTGAGTTACTGTTACAGGATTATCTACACCGATAAACGGGCCTAAAAGCGATATTCCGACTGCTCCTAAGTTCATTGTAAGCTGAAAGATTATGAATTTTCTTATTGATTCGAATATTGTTCTGCCATAAAGTATCGCCTTTACGATTGAGGCAAAATTGTTATCGGAAATTACAATATCGCAAGCCTCCTTGGCAACCTCTGTGCCCGAACCCATTCCAAAGCCTACATCTGCCGCCTTTAATGAGGGGGCGTCATTAATTCCGTCTCCTGTCATACCTACAACGCATCCCATTTCCTGTGCTACGCGCACAAGTCGGCTTTTGTCCGAGGGCAAGGCTCGCGCTATTACCGCAACCCTTGGAAGAAGCTCCTTCAATTGCTCATCAGTTAATTTTTCAAGCATTTTTCCCGTTATAATTTCACTTCTTTGTGTCCTCGGGGAAATAATGCCGCACTCCTTGGCAATTGCCTCGGCGGTGTCAGGGTTATCTCCTGTAATCATTACAACGCCAACGCCAGCCATTTGTACTTCCTCTATTGCCCTTGGAACTTCCTTCCTTATTTTGTCCCTTATAGCTATTAATGATACAAAATTCAAGCAATCAAGGTCGCTTCCTTTTTCCTTCTGAGCCAAGGCAACAATTCGGTAGGACTTGCTTGCCAAGAGGGAAAGCTTACTGTATATGCTCTTTTTTGTGTCCGCATCCAATGGCTTCAGCTCACCGTCAGAGGTTAAATATTGACAGCTTGCCTCAATAATTTTTTCGGGCGCCCCCTTAAAGAGCCACATTTTTTCGCCCTGACCCTCCACGCTTACACAACAATATTTTTTGTCGCTGTCAAAGGGAATTTTTTTAACTATTCTATAATCTAATCTGCTTGATATAAAATATTCCTTCAAGCATCTGTCAAGCGCGTCCGAGCCTATTGCTCTTTTTCCGCTTAAAGCTGCAAAATTGCACAAATTTGCACACAGGGTCACATATTTTTCAACATTTGGAGATTTTTTAAGTCCGCCATAGGTCGAATATGTATTGCCATCTGCTAAATGTATTTCCTTTACTCTCAGCTTGCCCTCTGTTAACGTTCCTGTTTTATCTGTAAAGAGAAGATTTATATTTCCCGAGGTTTCAATTCCCACAAGCTTTTTAACAAGAACATTGTCCTTCATCATTTTTTTCATATTTGAGGAAAGGACCACCGTTATCATCATAGGAAGTCCCTCAGGCACAGCTACAACTACTATTGAAACTGCAAGGGTGAGTGCATTCAACAGCTTAGAGAATAAGAATTTTATATCGCTTAGCATACCGAGTGTCCTTGACCACTCAAAGCCCGCATCAATTATAAAGGTGTTAAAAAGATATGCAAGCGCTATTAAAAATGCGGCTAAATACCCAAGCTTACTGATTGACTTTGCAAGCTGACTTAACCTTTTCTTAAGCGGGCTTGGTCTTGTATCTCCTCTTAATTCTCTTGCCACCTTACCGTAATATGTGCCCTCGCCAACGCTTTCAACGCATATTTCACACTCACCGCTTAAGGCAAGGCTTCCCTTTAACACCCTGTCTCCTGCTTTTTTATGTATTTCCTTGCTTTCGCCGGTCAAGGCGCTTTCGTCAAGGCTGATTTCTCCTTTTTTAATAATTCCGTCTGCTAAAATACTGTTTCCTGCGCCCGCAATGTACAAATCCCCTACAACTATGTCCTCGCCGTTAATTTCGCACACGTCCCCGTCTCTTTTTACAATTGCAACCGAGCTTTGACTTTGCTCGCGGAGCTTTTCAAAGCTGTTTTCGCTGCTGTATTCCGATATGGTAGACACCAAGGTTGCTATTATAATCGAAGATAAAATTCCACCGCTTTCAAACCAATTTATGTTAGGAAACATAAAAATTATATTAATGAACAGCGCACCTATCAATACCTTGATTATAGGGTCGCCAAGATTAGACAAAAAGCATTTAAAGAAGCTTTTTCTTTTATATTCCTTAAGCCTGTTTGCGCCGTATTTTTCTCTTGATAACAGTACCTCCTTGTCTGTTAGTCCGTTTTTTCTGTCCTGCAAGCTATCACTCTCCTTTTTATATATGTCTATTCTGCTTTTTTAAAATTATGATAGCTTATTAAATAAAAAAGGCTGACACCTTAGGGGCAAAACCGAAAATTTCTACTCCTAATCTGTCAAGCCTTGGCAAAGTCAAGTTGGCTCATTAAAAAAGCTTTTGTACGATAATATAAACAAATAACCTTCTCCAGTGGAGAAGGTGGATGCCGAATGCAGACGGACGAGGTGTTTTCCAAGTCGGATTTACTCCTCATCCACCACTGCGTGGTCCCCCTTCTCCCACAGGAGAAGGCATGATTTGTGCTATTTACCTAATTGAAACAGCACCATATATCTATCCATTTTGTTTTGGGTGTAGGGGTCGAAACGAAGTATGAGTTTTTGGGGGTTCACGCGCCCCCTAAGGTGTCAGCCTTCTGTTTTCATTGAAGTGTTGGGTAATCCAAAAACTCAACTGCTCTTTCGCCCTTGATTCCGTCGGATTCAAAAACTACTATTTCGTTTTCGCCCTCTCTTAAAAGCGAGGCAGGAACATATAGGCTCCTTTGCGGTCCTATTTCCCAATATCTGCCGATATTAAAGCCATTTATAAGGACGAAGCCCTTTCTGAAGCTGTTAAGATACAAGAAGGTATCAGCGCATTTATCAACTGTGAAGCTGCCTTTATAGAAGCAGGATTGCTCCTTTGCCTCTGTGCCATATTCAAGCAAGTCAAGGTTATCCATTGGCAAGGTATAAACATCCCAGTTAAAATGGATTCTTCTGCCCAACAGGAGTCTGCCTGCAATACCCTTTTTGCGCATCATCTTTGGTCCGAAGTTGGCTCTGCCCATATTCTCTACAAGAATTGTTAATGTATCTCCTGCCTTAGCTGTGATTTTTACCTTTAGCTCATCATCGTTTACATATACAATGCCCTGTAAAGCTCTGTTTACGTAAATCTGAGCTCTGTCGCCTAAGCTCTCAAAGAATATATCCACATCGTCATAATCACGGTTCAGCTTTGTTGCATAAGCAATATAGCCATAGCCCTGTCCGTATGCTTCCATACATTTCGGCACATTTGAAAATGTGGGAGCTGATAGCTTATTCATATTATCAAACAGGCTTGCCGCAAACGGTAGCTCTACCTTGCCATATGCTCTTTTTGCTCTGTTGGCAGGAACAGGCGGCAATTCTTTGCCTGTGTGCTTAGCTATTACCTCACGCAAAGCCATATATTTCGGAGTAATATCTCCGCACTCGGTTAAGGGTGCATCATAATCATAGCTTGTAACGTCGGGGGCAAATTTTTCATAATGGTTAGCTCCGCTTGTAAAGCCAAAGTTAGTGCCACCTATGAGCATATACATATTCAAGCTGCCGCGAGTCAGCATTTCATCTACCACCTGTGCGTAATCCTTGGCGCTTGTGGTATGATGGAAGCCATCTCCCCAAGCATCGAACCAGCCATTCCACATTTCCATACACATTTTGGGGGAATTTGGGAAAAGCTTGTCATGCGCCTTAAAGTTTTCCTCAACGCGTGAGCCGAAGTTCAGTGTCGCAAGACAGCCATCAATTGTACCGTCTAACAGGTCAGCCTCACCTGTTCCGTCAGATGTGAAAAGAGGTACGTCTATATTATATTTACGGTAAATTTCGTATAATTTCTTTAGGTATTCCTTGTCGTCACCATAGTAGCCATATTCATTTTCGCATTGCATCATAATGATAGGACCGCCGTTTGTTGAAAGAAGCGGACGGATTTGGTCGAATATTTGAGATAGGT
The DNA here is from genome assembly GCA_017461055.1 of Clostridia bacterium. Lineage (GTDB taxonomy): Bacteria > Bacillota > Clostridia > Oscillospirales > CAG-272 > RGIG2000. Next base: position 50,261 of record JAFTZI010000061.1, on the reverse strand, counting down.
ATATCTCAAAGCGCTCCATATATGTCTTATTTTGGCAACGAATTTCCATGTCGTCCATTGTTTGCAGCCACCAGGGTAAGCCACCAAACTCCCATTCTGCACAAATATAAGGTCCCGGGCGGACAATTGCCATTAAGCCCTCTTCATTTGCAATATTAATAAATTCCTTAATATCAAGGTTGCCCGAAAAATCGAACTCTCCCATTTTCTTTTCGTGCATATTCCACGCGCAGTAGGTTTCCACACAATTAAGACCCATAGCCTTCATTTTTTTGAATATATCTCGCCATGTGTCCCTCATATTTCTGAAGTAATGGACAGCGCCCGAAATTATCTTAAGCTCCTCTCCGTCCTTTATAAATTTATTGCCTTCAATTTTAAATTCCATAGCTAACTCTCCTTAGTGATAATTTATTTTATTATACTATATGTGTAATTTAAAATCAATAAGGTTAACATTAAAAAATACCGAGCTTTTGGCTCGGTACTTTTATATTGTTATTTCTTTTCGGAAAGAAGCTTTTCTATGCTGGAAAGCTTTACGCAAAGAGTGAATAGCTCTGTTGCGATAACAAGGTCGGAAAGGGGTGGGTAGGACGGAGCAATTCTTATATTGGAGTCCTGTGGGTCCTTACCGTATGGGTAGGTAGCGCCTGCTCCTGTCATTACAACGCCTGCCTTTTTGCACTTGGCAACAATGTCCTTAGCGCATCCCGATAAGGAGTCAAAGGAGATAAAATAACCGCCCTTTGGCTTAGTCCATTCACCGATACCGAGTCCGCCAAGTTCTCTTTCAAGAATTTCCAAAACAGCCTCGAACTTGGGACGAAGGATGTCTGCGTGCTTTCTCATATGCTCTATCATTCCGTGAATGTCCTTAAAGAATCGAACGTGACGGAGCTGATTAACCTTATCGTGTCCTATGGTCTGTATTGCCAGCTGATCCTTGATTTCATCAAGGTTATTGTGTGATGAGGCAAGGGCGGCAATACCCGAGCCGGGGAAGCTGATTTTTGATGTTGATGCAAATTTATAAACTAAGTCGGGATTGCCTGCGCGCTTACATTCAGCAAGAATTTCTACTAAATTGTCCTGCTTATCATCATAAAGGTGATGAATGGTGTATGCGTTGTCCCAGTAAATTCTAAAATCGGATGCCTTTGGCTCAAGCCTTGCGAAGCGACGGACTGTCAAATCAGAGTATGAATAGCCCTGTGGGTTTGAATACTTTGGCACGCACCAAATACCCTTAATGCTTTCGTCCTCGCTAACAAGCTTTTCGATTAAGTCCATATCAGGACCCTCGGGAGTCATTGGAACAGGTATCATTTCGATGCCGAAATACTGAGTAATGGCAAAGTGCCTGTCATAGCCGGGAACGGGGCATAAAAACTTAACCTTGTCAAGCTTTGACCAAGGGGTTGAGCCCATAACACCGTGTGACATTGAACGTGCAATGGTGTCATACATTACGTTCAAGCTTGAGTTACCGTAGATAATAATATTATCGGGTGGAACCTCCATCATATCTGCAAGAAGCTCCTGTGCCTCCTTGATGCCGTCTAAAACACCGTAGTTACGGCAGTCTGTTCCGTCATCACAGGTAAGGTCTGAGGCACTGGACAAAACGTCCATCATACCCATTGACAAGTCAAGCTGCTCAACACATGGCTTACCGCGTGCCATATTAAGCTTCAAATCCTTTGCCTGATATTCCTTATATTTAGCCTTTAGCTCCTTTTGTAAAGCCTCAAGCTCTTCTCTTGTTAATTCGCTGTATTTTTTCATAAATAACCTTCTGTTTGTGTGATTTACCGAACGGACGACCAATGGTCGCCCCTACGTTGTGTTTGGATTTGTGATTAAAGAAGTGCCATTCAAGCCTTGCATAAGCAAAGCAGATTCTTCGGCAAGCCTCAGAATGACAGTTGTTTTTTCTCTATTGTCATCCTGAGCGTAGCGAATGGATCTTTAAACAAAAACGTAAAATTTAGGTTGAAACAAAGTATACACGAAAACTCTTTGCTTATCGTGTTTTGGTTGAGTTGCGGACGACCAATGGTCGCCCCTACATTATATTTGGATTTGTGATTAAAAAAGCAAGTATTTCAAGGCGCGACGCGGGCAGGGGACGATGGCGTACTACGTGTACGTCGAGGTCACTGCCGAGGATGCAATACAGAAATACGCAGCTTATTTAATTCCAATTTAGAACTCGGCATTGCCGGTAGTACGTGGGTACGCCTCAACATCACGGATGTTAGCAACGCCTGTGATGTACATAATGAGTCTTTCAAAGCCTAAGCCGAAGCCTGCGTGCTTTGTTCCACCGTATTTTCTTAGCTCTAAGTACCACCAATAGTCTTCTTCGTTAAGATTGAACTTTTCCATTGCCTTTAGAAGATAATCAAGTCTTTCCTCACGCTGTGAGCCACCGATAAGCTCGCCAACGCCCGGAACTAACATATCCATTGCCGCAACGGTTTTACCGTCGTCGTTCAGACGCATATAGAACGCCTTGATTTCAGCAGGGTAATCGGTTACGAATACAGGCTTGCCGAATACCTCCTCGGTAATGTATCTTTCGTGCTCGGTTTGAAGGTCGATACCCCATTTAACAGGATAGTCAAACTTCTTTCCGCTCTTTTCAAGAAGCTCAATAGCCTCTGTATATGTTACGTGACCGAACTCGTTTTCAACAAGGTTTGTAAGACGGGAAACGAGAGTTGTATCAACAAACTTGTTAAAGAACTCGATTTCCGCAGGGCACTCCTGCATTACGTACTTAACAACATACTTAATCATGTCCTCGGCAAGAGCCATATCGTCCTTAAGGTCTGCAAAGGCAATTTCAGGCTCCATCATCCAGAATTCTGCTGCGTGACGGGCTGTGTTTGACTTTTCTGCACGGAAGGTAGGGCCGAAGGTGTACACGTTTGCAAATGCCATAGCATAGGTTTCAGCGCTTAGCTGACCTGAAACGGTTAGGTTAACACTCTTACCAAAGAAATCCTTTGTAAAGTCAATTTTTCCGTCCTCGGTTCTTGGTAAGTTATCAAGGTCAAGAGTGGTAAGGCGGAACATTTCGCCTGCGCCCTCACAGTCACTGCCTGTTATAATGGGTGTGTGAACGTACACAAAGTTTCTTTCGTTAAAGAACTTATGAATTGCAAAGGCTGCAACAGAGCGAACTCTGAAAACCGCGCTGAACAAATTTGTTCTTGGACGAAGGTGCGCTATTGTACGAAGGTATTCAAGGGTATGTCTTTTCTTTTGCAATGGGTAGTCGGGAGTGGAAGCACCCTCAACCAAAATTTCCTTAGCCTTAACCTCAAATGGCTGCTTTGCCTCGGGAGTTAAAACAAGCGTACCCTTAACGATTAAGGAAGCGCCTACATTTTGCTTTGCTATTTCCTTGTAATTATCTAAAAATTGCTCCTCAAAAACTACCTGCAAATTGGAGAAATAGCTTCCGTCGTTTAACTCAATGAAGCCGAAAGCATTGCTTGCGCGAATGGTTCTTGCCCAACCGCAAACGGTTACCTCATTATCTGCAAATTTTTGTGGGTTTTGAAAAATTTCTTTAATAGCTGTTCTTAACATATTTCCATCCTCAATAATATAAAAGATAAATATAATGAATAATTATAACACTATATTTACGATTTTACAATAGTTTTATACTATTTTTTCCAAAATTCTGTTATTACACCGAGCAAGTCCCTTGCGTTGCCGATGTATTTTATATGACGCCAATATTCCGGCATTATCATTTTATATTCAGGTGTGGCAAAGCGGTCGTCAATTAAAAGAACCACTCCCTTTTCGTCCTCACTTCTTATTACTCTGCCCGCCGCCTGCATTACCTTATTCATTCCCGGGTATGTATAGGCATAGGCATAGCCTGTTTCCCTTGTATTGTCGAAGTACTCCTTAATGATATTCAATTCACTTGAAATTGTGGGCAAGCCGACACCTACAATTAAAGCTCCTATCAGCCTCTCTCCCCGAAGGTCAATACCCTCAGAAAAGCTTCCTCCCATTACGCAAAAGCCTATAAGAGTTCCTTCCTTTTTGGTATCAAAGGAGTCAAGAAATTCTCGCTTTGCCTTTTCGGACATACTCTTTTTTTGAACTGTTACGTTTATTTGGGGGAATTTGCTGACAAAAATGTCCTTTACCTCTGTAAGATAGGAATATGACGGGAAATAAACGATATAGTTTCCTGCCTTGCCCGCAGTTGCCGCGCGAATGATATTTGCTATTGTTCCTGCGTTCTTTTGCCTGTCATCATATCTTGTGCTGACACTATCAATTGCAATCAAGCATTGCTTTTTAGGGTCAAAGGGGGATTTAAGGCTAAGGGTGTGAGTTTTTGAGCATCCAAGCACATCACTAAAGTATTCCAAGGGGGTCAAGGTAGCTGAAAAAAGTATTGTTGAAATACCCTTTTTCATACACGTGTCAAGGAGAAATGACGGGTCAAGGCATAAAAGGCGCACCTTTACATTTTCGCCCTGCGCCTCAATATACATTGTAAAGCGCTTGTCGAAAATATCACAAACATTGACAAGCTTTTTAACATCCATATAAAGCTGATGAAGCTCGTCATCCTCGTTGTCCTTAGAAAAAAGCTTGACACAGCCCTTTAAAAAGCTATCAAAAATGTCACGAATATCGTCGGGCAGCTGATTGTTAATGTAAAAGCCGCACATAACGCCGTCAAGCTCCATTTTTTCTGTCATTGCAAGGTGATGAAATTCCTCGAATTTATCTAAAACATCGACACAGGGTTGGGTTAAATTTTTATTTCCGTTGTATTTTGTTGCAATTTTTACGAATTGCTCCTTTGTCAAGGTAGCCGAATACATTTCTCTTGCTCTGTCGGGCAAGTTGTGGCTTTCGTCTATTAAGAAAATGTATCTTGCGTCTACAAATTCAAAATATCTTCTGAAATACGCCTGCAAATCAAAAAGATAGTTATAGTCGCACACGACAAGCTCGCACCATTCGGAAAGCTCCAAGGAAAGCTCATAGGAGCAAACTGAATATTTTGCCGACACTGTGTCGATTATATCCTTTGTATATGTGCGATAGTTTATTAAAAGCTCTTTTATCGCTTCGTTTATTTTATCGTAGTAGCCTCTTGTTACGTGGCAATGCTTATGGTCGCATATGCGTCTTGCATTTGGCGGATAGGTTACACAGCATTTGTCCTTTGAGGATATGTGTATTGCTCTTAGATCAGGGATTTGCTCCCTCATTATATCAATAGCATTAAGAGCAGATAATGCTGTTGTGGTTTTGCCTGTAAAGTAAAATATTTTATCAGCCTCATTATTACCTATGCTTTTAAGGGCAGGATACAGGGATGCCATTGTTTTACCTGTGCCTGTGGGGGCTTCTACCACTAATCTTTTATGTGACTTAATTGAACGGAAGGCTTCAATTATAAAGTCCCTTTGCCCCTCTCTTGCTCCGCCCTCAAACGGAAAGCGAAGGTTACTTAGCTGAGTCAAGGTATTTACGCTTTTTTCCTTAATGATTTTTGCATACGGAGCAAACAGATCAAGGATTGATTCAAACGCTAAAACAAGCTCATCTCTTTCAAGCACCTGCATAAATTCACGGCTTTCATCGCTGCCTTCCTTATAAAAGGTAATGTGAGCCTCGATTGATGGAAGCTTATACCTTTCACTTACAATATACGCTGTGCAAATGGCGGTTGCGATTGCTAAGTCCAAGACTCCGTTTTTCAAGTCGTCCAATGAATAGGGCACGGAATACACGCTTTCAATTACAGGCTTATCGTTTTCCGTCCTTACTCCCTCAGGATGAGCATATACAACAATAGGTGTACCGTGTACTATTGTTGTAAAATAGTAGGCATCTACTATATTAGGCTTTTTATTCCAAGCTCGGTGGGATGCAATTGTGCCACCGTTTTTGTTTCCGTATACCATTTTGGAGGAAAGGTCACCGCCGCGATACACAAACGAGCATAGCTCATAGGCACTTACGTATATTGAATTTGTATCGTTATCGTATATTGCTGACATACAGATTTCCTCCTATCTTGACATTTTATTATAATTAATGTATAATTTAGTATAGCATAAATAATAAGCGATTTAAAGATATTTTTCATTTATGAGGTAAAAATAATGATTATAGACCAAAAAAAGACTACTCTTGCATATAGATGTCCCATTTGTGGCGGCGTGCCTACAAGTATGGTTGGCGCTTTTTCCTTAAGCGGTGACCTTTTTAAGCTTAAGTGTGACTGCGGCGGCAGCACTATGACCGTTGAAAAGCTACGTGACGGCAAGCTCCGTCTTTGCGTGCCTTGCGTTGCCTGTCCTTCACCGCACACCTACACGCTTTCACGTGATGTTTTCTTTAACAGTGACATTTTTATTATTCCCTGCTCACTTTGCGGTGTTGACCTTTGCTTTATCGGTAAGGAAGGAAATGTAAGGGATGCAGTTCAGCATTCCAATGAGGAGATTTTAAGGGCGCTGGGAGATAGCTCTCTTGAAAGCTTAAAAAACGACAAAAAGCACGACCTTTCCGATCCACAGGTTGTGGAAATTGTTACCTATGTTGTTCACGAGCTTAACGACGAGGGTAAGATTTACTGTGGCTGTCACGAGGGTGAGGGCGAATATGAATGTAATGTTTACAGCGACTATGTTACTGTAAAATGTAAGAAATGTAAAAAAAGTGCGACTGTTCCGGCAGATAGCACAATAGCGGCACACGATTTCTTAAATGCAGATAAGCTGACATTGAGTTAATTTTAAAATTTTTTAATAATCGTCATTTTTTGTAACCCATTTCTGTTTTTCGACATAGTATTATAACAGAGAGCAACACTCTCTAATTCTTAAAAAGGAAAAATCCATATGGAGCTTGGTAATACTATGAATAACTGTTTATGCGGTCTTTTCGACAATGAGTGCATCTGGTTGATAATCTTAGCTGTTATCGTCCTTACCTGCTGCTGTCATTAATTTACCTATAAAAAGGACGTTGCCTTGATGCAACGTCCTTTGTTTTTATTATTCAGCGTCAGTGTTTTCTTCTGTAGCCTTTTCAGCTGCTTCTTCAACAGCCTCTTCAGCTACTTCCTCAGAAGCCTCTTCCTCTTCAAGAAGCGCTCTCATTGAAAGTGAAACCTTTTGCTTTTCCTCGTCAATGCCTGTTACCTGAGCATCAACAACATCGCCAACCTTTAATACGTTTGCAACAGAATCAATCTTCTTGTTTGCAATTTGGCTAATGTGAATAAGACCGTCAACACCTGCAACGATTTCTGCAAATGCACCGAATGTTGTAACGCCAACAATCTTTACAGATGCAACGTCACCAACTGCGTACTTGGACATAAAGATGTTCCAAGGATTTTCATCATCTGTCTTATGACCGAGTGAAATTCTGTTAGCTTCCTTATCAAAGGACTTAACAAACACCTTAATTACATCGCCAACCTTAACAACCTCATTTGGATGCTTAAGTCTCTTCCAAGAAAGCTCTGTAATATGTACAAGACCGTCAACTCCGCCAAGGTCAACAAATGCGCCATAGGATGTCAAGCTCTTAACAGGACCCTCAAATACCATACCCTCTTGAAGAGAAGCCCAGAATGCTTCCTTTTCAGCAGCCTTTCTTTCACGAAGAACAGCCTTAATGGATGCGATGGCACGACGTCTGTCCTCTTTGATTTCAACAACCTTAACGTCCTGTGTTGAGTTAACAAGCTCTTCCATATTGCCGTCCTTTTCAACACCTGTCATTGAAGCAGGAATAAACACCTCAACTCCGTCAATTGTTGCGATTAAGCCACCCTTTGTAGCCTTTGTAATCTTTGCGCTTACCACATCGCCATTTGCGTTATAGTCAACAATTTTTTGCCAATTCTTAATAATGTCAACCTTCTTCTTAGAAAGAATAGCGATACCGTCAACGTCGCTCTTGCTCATAACGGATGCTTCAACCTCGTCACCGATTTTGAAGAGAGCGGAAAGCTTAACATCGTTGGAATCTGTTATCTGGTCTCTTGTGATAACACCTGTAAGCTTATCGCCAAGGTCAAGGCTGATTTCGTTTTCGGAAATAGCCATAACTGTACCGGTAACTGTTGCTCCTACATATATTTTCGCTTTCTTTGCATACTCTTCCTCGAGCATTTGCGCAAAGTTTTCGTTTAGATTTTCCATGATTTCTTTTACCTCCTGTATTATACTGTCAGGAGTGGAAGCCCCTGCAGTTATACCAATATTATTCGTGTGTCCGATTTTGTCAAGCATAACATCGCCTGCTGTTTCAACCCAATGGGTATTTGGGCAATAGCATTTGCAAACCTGTGTCAGCTTTGCAGTATTGGAGCTGTCCCTGCCACCTATGACAAGCATAAGGTCACATTTTTGACTTAACTCCATTGCTTCTGTCTGCCTTTTTTCAGTCACACTACATATTGTACCAAAAATTTTTGCATTTGTACAGTATTTTTTGATAATTTTTTCACTTTTTTCCCATTCTGTCAGCTTTTGAGTCGTTTGAGCAGCCATATTTACCTTAAAATTTGATAAATCATTGGCTTTTAAGTACTCTTCAAGCTCATCCGAGGAGCTGAAAACGTGTCCGTTATGGTTTACATAGCTCATAATGGACTTAACCTCGGGATGCTGTTCTTGTCCTATCAGGATAAAAATTTCTTCTTTAGCTGAGTTTTCAGACGCAATTTTATGTATTTTCTTAACGTACGGGCAAGTACAGTCAACGAGGTGGAAATTCTCTGATGCCTTCGTACAGTCTTCAAGCTTCTTTTGTATGTCATGCTCAATACCGTGTGTTCTTATAACTACTGTGACGTTTATTCCGTTTTGTGCCTTTTCCAACAGCTCATCAATTCCGTCAACGCTTTGTACACTAACACCGTTATCCTCTAAAAATTTGTTATACTGCTCGTTATGAATAAGCTTACCAAGGGTACATATTATATCATTATCTGCTTTTTCCCTTATTAGCTCCTCTACCTTATCGGTTGCGCGTCTTACTCCAAAGCAAAAGCCTGCGTTTTTTGCAACTGTTATCATACGCCCTTTGCTCCGTCGTAAAGCTCTATCACCTTAGAAAAGGCATAGTCTGCTATTTTTTGATATTTTTCCTTGCCCGTGTATTCATCAAAGGAAAGCTCGCTTGGTGGAATGTAGTCGCCTATTATAAATTCGGTTTTTCTGAATAGCTTCAGCTTGTGCTTTTTAGTTCTTATGCACACAGGCACAATACCAACTCCTGCGCGCTCGGCAAACATACCTATTCCGTTTTTAATTTCTGTATCCTTTGGGTGAACATAGGGCATTCTCGTTCCCTGTGGGAAAATGCCGACGCACTCACCGTTCTTTAAAAGCTCTATTGTTTTTTTGACCGCTCCCACATCTCCGCGCTTTCTGTCAACGGGAAATGCTCCCATAGCCTTTACAAAGCTGCTTAAAACAGGAACCTTGAATACCTCTTTTTTTGCCATATAGCGAACCTGTGTTTTCATAGATAGGCTAATGATTGTTACATCCATCAAGGCTGTGTGGTTACAGCATACGATATACGGTTTATCGGTTACCTCGTTTTCGGGGTTTACTATTCTTACCCTATACAGCTTTTTGAATATCCAGCCAAAGAGCTTTTTTACTCGTGTGTAAAACTTGTTCATAGGCTCACCTTTGATTTAATTATTTCAATAACCTTATCAACGCTTTGCTCAACGTCATAGCCGGAGTTATCAAAAATTACAGCATCGGAAGCAGGCACGCAAGGGGCAGCTTGTCTTGTGGAGTCGTTCTTATCTCTTAAATTAATATCGGCAAGAACAGACTCAAGTGTGCAGCTTTCGCCCTTGGCTATAAGCTCCTTATATCTTCTTTCGGCTCTTGCCTCGGGGGATGCTACCATAAACACCTTTACCTCTGCGTCAGGCAAAATAACTGTACCGATATCGCGTCCGTCCATTACAACGCTGTTTTTGTTTGCAATATCTCTTTGCGTGTCAAGCAAAAAGCTTCTTACCTCAGGAATTGCAGATACCTTTGATGCGTACATAGCAATTTCACCTGTGCGAATGCTATCTCCCACAACCTCACCGTTTAAGGTAATTATTTGCTCGGAGTTTTTAAACTCCATATTCAAATCAATTTCATCAAGGCAGGAAATAATACCGTCCCTGTCATCCTTATCAATGCCCTTTCTTCTTACGTAAAGACCGATTGTGCGATAAAGCGCTCCTGTATCTACATATATAATACCAAGTCTTTTTGCAAGAGCCTTGGCAACTGTGCTTTTGCCGGCTCCGCTTGGTCCGTCAAGTGCTATTTTCATAAAAGCATCTCCTTTATTCTTTCACGCTGAAATTTATTTACCACGCTGCATTTGTACCCGCTAAGGAGCCGGTTGAAAATGCAATTTGCAAATTGTAGCCGCCTGTATAAGCATCTACATCTATTACCTCTCCCGCAAAGTAAAGTCCCTTTACTATTCTTGACTCCATTGTTGAAGGATTGATTTCGCTGACCTTGACGCCGCCCTGTGTGACAATTGCTTCCTTTATGGGACGAAAGCCCTTGATTTCAAGGGTTAGCGATTTCAAGGTGTTTATTAATGACATTCTTTGCTCTTTTGTAATAGTATTTACCTTGGCGTTTGGCTCAATGCCGCTTTTTCTTACCATAAACGGTATTATTTTTGAAGGCAGCAAGCCACCTAAGGAATTTTGAAAATCTTTATTTAACTGCTTTGAAAAGTCGCTTAAAATTCTTGTGTCAAGGGCTTTTATATCAAGAGCGGGCTTAAAGTCTATAAGTGCTGAATACTTTCCCTTTTCCATTTTTGCCATATGGCAGGATGCGGAAAGCACAAGCGGTCCGCTTAAGCCAAAATGAGTAAACAGCATTTCACCCATTTCCTCAAATACTATTTTGCCTGTTTGGTTATTTTTAATTTTAAGGACTACATTTTTTAAGGACACACCCATAATTTCGCTTAAATTCTCCGTTGTTTCAAGGGGAACTAAGGAAGGAGCTAACGGGGTAATTGTATGTCCTATGCTCTTAGCTATGGCAAAGCCATCACCGTCAGAGCCGGTTTGTGGGTAGGATGCGCCGCCACAGGCAACGATTACCGCATCAAAGCTGTATTCCCTTGACGCTTTAATTCCTGTAACGTGACCGTCCTTTACTGTAATTTCTCTTACCCTTTCGTGCTTAAGGGTAACGCCTGCGTCAAGCATACATTTTTTAAGAGCAAAAACTATGTCCATTGCCTTATCTGACTCAGGAAACACACGTCTGCCCCTCTCGGTTTTCAGCTTAACACCAAGGCTTTCAAAGAAGGCTTTAGTTGCTTGTGTATCAAAATGACTAAAGGCAGCATAGAGAAACTTCGGGTTAGAAATAATGTTTTTTAAAAGCTCTCCGTTATCGCAGTCGTTTGTAACATTGCATCTGCCCTTGCCTGTTATTGCAAGCTTTTTGCCAACTCGGTCATTTTTTTCAAACACTGTAACCGAAGCACCGTTGTAGGCAGACTGTATAGCGCTCATCATGCCCGCCGGTCCTGCGCCGATTACAGCTACTCTTTTTTGTTCGTAATTTTCCATAAATTACATTAAGCCCTTTTCCTTTTTGTACTCTATAAACTGCTCGTAGGTGCCGCTGAAGTCAAGAATACCGCCATTTGGCAAAAGCTCAATGATACGGTTTGCAACCGTATTTACGGTTTCATAGTCGTGTGAATAGAAAAGTATATTTCCCTTGAACTCACGAAGTCCGTTGTTTACAGCAGTAATAGACTCAAGGTCCAAGTGGTTTGTGGGCTGGTCAAGAAGCAGGAAGTTAGAGCCGAAAAGCATCATACGTGAAAACATACATCTTGCCTTTTCGCCTCCCGAAAGGACGCTAACCTCTTTAAATATGCTGTCTCCCGAGAAAAGCATTCTGCCAAGGAAGCCGCGAAGATAGGTTTCCGTCTGGTCCTTGGAATATCTTCTCATCCAGTCAAGAATAGAGTCGTGACAGCCCTCAAAGTATTCTATATTGTCCTTTGGAAAATAGGATTTTGAAATACTTATTCCCCATTTAAAGGAGCCGCTGTCTGCTTCTTCCTCCTCCATTAAGATTTTAAGCAAAGAGGTAACAGCCATTTCGTTTCCTAAAAGCGCAATTTTTTCACCCTTGCCAACCATAAAGGAAACATCGGAGAATAAAGCCTCACCGTCCTGATTTTTGCAAAGGTCCTTAACTGTTAAAATGTCCTTGCCCGCCTCTCGTTCCATATCGAAGCCGATAAACGGATATCTTCTGCTTGAGGCAGGAAGCTCCTCAATTGTAAGCTTGTCAAGAAGCTTTCTTCTTGAGGTTGCCTGACGTGATTTGGATTTATTTGCGGAGAAGCGGGAAATAAAGCCCTGAAGCTCCTTGATTTTTTCCTCATTTCTCTTGTTTTGCTGCTTTATCATACGCTGAATGAGCTGGCTTGATTCATACCAGAACTCATAGTTACCTACGTACATTTTTATTCCTGTATAGTCAATATCAACTATATTTGTACAAACATCGTTTAAGAAGTGACGGTCGTGGGAAACAACCAATACTGTGCCGAAATAGTCGCTTAAAAAGTCCTCAAGCCAGGTAATTGCATCAATGTCAAGACCGTTTGTCGGCTCATCCAAAAGAATAATATCGGGGTTTCCGAAAAGAGCCTGCGCTAAAAGCACCTTGATTTTTTCGCTTTCCAAAAGGTCGGACATTTGAACGTACAGCATATCCTCGCTAAGTCCTAAGCCTTGAATAAGCTTAGATGCGTCACTCTCTGCCTCCCAACCGTTAAGCTCGGCAAACTCACCCTCTAATTCGGATGCGCGAATACCGTCCTCGTCGGTAAAATCGTCCTTTAAATAAATGGCATCCTTTTCCTTCATAATGCTGTAAAGATGCTCATTACCCATAATTATGGTATCTAAAACCGTGTATTCATCATAGGCAAAGTGGTTCTGCTTAAGAACAGACATTCTGATATTATCGGGAATATAAACATCTCCCTTTGTAGGCTCAAGCTCCTTGCAAAGTATTCTTAAAAATGTACTTTTGCCTGCACCGTTTGCACCGATAACACCGTAGCAGTTGCCGGGGGTGAACTTTAAATTAACGTCCTTAAAAAGGACCTGTCCTCCGAAGTTGAAGGTTAAATTGTTTACTGTAATCATAAATCCCTCTTGATTTGTTTTTATCTTTTTAATTTTAACACAATCAAGCTCCAAAATCAATATATTATTTTAATTTAATATTTATTTAATATATATTTACTTTTGCAAGAGTATTGAAAAGCGCTTAGATTTATGATATAATTGGTGTAGATTGAAATAATGGCAAAATATAATGCTTATGGAAATAAATGTTGGAGCCTGATATGAAAAAATTTGTTTTGATAATAACTCTTTCCTTGCTTTTCCTTGTTGCTCTATGCTCCTGCGGTGAGTGTGAGCACGATTGGAGCATTGCCACCTGTGATAAGCCCTCTACCTGTACTCTTTGTAACAAGACACAGGGTGTTGCCTTGGGACATAACTGGTTAAGCGCGACCTGCACTGCTCCTAAAACCTGTTATACCTGTGGGCATACTGAGGGAGAAGCCAATAATCACAATTGGTCTACTCTTATGTGTGGGGAAATGCCGTTTTGCTCTCTATGCGGCTCTTACGGTGCTACCAATGAGCATAATTGGGTAGAGGCAAGCTGCAATGATGCCAAGACCTGTACGGTATGCAAAGCGACTATGGGTGTTGCTTTAGGACACGATTGGGTGCAAACAAGCTGCAAGGAGCCTTTAAAATGCACGCTTTGCGGTGATGAAACCACAGATGGAATTATACATAGCTGGAGATTTATTGACTGCATAACTCCCCGTATTTGCGCAGCCTGTGATTTGGTAGAGGAAAGCGCTCCCGGACACAATTATGCTGATGCCACCTGCACATTGCCAAGCGTTTGCAGCGTATGTAAGGGCGGCAAGGGTAAGCCCTTAGGTCACGACTGGGTAGAAGCAAATTGCGAAAATCCAAGGTCCTGTACAAGATGCCCACGCACTGAGGGAGAAGCCCTTGGGCACACTATGGTTTTTGTTGAGGACATTCCGTCCTCCTGCTCTGACGGCCGTTTGGTTTACGAATGCCATTGCGGTAAGCAGGACATAACAACCTATCCGTCTACAATAAGCTACCATCTTTGTAACGAGGATGCAGTTTGTACTGTTTGTAATTTTGCCTTTGATAAGGAAAAGCTAACACTTACATCAATTGTTATAGCATCCAATCCTCTTACAAACAGATGCGGTGTGTTTACAACCGATGAAAGAGCAGGCACGGTTTATAAGCCGATTATGCCAAATGATATTGGTATGCCTGTTGTTGACTTGAACGGTGATATTTCAAAAATTTCAAAGACATACTCCGTTACAATACCGTTTGTGTATAATGACGGAGAAAATACCGTTGAATGTAATGTTGAAATTAAGGTACAGGGCGCGTCCAGTGCCTCCAAGCCTAAAAAGAACTACTCCATTAAGCTTTATAATGCTGACGGAAGCAAAAACAAGGTTGAAATGTATGACGGCTGGGGCAAGGAATTCAAGTACTGTCTGAAGGCTAACTGGGTTGACTATTCACAGGCAAGAAACGTGGTTTCCGCTCAGATTTTCGGTGATGTTATAAGGTCAAGAGATACAGAGGATGAATTAAGCAATCTTGTAAACGGTGGAGCTATTGACGGTTATCCTGTTTTAGTTTACAATAACGGTGATTTCTTAGGTCTTTACACAATGAACATTCCAAAGGACAAGTGGATGTTTGATATGGAGGACAGCGACGAAAAGAAGCAAGCTATTGTAATGGGTGAGCAATGGAGCAATTCCGTTGCTATGCACGAGCTTATCTCCTACAATGCCAACAATAAGATTTGGACCGGCTCATCGGGCTGGGAGCTTGAATTTGCTTCAAACGAGGAAAGCGATGTTGACAACAGCACTCTTTGGGTGGTGGAAAGCCTTAACAATCTTATCAGCTTTGTTTTAAACAATGACGGTCAGGCATTTGTTGATGGCATTTCCAAATATGCCGATGTTGAAAAGTGCATTGATTCTATGATATACACCTTCTTGATGTGCGCTGATGACAATATAAGTAAAAACATACTGTGGGTAACCTACGACGGAACAAAATGGTTTTCAAGCGTATACGATATGGACGGAACCTGGGGTATGAGATGGGACGGACAAATAGTATACAGCGAAAACGATATGGCGATTAATGACTTTAGCTATTCCGATGCAGGTATCGTTGTTTACAACACTCTTTGGAAGAAATTATACATTAATTTCTACGACCAAATTGTTGAAAGATATTGGGAGTTAAGGGAAAGCGTTTACACAGTTGAGCATATCAGCGCAAGGTTTACCGCCTTCTTTAACAAAATACCCGACATTGTAAGAAATGCGGAAAAGAGTAAATGGACCGGTGTTCCTACTCAAAACCGTGACCACCTTGAGCAAATTATTGATTTTGCAAGAAGACGACTTGAAGCTATGGACAAAATTTTAGTAAGGGACAAATAAAATGAGCATTATTTCACCGGAGAGGGCAGGCATACAGTCCTGTTATGTTAAAAGATTTATTGATTTAATAAACAAGCGCGGGCTCCATATGCACAGTATGCTTATGATGCGTGGAAGCGATATATTTTACGAGGGCTACTGGGCTCCCTATAACAAGGACACAATTCAAAGAATGTACTCTGTTACAAAGAGCTTTGTTTCCTGTGCTATCGGACTTTGCAGTGATGACGGACTAATCGGCTTAGACGACAAAATAGCTGACTATTTTCCCGATAAAATAGACACTCCCCTCGACGAAAATCTAAAGGACCAGACAATTCGCCAAATGCTGACAATGACCACTGCAATGCCGGAATGCAGTTGGTTTTCGGAAAACGACCCGGACAGAACTCACCTGTATTTTAACTACAAGAACAAAAGACGTCCCGCAGGCACTGTTTGGGAATATGACAGCGCAGGCTCACAGGTTTTATCAAGCCTTGTGGAAAGAGTAACGGGCAAAAGTCTTTTTGACTTTTTAAAGGAAAGAATTTTTACTCACCTTGGCACATTTGAAAATGCCAAGATATTAAAAACACCAAACGGAGATTCCTGGGGGGACTCTGCATTGATTTGCACCCTAAGGGATTTAGCCTCATTTGCCCGCTTTACTCTAAACTACGGTGAGCATAACGGAGTACGTCTTTTAAGCGAAAGCTATTTAAGGGCTGCCACGACAAAGCAGGTCGACAATACAGAGGACGGACACAGAGCAATTTGCAATTTAGGCTACGGCTATCAATTCTGGATTACGGAAGAGGGCGGCTATGCCTTTTTGGGAATGGGAGACCAGCTTGCCATTTGTGTGCCGAAATATGATTTTATTTTCTGCTGTACTGCCGATAACCAAGGAAATCCAAGCTCAAGAGAGTATTTGCTTACATCCTTATTTGATAATATTATTGATAATTTAAACGACACTCCCCTGCCCGAAAACAGTGTTGAGCTTGAAAAATTAAAGGAGCAGACAAGCTCTCTTGAGCTATACTGTGTTAAGGGTCAGCCTGACTCGCCATTCAGAGAAAAATTAAACGGTCAAGTATATGTATGCGATGAAAATCCAATGAACATCAGTGAGTTTTCCTTCCATTTTGACAGTGCTGTTAAGGGCTATTTGTCTTACATAAAGGACGGAAACGAATTAAGACTTGATTTTTATGTAAACAAAAACCGCTTTGGACTTTTCCCCGAGCTTGGCTATTCCAAGGATGTGGGAAATGTGCCAACAACCGACGGACACAAATACAAGGATGCTGTTTCAATGGCTTGGATGCAGGACAACAAGATAATGATTTTTGCGCAGATAATTGATGAGTATTTGGGAAATACCTCTCTTATCTTCGGCTTTAATGATAATAAAGCAGCAATTTTAGCAAGGAAAACCGCTGAGGCCTTCCTTTTCGGCTATGAGGGACTGGCAATAGCGAAACGGAAAATGTGAGGTTATATTAATATGAAGGAATATACATACAGGGACTATCCCATTAAAATTTTCGGAATACCTAATTTTGAAGCGCACAAAAAGCTGACACGCCTGCCCGACGAGGTAATTGAAAGAGTGCCCCGCCTTGAGTTTTTAGGCAGACGTCCAATGGGCGGACGCGCAGGCTTTAAAACCAACTCTAAGAAATTCACTTTAAAATTTGAGCTTGAAACTCTCGGGATTGATATTGGAATGTCAATTTATGCTTGCCAAAGCGCGTTTGTTTTCGTGGGCGAAAGAAAATCATCAAGGCTTTTGGGCTTATGCAATGCCTATAATTACGAAAGCAAGGTTTTTGAAAAGACCTTTACAAAGAGTGATGAAATGGAAGAAATTACAATCTTTCTTCCGAGAAACGAAATAATAAAGACCTTTTCCGTTTTTATTGAGGATGATGCGGAGATTTTACCGCCGACGCCATATACATATTCTACACCTATTCTCTATTATGGCTCATCAATTACCGAGGGCGGTATTGCCTGCAATGTAACCAACGGCTACAATGCAATAATTTCAAGGCATCTTGATGCTGATTATTACAATTTAGGCTTTTCGGGAAATGCAAAGGGCGAAATTGAAATTGCAGATTTTATAAGCTCCCTTGATATTTCGGTTTTCGTTTACGACTATGACCACAATGCTCCAACCGTTGAGCATTTAAGAAGCACACACGAGCCATTTTTCAAAAGAGTCAGGGAGAAAAAACCGAATTTACCCATTGTAATGCTCACTCGCCCCTGCGCAAATCACGGTAAAGACGAATTAGCGAGAAAAGAGGTAATTTATTCTACCTATAAAAATGCTGTTATGCAGGGTGATAAAAACGTATATTTCATTGACGGAGAAAGCTATTTTAAGAACGACCCCGACAAGGAATTATGCTTTATAGACACGGTTCATCCAAACGATTTGGGCTTTTACAAAATGGCGCAGGTAATTGAGCCTGTGATAAAGCAAATATTAGAAGCGTAGGTGATTTTATGAAGGTTACCAATAAAATGAAAAGACGAGCTACTGAGGCTGTTATCAAATTTCTTTCCAATGTGGAAAATGCTACAAGAAATGAAATAATCGAGGGCTCGCTTTTATGCTACGGACTTACAGAGAGTGAGCTTGAGGATTTTTCTCCAAGAAGTAAAAACAGTGTAATACGCAGCTACATTTCGACAGCAATTAATGATTTAATTAATAAAAAGGACATCTTTCGCAAGGGTGAAAAGTACAGCCTTGCAAAGGAAGAGCTTGTTATAATCAAAGAGGACTTGGTGGAAGCCGAGATAATGGAAATTCTCCAAAGCGGCGCGTACACCAAAAACGAAATTTTCAGAATGTTAGAATCTCGCTTTGGCACAGATATGACCTCGTCCTTTAAGGATGATTATTCCTTGCACTCCGTTGCGGGAAATGTGCTTTTCAGTCTTTTACAAAATGACGAAATCGAGTTTATTGACGGAAAATACAGAGATATAACTCCAACTGATATTAACGAAAACGGCGACACTCCCCTGCCCGAAAACGAATTCAAGCCTAAGTTTTTCAAAAAGCTGTGGTTAATGGGCGGAAAGTTTTTTGAAAGCTTCGTTGCTAATCTTTTGGAAAAGTATTACACCTTAAGCGGCAAAATGGTTGTGTACTGTGACATTACAGGCGGAAGCGACGACGGCGGAATTGATGTTGAGCTTGAAATTGTAGATTATCTTGGCTTTGTTGAAACAATAGTTGCCCAAACAAAATGCCGCGACCGCGCACACGTTACCGAAAAAGAGGTGCGTGAGTTTTACGGCGCTATGAACGCTAAGGGCGCTTCAAGGGGAATTTATGTTACTACAACCACCTTCCACGAAAGCGCTGAAAACTTTATGGATGCAATCGGTGATTTGGTTGGCATTGACGGAGATAAGCTATTTAACCTCGTAAAGCGTACCTCTTACGGAATTAACAAGCACAAAACAGGCTATACCTTCGACAACACTATTTTCAACAGGTGAATTTTATGGAAAAGATTATTAATTATGAAAATTTAAGCTATTTTGCTTATTCAAACGATAAGGAAATCAAGGGCGAGATAAAGGGTGTTGTTCTTGAATTTTTCGGTCTTGGCGGAATGAGTATGTACCCTGAAGGAACAAGCATGGGACACGCTTTTGCTGAGCATAATGTATTGTTTGTCATTCCATATACTAACCCTTGGGGCTGGATGAATATGGACGAGGTTAATTTAACCGATGAGATTTTAGATGTGCTTTTTGAAAAATACAAGCTAAGCGATAATATTTCTATTGTATCATCGGGTGGCAGTATGGGCGGTCTTGCCTGCATAGTGTACACAAAATATGCAAAAAGAACTCCTCTCGGTTGTGTGGCTAACTGCCCTGTTTGTGATCTTCCGTACCACTTTACCGAAAGAGTTGATTTACCAAGGACTATTTACAGCGCCTTTTATGGCTATGAGGGGGATTTTGATTCAGCCTTAAAATCCGCTTCTCCCCTGCATTTAATCGACACTCTCCCTAAGAAAACCGATTATATTATTTTCCACTGTGATAAGGACAGCGCAGTTAACATTAATATGCACAGTGAAAGGTTTGTAAACGAGCTTGCAAAGACAAGGGACGTTAGGTTTTATATTGTTAAAGACCGTGACCACTGCGATTTAGATGAAGAAATGAAGCAACGGTATTTTGATGAAATTCTTAGCTTTATACGTTAATAACTAACGATAAAAACACAGACTATTGCGTTTTGCAATAGTCTGTGTTTTTTAATCCAAATATTAGCCCTGAAGCTCCTTTATAGCTATACCAATACTAAGAGCTGTGTCCGATGCCAGCATTGAAATGTCGCATAGCTTTTGCTGTGCAATTTCCCCAGCGTAGCCGTTTATGTATGCGCCTAAGCTTACATAGGTAAGCAAATCATCTTGGCCGGCGCAAAGTGCGCAAAGTATTCCGCTTAAAACGTCTCCGCTTCCTGCGCTTGCCATTCCTGCGCAGCCTGTATTTGTTAAAATTACCTCTTCTCCGTCGGTTATAATTGTTGTCGGTCCCTTTAGTAATACTATTGCGCCTGTTTTTTGCGCATAGCCTTTGGCATAGGTAACCGGGGCCCTTTGAATTTCTTCAAGGGGGACACCTATTAACCTTTCAAGCTCCTTTAAATGCGGGGTCAAAACCACTCGGCACGAGGTATGTTTTATAATATCAGCATCCATTTTAGAAAGCGTATTCAGTCCGTCTGCATCTATGATTACGGGGATTTTATAATTTTCCAAAATGTATTTAATTACTTTTTCGTTATCTCCTCTTTGTCCTAAGCCCATACCGATCGCAACGCATTTTACGTTATTTAAGGCACCCTGTATCTCTTTTTCGTCAAATTTGATAGCTCCGTCGCACTCTGAAAGTGGGTAAAGGGTGCTTTCCAAAAGATATGGCATTATACCGTGACATACTGATTTCGGAGCTAAGATTTTGCAAACACCGCAGCCGCTCCTTAAGGCACACGCGGAAAGATTGGCAAGCTTGACAGCGCCACTGTATTCCGTACAGCCGCCTATTAAGGCTACATAACCGTATGTGCCCTTGTTGGAATAATTCTCTCTTTTTTTCAAAAGCTTAGCAGCATCTGCTTTTTCAAGCAAGCCATATGGCTTTTCCACAAGGTCAATACCTATCTCCACATTAATTAGCTTGCCTATTTTGTCCTTTGCCTGACCTAAAAGGTGTCCGCTTTTAAGAGTTCCTACGGAAACAGTTAAATCGCTTTTAACGCAGGTAGAGCCAAGACCGCTATCTCCGTTTAAGCCGCTGTTGATATCGGCGGAAACAACGTATGCTCCGCTTGAGTTGATTTTTTCAATTACCTCCTTGGTAATTCCTGTTACATCCCCCTTAAAGCCTGTGCCGAGAATACAATCTAAAATTATATCGTATTCCTTAAAATCTTCGCCTTTATAGACACTGTACGGCACTTTTTCATTTACGCAAGCATCAAAATAGTGTTTTCCGTCCTCTGAAAAGCGCTCCTCCAACAGCAAGATTTTCACGTAGCAGCCTGCCTTTTGAAGCAGCTCCGCTACAACATATCCGTCCCCTGCGTTGTTTCCATAGCCACACACAACAAGAATTTTCCCGTGCCAATCTACGCTTTTAAATATTCCCTCTCCCGCTTTGTACATTAGCTCAAGAGAGGAAGCTTTATTTTCTATTGTATGACGGTCGCTTTTGCGCATATTTGAAACGCTGACAACCTGCTTCATAAAATCACCACCCTATTTGTAGCAAAGGCATCCGCCAAAGCAACCGAACACCTTGTGCTTATAGCAATCCTTGCATCTGTCCCATGAATAGCTGTGCACAAGCCTTGCATCTATTTTCATAAAAAAGTAATTTCTTAAATCAGCTATATTTTTAAAATCCCTTATGCTCACTCTTTCCATATCGTAGCAGCCAAAGCATCTTGTAGCTGTATAATCGGGGTATATGTCAATTACAGGTGAGCAAACACTGCGCTTGCCAAGGAAAATTTCCCTCTCAAAATCGTTTGCGAAGGGAAGGCTTGAAAGAAGCTCCCTTTCCTCTTTGGTATATACGCACTCGGGTATTGCGTTACAGTCATAGCAAGGACAGACATTTAATTTTAACAGCTCCTTGTAAAGCCCCAAAAGCGTGGGCTTCATTTCCATAAAATATTTAATTCCGCCTGTGCTTTTGTCACGCGGAATTACAACGCTTACGCGTACCCTTCTAAAGCCGTATTTCTTGATTATGTATAAAAGGTCGGAAAAGTCTTGACCCTGCTTATAGACATTTATGCCTATGCTTACATTTGAGCCGCAGCCCATTTGCATAAGTAACGATATGTTATTATCAAGCTTTTCAAAATTGGATTTTCCTATGTCCTGACTTGAATTTACGTTTATTAATACGGTTGTTTTTCTGTCATTCAAAGCAGTCAAGTGCTTGTCAATAAAAATTCCGTTAGTAAACACGGTTATTTTATGAAAGCGAAAATCGTCCTGAGCTTGGCGCATTAATTCGTCAAAGTCCTTATGTAAAAGCGGCTCGCCGCCTATTATGCCAAGGCTTGAATCAAGGGCTGCAAAGTCAAGAAGCTGCCTGAAATCTTCTATTGTTATGTCCTGTCCCTCGTTATCAATATATTCATTTGCAAAGCAATAGGGACACCTAAGATTGCATCTGTTTAAAAGCGCTATATTTGCCATTTTGCCCCCCCTTATAATCTAATTTATTCTATCATATATTATAAATATTTTCAATATTGATTTTTTTGTTTAATTGTGGTAAAATGTATAGGAAATACAGAAAAGTGAGGCTTTTTAATGAAATATACTATTCAAAATGAATTTTTAACTGTTGTAATTTCTGATTTAGGTGCAGAAATAATGTCTGTTAAGGACAGTGGCGGTCACGAATATTTGTGGCAGGGAGATGAAAAATATTGGAGTGGCAGAGCTCCTATTATGTTCCCTATTTGCGGACGTCTCTTTAATGGCGAGTATACATATCTTGGCAAAACCTATACATTACCTAACCACGGCTTTGCAAGAAAAAGCGTGTTTTCTCTCAAATCTGCCGCGCGTGATTTTATTACTCTTGAGCTTTGCGCAAATGAGGAAACAAGAGAGATTTACCCATTTGAATTTATTTTTGATGTTACATTTGCTCTTAACAGTAACACCTTAGACGTAAAGTATGAGGTTAAAAACAAGGATACAAAGGAGCTTATTTTCTCTGTTGGCGGACACCCTGCATTTAATGCTCCTTTGGACAAGGGCCTTAGCTTTGAGGACTGCTATGTGGAGTTTAACAAGAGCTGTGACGCTGTAAGGGTTGATTTTTCTCCTGCTTGCTTCTTAACCCATAACGACAAGGTATACCGTGAAAACGGCACTAAGAGAATTGATTTGACTCACGACCTTTTTGATAACGATGCTATTTTCCTATACAACGTTGCAAAGGAAATCAAGTTAGGCTCTGACAAGACAACAAGAAGCGTGACCCTTTCCTTTAACGGAATGAAGTATATCGGTCTTTGGCACGCAGTAAAGACCGATGCGCCTTACGTTTGCATTGAGCCTTGGACATCTGTTCCCGCAACGCAGGACAAGGTTGACGATTTGACGACTAAGGAAGAAATGATTCATTTGCCAAGCGGTTATACCTACAAAAACGGTTATTCTATTACAATTAAATAGTAAAATCGGGCTGACACGAAGGCTAATTGGAAACAGTTAGTTAAAAGCTGTCAGCTCTTTTTCGTTTATACAAAAAACACTTACGATTTGCAAAAGCATTTCATAAGTGTTTTTTATTTTATCTACCGGCTCTTATGGCATTTATAACAGTCAGAATAAGCAAGCCAACGTCGCCTATTACCGCTATAAACAACGGAAGAATTCCGATTATGCTTAAAACAAGCAGGGCTACCTTTGCGCCGATGGCAAAGATAATGTTTTCAAGAACTACGCGTCTTGTGCGCTTGGCAATTTTAATGGCAAGGGGGATTTTGCTTACGTCATCATCCATTATAACAACATCGCTCTTTTCCACAGCCGCATCCGAGCCTATAGCTCCCATTGCAATTCCGACATCGGCTCTTGCAAGGGACGGTAGGTCATTTATACCGTCACCGCAATATGCAATTTTACAGCCCGGCGTTGTATCTATAATGTCCTCAATTGCTTCAAGCTTATTCTCAGGCAACAAATTTGAATATGCGCCGTCTGCTGACAGTGTTTTTGCAACTATATCAACCTTGGACTTTTTGTCGCCGCTTAAAATGATTTTCTTATTAACCTTTAGCTTGTGCAAGCGTTCAAAGGCAATTTTGCTGTTTTCCTTAAGCTCATCGCCTATTCCTATGTAGCCAACATACTCACCGTCAACAGACACGAATACTGTACCTGAGTTAATTCCCGTTGTGGCATCTACAAAGGTACGTGTGCCTGCCTTAATATGACCGTAAGGAGAGTCACACTCAACACCCTTGCCTGCATACTCCATGTAATTTGAGCCTTCCTCAATTGTCAGCTTTAGCTTTTTAGCCTCATACGCAACTGCCGAGGCAATTGGGTGATTAGACTTCAGCTCTGCAATACCAATGTATTTTAACACGTCAATTTTGGACCTGTTTCCAACAGCTTCAACCTTAGTTACGTGAAGGTCGGACTTTGTAAGAGTTCCTGTTTTATCAAAGGCAACCGTATTAATGCCTTGAAGTGCTTCAATTACCGATGAGCTTTTAATAAGCACTCCCTTTTTGGATGCATAACCGATTGCGCAGAAATATGCAAGGGGTACAGAAATAACAAGTGCGCAGGGACAGGAAATTGCAAGAAGTGAGCAAGCTCTGTAAATCCACAATGAAAAGTTCATATTGTCAATGAGTGGCGGAATTGCTGCAACAATTATTGCAAGTAAAATCACTATCGGTGTATAGATGTTTGCAAATTTTCTTATAAATTTTTCGTTTCTTGTTTTTTTGTCAAGAGCATTTACGCTTAAGTCAATTATTCTTTGAGCGGCGCTTTGCTTATAGCCTCTTGTTACCTGAACGTACAAAACACTACTTAGGTTAAGGCAGCCCGAAAATACTTCGTCCCCTGTTCGAACAGACCGAGGAGCGCTTTCGCCTGTAATAACCGAGGTATCAACCGAGCCTATACTGTCAACCACTATTCCGTCAAGAGGAATACGCTCGCCCGCCAACACCTCTAAAACAGCGCCAACCTCAACGCACTCACTCATAACTGTTTCGCCTGTATCCTTTATTCTTGCCTTATCAGGACGAATAGCTGAAAGAGTTTCCAAGGAATTACGGGAGGAGGTAACTGCCATATCCTCAATAAGCTCACCTATTTCAAAAAGAATGGCTATTAAGGCAGCCTCAAAATATTCGCCGATTACAATGGCTCCAACCGAGGCTACGGTCATGAGCATTTTTTCGCCAATTCTTCTATCCTTGAACAAATCCACAAAGCCCTTAAATACAATTAGGCAAGCACCAAGAGCATATGAAAGAAGGTAAAGCACAACCGAGGCAGTTTGGTTATAGCCACCCAGCACAGCGGCAGTAATCAGAATACCGACTGCTAAGAAAAGTCTTGCAAGAGTTAATTTGTTTTCCTTAAAAAATTCCCTCATTATTATTCTGTTACGTGCTCCATACCACAGTCAATAATTGTTCTTACGTGATTATCTGTCAATGAATATACAATGTTTTTACCGTCACGTCTTGTTTTAACAAGATTGCTTGACTTTAAAATTCTAAGCTGATGCGAAACAGCTGACTGAGTAATAGATAAAAATTCGGAAATTTCGCTTACACACATTTCGCTTTGTGTAAGAGCTACAAGTATTTTAACACGGCTGCTGTCAGCAAAAATCTTGTAAAGCTGAGCAAGACTGTCAAAAAGCTCTCCGTTTCTTGTAATAGTTTCCTTAATTCTTGTAAGTGCCAATGAGTTGTCCATAATTATCTCCTTTTCTTGCTTGCTCAAATATGAGCAATTGTTCATATGTTCATTGTAACACAACGAAATACTTTTGTCAATAGTTTTGTATAAACTTATTGATTTTTTTTACAAATATGCTAAAATAGTGTTAGTACTATATTATATATTTCAGAAGGAACTCATACTATGCTTAATAATTCAAAATGGATATCCTATCCCACGCAACCAAACGGCTTTGAGGCAATTAACTTAAAAAGGGATTTTAATGTGCATAACGTAAAAAGGGCAACTCTTAAAATCACTTCTCTTGGCTGTTACTATGCCGAAATTAACGGCAGGCGCGTAGGAGATTTCATTCTTGCTCCCGGATGCACATCGGTTAAGCGTGTACAAATGCAGACCTATGATGTAACAGAGCTTTTAGATACAACAAACACAATTAAGGTTACCTTGGCTCTTGACTGGTTTAAGGGCAGGATTAACTGGAGGAATTCACAGGAGCATCCCGACTGGTATCAGGCTCTTATTTGCGAGCTTGAGTTAACCCTTGAAAACGGTCAGAAGGAATACATTTATTCCGACAAGAGCTGGCTTGCATCAATGAGTAAGGTTACCTTTGCTGACATTTACGACGGTGAGCATTATGATTCTTTATTTGAGGAAAAGTATGTGCCCTGTAAGGAATTTGACTACCCGAAGGAAATGATTGTAAATCAGCAGGGCGAAAAGATTGTTGAAAATGAAATTTTAGCCCCACACAAAATTTTTGTAACTCCCAAGGGCGAAACCGTAATTGACTTTAACCAAAATTTAACCGGCTACTTTGAATTTAAGGTTAATGCTCATAAGGGAGATAGGATTTCATTTTCCTTTGCTGAGGTTCTTGACAGTGACGGTAATTTCTACACAGAAAACTACCGTACTGCAAAGAGTGAATTTGAATATATTTGCGCCGAGGGCGAAAACACCTACAAGCCAAGACTTACCTTCTATGGCTTCAGGTACATAAGAGTTAACTCCTTCCCCTGCGAAATCACCCCTGAGCACATAAAGGCTATTGTTGTACACTCCGACATTAAGAGGACAGGCTATCTTAATTCCTCAAGTCCGTTACTTAACAAGCTGTTTTCAAACATTATCTGGGGACAAAAGGGCAACTTCCTTGACATTCCGACAGACTGCCCGCAAAGAGATGAGAGAATGGGCTGGACAGGTGATGCGCAGGTATTTGTAAAAACCGCTACATACAACTACGACGTTGAGAGGTTTTTTGAAAAGTGGTTAAGAGATATGAAGCTTGACCAATTTGAAAACGGCGCTCTGCCTCACGTTGTTCCCCAATATTGGAGCAATGAAAAGTCAAGCGCCGCTTGGGGAGATGCTGTAACTGTTTGCCCTTATCAAATTTACTTAACCTACGGTAACAAAAAAATACTTAAGGAAATGTACCCTTGTATGTGCAAATATGTTGCATTTATGGGCAAGGACTCCACAAAGAAATATTTGTGGACAGGCGGTGTGCATCATTTTGGCGACTGGCTTGGACTAGACGCTCCCGCAGGAAGCTACAAGGGCTCAACACGTGATGACTTTATTGCCTCTGTATTCTACTACTACTCTACTGTCTTAACTATAAAGACAGGCAGAGCTTTAGGCAAAAATGTGGAGAAATACGAAAGGCTTGCCGAAAACATTCTTAAGACAATAAGAAAGACCTTTAAGGAATACAAGACACAAACAGAGTATGTTTTGGCATTGTACTTTGGCATTGCCGAGGATAAAAGAGCTACTGCTGACGGGCTTGCAAAAATGATTAAGGAAAACGGTACAAGACTGCAAACAGGCTTTGTTGGCACTCCGTATCTTTTGCACGCGCTCAGCCAAAACGGTTATGTCGAATTAGCCTATGACCTGCTTTTACAGGAAAGCTATCCTTCCTGGCTATATTCAGTTAAGCAGGGCGCTACTACCATTTGGGAGCATTGGGACGGAGTTAACGACAAGGGCGAGTTTTGGTCAAAGGATATGAACTCCTTTAACCACTACGCTTACGGTAGCGTTGCGGACTGGGTTTACGGTGTTGCCTGCGGTATTAAGACCGTTGACGAAAAGCCCGGCTTTGAGGAGATTATAATTGCGCCTACCCCAACTAAAAAGCTTGACTATTTAAGCGCTAAGCTTGAAACAAGACACGGCGAAATTACAAGTGCTTGGTACAAGGAGGAAAATGGCTTCAGATACGAAATCACAACTCCTGTTAAGGCGACTGTAATAATTGACGGAGTTACATATAATGTTGAGAAAGGAAGCTACGTTTTTTAATTGAAAAGGGTTTTAATAGCTATGAGCGGCGGAGTTGACAGCTCTGCTGTTGCATATTTAATAAAGAAGCAGGGCTATGCTTGCTTGGGCGCTACAATGCTTTTGCACGCCAAGGACAAGCAGGGCTGTGTTAAGGATGGGGACATTGAGGATGCAAAATCGGTTTGTGACTCATTAAATATTGAACACAGGGTCCTTGATTTTTCCTCAGATTTTGATAAATACGTAATTAATAATTTTATTGAGTCATACGAAAACGGCGCAACCCCCAACCCTTGCATTGAGTGCAATTTTCATTTAAAGTTTGATAAGCTGTTTGAGTATGGCGAGAAAAACGGATATGACCATATTGCCACAGGACATTATGCCATAACCGAATACAGTGAAAAATACGGTCGGGTTGTGCTAAAGAAGTCAAGGGACTTAAGTAAGGACCAAAGCTATGTTCTTTACAGGCTGTCAAGGGACAGGCTTGAAAGCGTTATTTTTCCCCTTGGCAATATTGAAGCAAAATCCAAAACGAGAGAAATTGCATCAAAAATAGGCTTGGACGTGTCGCTTAAAAAGGATAGTCAGGACATTTGCTTTGTGCCTGACGGTGACTATGCTAAGTTTATTGAGGAGTACACAGGCAAAAAATACCCCCAGGGCGATTTTATAAGATATGACGGTAAAATTCTTGGCAAGCACAAGGGAATTATAAGGTACACCATAGGTCAAAGAAAGGGGCTTGGACTTGCCCTTGACCACTCTATGTATGTGATTGATAAGGATTTAAGCAAAAATCAGGTTATTATCGGAGATACGGAGCATCTTATGAAAAAAGAGCTTTTTGCAAGGGACGTTAACCTGTTGGCTGTTGACAAGATTGATAAGCCTATGCGCGTTAAGGCAAAAATCCGTTACAAGCAAGAGGAAAGGGACGCCTATGCCGTTATGGAAAACGGACTTTTGCGCGTGACCTTTGACGAGCCGCAAAGAGCAATCTGCAAGGGTCAAAGCGTTGTGCTTTACGACGGTGATACAGTAATCGGCGGCGGAATTATATGTTAGGAATATTCCGTCAAATAAATATAAGGAGCTAAAAATGGACAAGGCAAGCTTAGATAAAATTAATGCCCTTGCTAAAAAGCAACGAGAAGAGGGCTTGACAGAAGAGGAAGCGGCTGAGCAAAAAAGGCTGCGTGAAGCGTATATTAAGGCGTTCCGCGCCTCAATGCGCGGCATACTTGATAACACATATATTCAATACCCCGACGGAACAAAGAAAAAGGTGGAAAATAAAGGTGAAAAGAAGTAGCTTGATTTTGGCTCTTATTTGCATTTTAGCCACACTCCCCCTTGCTTTTTGCTCCTGCGGGGAGTGTGAGCATGTATGGGACAGGGGCTACACCGCAAAGGAGCCCACCACCGAGGAAAAGGGCTATTACATTTACACCTGTGTTGATTGCGGAGAAATGAAAAGCGAGGAAATTCCCAAGCTTTCCCACATCGAGCATACATACTCCAAGCTGATTTGGGGAGGAGACGCGGACTTTCACTGGTTTATTTGCGATTATGACGATTGTAACGTAACCACTAACAAAAAGGAGCATACCTGGGTTGAAAGGATCGGTGGCGGAATGATTTGTCAGGTGTGCAGACGGGAGCAGTAAATCTTACGATTTTACAAACAGTTATTTTATAATACTTGAATTGTACTCGGTTTTATGGTACAATATTTTTAATGCGCTTATTTTTTAAATATTACGAAAGGAGAATTTATGTATCTTATTATTGCGGAAAAGCCGTCCCTTGCAAGGAATATTTTATCCGGTATTGCCAAGCTGCAAAAGGACGAAATGAAAAAATATAACGGATACTATGAGGGTGGCTCTTATATTGTTACTTGGGTTTTCGGTCATCTTTTCTCCTTGGCTGATATTGAGGATTATACTCCCTCGGAAAGCGGCAGATGGACTATGGACAATCTTCCATGCTTTCCTAAGGAATTTAAGTTTAATTTAAGAAAAAACG
Organism: Clostridia bacterium; assembly: GCA_017461055.1. Classification (GTDB taxonomy): domain Bacteria; phylum Bacillota; class Clostridia; order Oscillospirales; family CAG-272; genus RGIG2000. The sequence continues at coordinate 20,268 of JAFTZI010000061.1, read as the reverse complement.
ACAAAAAGCAGGTTGACAGCGGTGTTGAAAAGCAGTTTAACATTATCAAAAGGCTTTGCAACAGAGGTGACGTTGATACCATAGTTAACGCAGGTGACTCTGACCGCGAGGGTGAAATTATTGTTCGTCTTTGCGTTTCTCACGCATTAAGCGGAAGCAAGAGCTTTGTCCGCTTGTGGCTGCCCGACCAAACGCCTGAAACCATATCGGCAGGGCTTCAAGATATGAAGGACGAGAGTGAGTATGAAAATCTTGCCAACGAGGGCTTTGCAAGAACATATATTGACTGGCTTTACGGTGTAAATCTTACTCGCTTTGCCACACTTAAAACAGGCAAGCTGCTTCGCGTAGGACGTGTTATTGTGCCTATTGTAAAGGCTATTTATGACAGAGACCTGGAAATACGTAATTTTGTTCCGCAAAAGTATTACGTTATTTCCTCAAACGAGAAAACAAATGATGAATTTGTTGAGTTAACCTCTAAAAACAAATTCACCAAGGAGCAATTAGAGGATGCTAAGCTGATGTGCGAGAAATACAACGGTGTAGATGCCATTGTTACCTCTGTCACCACCAAAAAAAGCACACTCCCCCCGCCAAAATTGTTTTCTCTATCAAAATTACAGGGCTATCTCGGAAAGAAATACAAGATGTCAATGGACGATTCCTTAAGCATTGTTCAAAAGCTTTACGAGGACGGCTATGTAACATACCCCCGTACCAACTCAGAGTATTTGGCTACTGCTGAGCAGGGAAAAGTCAAGACAATTATTTCAAGCGTACAAAAGCTTGGATACCCAATAAAGTTTAAGCTTGGCAAGAGCATTTTTGACGACTCTAAAATTGAGAGCCACTCTGCTCTTACCCCTACCTATAAAATTCCTTCGCCAAGCGCACTTTCCGAAAAGGAAAAGCAGGTTTACTCTACTATTTTAAGACGTTTTGTTGCTGTATTTTGTGACGAGGACTGTCTTTGCGAAAAGAGCGAAATCAAAATCAGCGTAGGGGACTATGAAACCTTTACCTTAAAGGGTACGGTTATTACCCAAAAGGGCTGGACTAAGTTTGATGATTACACGCCTAAGGACAAAATTTTGCCAAAGCTTACTAAGGGGGACAAGGTAAATACCCTGTTTAAGCCTGTGGAAAAGGAAACTACTCCGCCAAAGCATTACACAATTGAAACCTTGAACAATTACCTTAAAAACCCTTTTAAAGAGGACAAGCAAAACGCCGACGAAAATGACGATGAGGATTATAAGGCGATTTTCGAGGGCTTGGAGCTTGGCACTGAGGCTACAAGAACAGGAATTATAGACAATGCCTGCAAGAGCGCCTATATTGCGCTTAAAAAGGACGTTTACCATATTCAGCCCGACGGTGAGTATCTTATTGAGTCGCTTTCACAGCTTGGTATTAATATGGACAAGTACAAAACCTCACAGTTAGGTCAGTCACTTAAGCGAGTTTACCGAGGGGAGTGTACGATTTTCGACAGTGTCCATTTAGCCGAGGGTGAAATTCAAGCTGTTTTTGACGTGGGCAAGGACGTAGAAACCAACATTGGCGTTGTTGGCGAGCATATTGGCATTTGTCCTCTTTGCGGAAGCGAAATTATAAACGGACGAAAGGGCTATGGCTGTTCAAATTACAAAAACGGTTGTAAGTTTGTTATATGGAAGCGCATTTGTCAAAAAAGCATTTCCGTTTACCACGCAAAGGCTCTGTTAGCCTCAGGCAAAACAGGAAAAATCAGCGGCTTTATTTCCAAAAACAACAAATCCTTTGACGCTTGCCTGAAGCTTGATGAAAACTCGGTTGTTGTTTTTGATTTTAGTTAACGGTGACATATATGGAAGATTTGAATATTACACTGTTTGACAAAGCCGATATAGAGGGGCTTGCAAAAATTGAAAACGAATGCTTTTCTTATCCCTTTAAGGAAAAGGACTTTTTAGATTTATACGAAAGCGAAATATCAAACGTTTTGGTTGCAAAAATCGGCAAGGACATAGTTGGTTATGTCAGCTTTACTCTTATTATTGACGAATGTCAGATTATTAATTTTGCGGTTAGCTCCCCTTACAGACGAAGGGGAATCGGAAGAAAAATTATGGATGCTCTTTTACTGCACGGACGTGAAAAGGGCATAACAAAGTACTTTTTAGAGGTGCGTGTGTCAAACAAAAGCGCTATTGCTCTTTATGAGGGCTTTGGCTTTTATGCTGTTGGCACCTCAAGGGGTCATTTCAAGGCTCCCTTAGAGGATGCGCTTCTTATGAATTTGGAGTTATAAATGTATATTTTAGCCTTTGAGTCCTCCTGTGACGAAACTGCCTGCGCGGTTTTGGAAATGGACACGGACAAACGAATTTTAAAATCCAATATTATTGCCTCCCAGGTAGATATACACGCGCTTTACGGCGGTGTTGTGCCTGAGATTGCATCAAGAGCTCACATTGAGGCTGTTTCTAAAATCACCTACGAGGCGCTTGAAAAAGCAGGCATTACTCTTGATGCGGTAGATGCTATTTGTGTAACAAACGGTCCCGGCTTAATCGGAGCCTTGCTTGTTTGCGTTAACTTTGCAAAATCACTTGCCTTTGCAAACAACATTCCTCTTGTGCCGGTTGACCATATTAAGGGTCACGTAGCTTCAAATTACTTAACTCACAAGGAGCTTGAGCCACCCTTTTTGGCTCTCGTTGTTTCGGGTGGGCATACATCGTTTTTTGATGTAAAATCATACACGGAGTACGAGGAAATTGCATCTACCCGTGATGATGCTGTTGGCGAATGCTTTGATAAAATAGGCAGAGTTATGGGGCTTCCCTATCCGGGCGGCGCCGCTATGGACAAGCTTGCCAAAGAGGGCAACAAGGATGCTATTGCATTTCCTTCTCCCGCAATTTCCAAGGACACACTTGACTTTTCCTTTAGCGGACTTAAAACCGCTTGCGTAAATTACCTTAACACCAAAAATCAGAAGGGCGAGGAAATTCCACGCGCAGACGTAGCCGCAAGCTGTACACGCTCAATTGTGGAGGCTGTTTCATCTAAGGTACAAATGGCGCTTGAAAAAACAGGCTACAAGAAAATTGTTTTAGCCGGCGGAGTCAGCGCAAATTCCCATATACGCGCAGGCATTGACAGGGTTTGCAAAAAATGCGGAGCTGAGTTTTATGCTCCCGACCTGTTCCTGTGCGGCGACAATGCTGCAATGATTGGCGCGCAGGGCTATTATGAATATCTTAACGGAAGCATAGCTGACGAGAGCTTAAATGCTTATCCGTCCTGATTTGGAGAAAATAATGAAAATCGAAATGAAATATACGGGTGGTATTCTTAATTTACCGCTGGGGGTTACGGAGCTTGTGCCCATGGCAAGCGAGGAGCAATTAAAGGTGCTTTTAAGCTTAGCGGGCGCGCCACAGCACCTATGGGATTTTGAGCCCTATTTAACCACCCTTTCTCAAAGACTTAACTTAAATGTAAATGAAATAAAGGATGCTCTTGCCTTTTGGATGAGCAAGGGTATAATCAGCGTTGAGGGCTTGGATGTGACTTTCAGTGATGCCGTAGCCGCAGACGGTTATGCTAACAACCGTTCTCCTGCATATACAGGCAAGCAAATTCTTTCCTATGTGGAAAGCAACAAATCCTTCCGTTCTCTTTGTAACGAATGTCAGGCTATTATGTCAAAGAGCTTTACTGCCCACGATTATAATAATATAATGCAGCTAAAGTCCTATTTCAAGCTTAGTGATGAATTTATACTTTTGCTCCTTGCGCATTGTGTTGAAATTGACAAGGCAAGCTGGGCATACATAAGAAAAACCGCTTCTAATCTTTACGACGAGGGAATTTCCTCCTATTCAAAATTAGAGGAGCATTTTTCCGCGCGACGCAACAAGAGGAGCTTGGAGTATAAGATAAGAAAGCTTTTGGGCATTGGCGAGCGTGAGTTTACAAAAAGCGAAAGAAATATTATTGAAAAGTGGATTGGCTTAAAGACCGATTTTAACCTAATTTGCAAGGCATATGAAATTACCATTGAAAAATGTCAAGGAAAGCTTTCCTATGCCTATATGGCGAAAATCCTCGAAAACTGGCACAACAGCGGTATTAAAACCGTAGAGGATGCCGAGAAATCTCTTGAAAATTATAAAAGCAAGCAGAAAATTCAAATGTCAACCTTTGATACAGATGAATTTTTTGAGGCTGCCCTTAAGCGTTCTAACGAAAAAATGCTGGAAAGGAAGAAAAAATGAGCTATTCAAAGGATACCGTTTCTCAGGTTTTTAATGAATTTAATGATAAGCGCAAGCGCAATGAGGAATTGCGAGATTCCCGTCTTGTAGCCGCATATGCAAAGATTCCCGAATTAAAAGAGATTGACCGCGCCCTTTCCTTAACAGGTCTTCAAATTTTAGGGGCAAGTCTTCAAGGCAAGGACGGGCTTGAAGAAAGAATTAATAAATTAAAGGAAGAAAACAAATCTCTTAACGACAAAAGAAGCGCTTTGCTTTTGGAAAACGGATTCAGCGCAGACTACACAGATATGAAATTCGAGTGTGAATCTTGCCGTGACCAAGGCTACATAAACGGTAAAATGTGTCAATGCTTAAAGCGCGCTTTGATTACAAAGCAGCTTGAGTCCTCGGGTGTGGGTGAGCTTATTTCAAGCCAAGGCTTTGAGAATTTTTCTCTTGACTTTTATAAGGGCGCGGACAGGGAAATTATGGAGTCCTTAGTTGAGGATTTAAAGGAATACGTAAACGAATTTCCCGAAAAAAAGGCGAATTTGCTTTTTGTAGGCGGCACAGGCATTGGAAAAACACATTTGTCAACCGCTATTGCAAAGGCGCTTATTGAAAAGGGACAAAGCGTTATTTACGAAACCGCAACCAATATTTTTGCGGATTTTGAAAATGACCGCTTCCGTGACCGTTATAACGGCGAGGAGCCTGTTTCAAGCAAGTATATGGAGTGCGACCTTTTGATTATTGACGACCTTGGCACAGAGGTAATTACAAACTTTACCGTTTCCTGCCTTTATAACCTTATTAACACTCGTCTTAACAAAAAGCTTCCTATTATATTAAGCACCAACTTAGGCTCGGCAGAAATACGCAAATCCTACAATGACAGAATAACAAGCAGACTATTCGGCGACTTTGAAATTAAGCTGTTCAAGGGTACGGATAACAGAGGAAAATAAATTAAGGGACTGCTGGCAGTCCCTTTTAATTCAGAGCATATAAAAAGCTATCGCTTGGAAAGCCTTGCGATAGCTTTTAATATTATTCAACGCTTGGGTTTAATTCCTTGTAGCTAATACCTGTTAAGGTTTTACCTGAGGTATTATTATCAAGGTAATATACTGCTTCATCTGTCTTTACATAAACACAAAATATTTAATATGGTATAATTATATCACAGCTTTAACAAAAATGTCAATAGCTATGAATGGCATAGGATTGTTGAGTGAATTTTATTTTATTTTTTCAAAAAAACACTTGACAAGGCATATTTAGTGTGCTATAATGTCAAGGCAAATCCAAAGACAGCAGGTCTCAGTAATTGCTTTATGCTCCCTGCCGAGGAAGAATTAATATTATTTATATGATAATTAAGTCTTTTTTCGGCGCGCATTTTTGCAAATTCGAAAAAAGACTTTTTGTTTTACGGAAATATCTAAGGAGGTTGTTTTATGCCAAGTAATTCAGTTCTCGAACAAAAGAAAGCCATTGTTGCTGACCTTGTTGAAAAAATCAAAAAGGCTCAGAGCGGTGTTCTTGTTCAATATCAAGGTATCACAGTTGAAAATGATACAAAGATGCGTGCTGCTTTCAGAAAAGCAGGTGTCGACTATATGGTAATTAAGAATACTCTTATCGGTCGTGCTTGTGATGAGGTTGGCTACGAGGCTATGAAGAGTGAGCTTAACGGTATGACCGCTATCGCTATCGGTTATGATGATCCTGTTGCTCCTGCTAAGATAGCTAAGGAATATGCTGACAAGGTTGAAAGCTTTGAAATCAAGGGCGGTTTTCTTGAAAACGCAGTTGTTGACGCAGATACAGTTAAGGCTCTTGCTGATATTCCTTCAAGAGAAGTTCTTCTTGCAAGATTCTTGGGCTCTATCCAAGGTCCTATCTCCGGCTTTGCTCGTGCATTGCAGGCTGTTATCGACAAGGGTGGCGAAGCTCAGGCAGAATAATTATTCTGCATTTTACGGCTATTACATTGCCTTATAAAATGTAAACACTAAATTTTAAAAAGTTATATTTATTTTAATACGGAGGATAACTAATCATGGCTAACGAAAAGATTACAAATATTGTTGAAGAAATCAAAGCTCTTACAATCCTTGAGCTTGCTGACCTTGTAAAGGCAGTTGAAGAAGAATTTGGCGTAAGCGCTGCTCCTGTTGCAGTTGCTGGTGCTGCTGTTGCAGCTGCTCCTGTTGAGGAGAAGACAGAGTTTGACGTTGTACTTGTTGAGGCAGGCGCTTCTAAGCTCAACGTTATCAAGGTTGTTCGTGAGATCACAGGCCTTGGTCTTAAGGAAGCAAAGGAACTCGTTGAGAGCGCTCCAAAGACACTCAAGGAGGCTGTATCTAAGGATGTGGCTAACGATATCGCTAAGCAGCTTACAGACGCTGGCGCTAAGGCAGAGGTTAAGTAATTTAAATTTAAGCCAACATATAAAAAAGACCGTTTCAAAACGGTCTTTTTTGTTGTACATAGAAAAACGGACGACCAATGCTCGCCCATACGACAAGCTTAACAAAGATCCATTCGCTTCGCTCAGGATGACAACAGGGAAAATGTAAAATGAGTCCGTCTTTTTAACAATAGAGAAAACGCAAAACGAATCTGTCATTCCGAGGCTTGCCGATTACGCAGTATGCCTTGTGCAAGAATCTGCTTTGTCTTGCGCAAGGCTTGATTGATGTGTTAAACTTAATTTGTAGTACCTTGTTATTTCGGCGGCAGCAAGCCACCGCCCTACGATGTGAATGTTACCCAATTTGTAGGGGCGATTCACGAATCGCCCGAAAATCAATCACGAATTTATTCGTGATTAATAACGGGTCGTCGAGGACGTCGACCCCTACATAAGCCTCCATCTGACGAGGGAGGTGGATTGCGTAAGCAAGACGGAGGGAGAGAGCATTTACGGGTCTCCGGGTACTTGCCCATACACACAAAAGTGTGATTCCATACACGCAAAAATGCGTGATCGATAACGGGTCGTCTAAGGTCTGACCCCTACAGGAATATACAACACATACGTGTTGATGATATACAATGCTTAACCCATTGATGATATACACGCAAAATTGCGTGATGATATGCACGAATAAATTCGTGATTAATAACGGGTCGTCGGGGACGTCGACCCCTACAATTTTGTGTTTGTTACTTATCACTTTTGCTTTAGCAAAAATTTCACGTTGCGTCTCTGCAACATTTCACTCGACCTTGGGCGAATTTCACCGAGGCACAGCCTCGATTTCACTGCAAGGCAACCTTGTGTTGTCTTGCTACTTGTCGTCCTTTAAATAAACTGTCTTTTCGCATTTGTTAACCTTGCCATTTAAGGTTTTTACGTGAATATCTCCGTTGCATTCTAAAATGTCACCGTCAATGGTGTCGCAGGTGATAGTCATTCCGCAGGTAACGCTGCCCGAAATGTTATCACATTGAATGGTAAGTCCGCAGTTTACATTTCCGCCTATATCATCACAAACTATATTTGTGCCGGCGTTAACATCACCGTCTACTCCGTCACAGTTAACTCCTGCGCCCGCAGTAACGTTTCCTAAAACCTCGTCACAGTTTACGCTTGTGCCCGCGCTTACATTGCCACGCACAGAGTCGCAATTTACACTGCCATCTGCACTTATATTACCTTTCACCTCGCCATAAATGTTAGCATTACCAAGGACTTCCATATTTTCGAACTCTGTATCAAGCATAATTCTCATAGTGACATCGGTCTCCTTAGAATCTATTACCTCTGTGCCTCTGCAAAGCACCAATCTTAGCTTATTATCATTAGGAATATTGGAAACACAAGAGTCCGCTTTCCCCAAAATAAGCTCGTCTAAGCTTATTTGAAACAGGCTTGCAATGTTTACAAGCATTTCCACATCGGGATAGGATCTTTCGCACTCCCACTTAGATACTGCCTGAGAGGTTACATTCAGCCTTTCAGCTATTTCCTCCTGTGAAATATCCAGCTTTTTTCTGTATTCCTTAAATTGAGCGGCAAATATATTTCTCATTTTTTCTCCTTTCGGCTTAGTCCTTGCAATTATATTAAACCATATTTTTAACAATTTGTCTACATATTAACGGTTGGGAAAAGGTGATTTTTCCCAACCGTTAGTTTAAAGACTATACAAATATTGAAACACAAAGGGTCAGGCACGCCGCTACGGGAACACTTATGGCATCAAAGCCCTTGGGTGTATATAGCTCGGCTACTGCCACAACAGGCGCAACCATTAAGGCAAGCATTATGCACACGTACCAGCTTATGCTTGAAAATACAAGCAAGCACACAAGGGTGCATATAAATGATACAATTGCCATAGCTGTTGTACCCTCAACTGTTTTTTCTCCGTCTATAAGCTTACTTCTTAGCTTATGCTTACCGTATTTTTTGCCGATTACGGTTGCCATTGCATCTCCCGGGCCCCAAGCAAGAATTGAGGTTATGGCAATATACTTATAGGAATCTCCCAAAAGTCCCCAGAAAATGAACAAAAGAATTACAATAATTCCATATAGAAGCGCAAAATCAAAGGCGACCTTTTGCCTTGTTTTTTCTACAAAAAGCGTTTTATAGAAATTGTATCTTTCTATTATCATAAAGCCAAAAACAGCAAGCACATAAAATACAAGGGCAACTAAAATTGTAACAATCCACTTGTCCGTTAGTATTGCCATTGGTATTATAGATGTATATACCACTGCGTGAATCAGCTTTCTGAAAATATAATCGGGTATTTTTGTTGTGTATCGAAGCACAATGAAAATAAGGGAAAGAGCTCCTATATATGCTCCCAGCACTATTAATACAGTTATAAAATCAAGGAAATATGTAGCATCTATTTTATCTGTATTGTTAAGAACTATAAGTATAAGACCGAGCAAGAAAAGGGTAACTCCCGTTACATAGCCTGTTACCTCACCGCTTACTCTGTTTGCAAATCTTGCGCTTATAAGAGCAAATACTGTGGTTGTTACAATGCCGACTATCATAAAGTCCCAGCATTCCAAAATTATCTTAGGCTCAACGATAATGTGGCTGACTGCGGCTATCAAGGCTGTAAAGGTCATAATAAAGGTTGATGTACCTACTGCAACCTTTCTTTCAAAGGACATAAGCGATGTTAAAACAACAAGCATCATAAGTCCTCCGCCCGAGCCGAAAAAGGCGGTGCAGAAGCCAACACCAATACCGAAGCCTATGGAAACTGCCAGCTCCCAGCCTGTAAGTCCTGCATCCTTTGTTTTTCTTACCCTCTCCTTAGATTCCGGCATTACCACAAATCTAAGACCGATAAGAACGCACATAATAAGTGAATATCCGCTAAGAACTGCGGGGTGTGTAAAGTAAGCAACTACCGAGCCTACAATACTCATAACCACAATACAGCCGAAGAAGATGCCACCGCGCTTTAAATCAATATTTTTGTTTTTTGCATAGGTGGCAGAGGTAACAGCAGAGGCAAGAATATCACTTGCCAAGGCTATTGCCGTTGCCATATAAACACCGTGCTCACCCATAAAGGTTGGGCACAAAACTATCATAAGCGGTACCATTGCAGTAGCGGCGCTAAGACCCACAAGTCCTGTGCCAACGCCTGCCAAAATGGACGCTACAACTACTACTGCATACTCCATTATTTTTTAAACACCTTCATATCAAAGCCCTTGTCCTTACGTACAAAGACGGGTATTCTTTCCAATGGAGCATCAACAATTAACGAAACTCCGCCAATATATTCCTTAAAGGTATATGGGTCAACCCAAATTTCGCCTTCAGGGAAATATACCTCTCTTTCTCTTTGTCCAAGCTCGGTAACAGGACAAACCAAAAGGTCGGGACCGAACATAAATTCATCCTCTATATCCCATACTGCCTTATCGTATGAATAATCATAGAACAGTGGGCGCATAGGGGGTGTGCCATCCTTGTGCGCTATGTCCATTTGCTCCATAATGTATGGCTTTAGCCTTTCACGAAGGAAAATGTGGTCCTTGCATATTTCAAATGCCTTTTCACCGTAGCTCCAAATTTCATTATCTCCGCCTGTGTAGCATTGACCGCCGCCTGTGGCATTTGGCTCAGCAGGAATATAAGGCGCGCGATAACCGTGCAGACGCAAAACAGGACAGAAGGTTGCATACTCAAACCAACGCATTACAAGCTCTCTGTATTCATCACTGCTCGGGTCCCCATAATCAAAGCCGCCAATATCGGTAGTCCACCAGGGAATACCCGCAATTGCCATATTAAGTCCTGCTCTTACCTGAGATTTTAGCGCATCAAAGGTTGGCATAATATCGCCTGACCAAACAAGCGCGCCATATTTTGCACTTCCTGCCCAAGCACATCTTACCAGGCTGATTATTTCCTCTTCTCCCACTTCCTTAAGGCCCTCATAAAAGCCTCTTGCATAGTCCACAGGGTAAACATTTCCTACCTCTGCGCACATACCCGCATAATATCTATGGTTGTCGTAGTCGTAAAGAAGGTATTCGGGCTCTGCCTCGTCAAGCCAGAAAAGGCGTATACCCTTGTCGTAATAATTCTTTTTAACTGTGTCCCACACAAATTTTCTTGCCTCGGGATTTGTTGCATCATAATATACCGATGGGTGAACAAATTCGGTGTGGTTAGACGGGCCTCTGTCATTTCTTATAAGCAGACCCTTTTCAAGCATTTCCCCATAATTCTCGCTGCCGAACTCAATTGTTGGCCAAACGGATACCATAAGCTCTGTGCCCATTTCCTTAAGCTCCCTTGTCATTTCCTCGGGGCTGGGGAAATAGTCATAGTCAAAACGGAAATCTCCCTGGTGCGGCCAATGGAAAAAGTCGCACACTATAACTGACACGGGAATATTTAATTCCTTATACTTTCTTGCGACGCTTAAAAGCTCCTCTTGGGTGCGATAGCGAAGCTTAGACTGCCAAAAGCCAAGGGCAAATTCGGGCATTTTAGGCGCTTTACCGACACACTCCATATACTTTTCCTCAATAAGCTTGGGAGTATCGTCGACAATAATTAAATAGTCAAGCTCGCTTGATGCCATAGCCTTCCATTTTGTAAGGTTTTTGCCAAACATAACCTCACCGATGGCAGGCAAATTCCAAAGGAAGCCATAGCCCAAATCCGAAATATAAAAGGGCACGCTTGCCTGTGAGTTTCTGTGAGATAGCTCAAGGGTACAGCCCTTTACATTCAAAAACGGCTGTTGATATTGACCCATACCGAATATTCTTTCGTTAGGTGCTGATTTAAAGGTCATTGTTAATTCATATGAGCCGCACAAGCGAGGCTTAAAAAATCTTGCAGGGCGCTTTAAGGGCTGAAGCTCTAAAGACTCCTCAAGCATAATTTTGCCCATTTGGTTATATATTGTAACCTTACCGTTTCGGTCAACGGTTGCCTTTGCGTTACCGTTTACAATGTAGCCCTCGTTTTCATCTATGTAAATTACGGGCTCTGTTTGCGCTTGCTCGATTAAGGCTCTGTTCTTGCCTGTCAAGACCGAATCGGGAGTGGCGCGGACTCTTAATCCGTTTTCTCCCCAAGGCTCTATTCTTAAAAGCTCGGAGTTATAGTGCCTTTCAAGAGCATTTCCGTTTCTTTTAAGTATGCTTTTTTCCCTGTATTTCATAGGTGTGGAAATTACTCCGTTGTTATTAACGAGTGCCCCTGTTTGCTCAAAGCCCAAGCGGGAGTAAGCATTAACACCTGTTGGCATTGCATTTACTGTAAATACCTTATTTTCATAGTCGCTCTTCATCAGCTTAAAAAGAGCTTTGCCGATTCCCTGTCTTTGATAGCTTGATGATATGTAGAAATAACCGATATGATTATTTTCTCTCATTCCGAGAACGCCAACAACTCTCTCGCCATCCATAGCACCGTAAAAGGTAATGTTATTCAGCTCTCTTGTTTCGTCTATTGTTTTCTTATATTCTAAAATGCCCTCGCTTGTAAAAACAGAAGCCTCAGCCTCGCAAAAAACCTGCCACACAAGGTCAAGACATTCATTATTTTTCTCTATGGGTAGCTTTTTAAATTCAATCATTATTTTCATCCTTACATATGTTTTTTATGGGACACGTGTCGCATTTTGGGCTTTGCGCCTTGCAGTATTCTCTGCCAAAAAGCACAAGACGGTGACACAGGTCGCTTTGTTCGCTTGGCTCTACAAGCTCGCTTAAAATCATTTCCGTTTTATAAGGGTCCTTCATTCCTTCCTTATACATTCCCAGCCTTCCGCAAATACGCATGCAATGGGTATCCGCTACAATGGCAGGCAAGCCAAACAAATCTCCTAAAAGCAAATTGGCAATTTTTCTGCCAACGCCCTCGAACCTTAAAAGCTCCTCCATTGTACTCGGCATGTTGCCATTATACTCGTTTACTAAGCGAAAAGACGCGTCTTTGATGTTTTTAGCCTTCATTCTGAAAAGTCCGCAAGGCTTTATAATGCTTTCAATTTCACTTAAAGGGGCATTTGCCATAGCCTCTGGTGTTGGAAGCTTGGAAAAAAGCTCCTTACATACAATATTTACCCTTTCATCTGTGCATTGGGCGCTTAAGCGACCCATAATTAACAGCCTCCAAGGGTCCCCCTCATATTCAAGGGAGCAGACAGCATTTGGGTAAAGCTCCTTTAAAGCCAGGACAACCTTGGCTATTTTTTCTCTTTTTTGCTTTTTAGTCAAGTCCTATCTCCTTTTCAGTATGGAACTAACCGTTTAAGTTAAGTATGTTAAAGCCAAGCTCGTTTTTTAAAACCTGGCAAAGCCTGCAAAGAGGCAAGCCCACAACGTTGTAAAAATCACCGTCGATTTTTGACACAAAGGCTCCTGCTCTTTCCTGTATTCCGTATGCGCCTGCCTTGTCTAAGGGGCAGCATGCCTCAACATATGAAATAATTTCCTCATCCTCCAAGCTTCTAAAGGTAACATATGTGGTTACAGCCTCGGAGTAAATTTTTTCCCTTGTGCGCACACAAATGCCGCTTATAACCTGATGGGTTGTACCGTTTAAAAGGCGAAGCATTTCAACTGCCTCTGCCTTGTCCCTTGGCTTGCCCAAAAGATTATTTTCGTAAACAACAACCGTATCGCAGCCGATTATAATTTCGTCTTCATAAATCGGGGTTGCCATAGCCTTTCTCTTTGCCAAAAGCTCCGGCACGCAAGCAAGCGGTGTGCTTTCACCGTAGCTTTCGTCTGCGTCCTGAGTACGCACTGTAAAATCAGTTGTCACCATTTCTAAAATTTCTTTTCTTCTTGGTGATTTTGATGCTAAAACAAGCTTCATTTTATCCTCTTCATACCTCTATTCGTGGGTAGTCCTTTTTTGTATGCTTCTATTACTTTGTATGCTTCATCTCTTGTTTCATCGCTGAAAATAAAGTGGCAAGAATACCATTCTATGTCCTTTGGCTTGTCCGCCATATAAACAGGCACGCTGTTATAAATTACGCACCTATGCCCGTAAATGCCCTGTGCGTAAAGCATAGCTCCCTGCCTGTCCTTTATATAGCCCTTGCACTTATCACAGCCCACCGTGTCCTTTAAAACGCACTTATGGGTTACCATTGTGGGCAATTTACCGTAGGCAATAATGCTTTGGTTTTTAAAATCTCTCAGCTGCGCCAAGGTCAGCTCGGGTGACACAATGGCTCTTTTTATACCAAGGCTATTTATAAATTCAAGGGTATAGCTATTAAACACATTAAATCTAAAATCAGCCATTAGCTCAAAGCCATATGCTTTTACTCTTTCTATCTGTCCTATGTTGGAAACAAGCGCATAAATTACTCCCTGCGCCTTGGCATAGGATAGCATTTTTTCAACCTGGTCCCATTCCTTATCAAGAACAACAGGTGGGAGCTTAATTCCATTTACAAGGGACTTGTCCGATTTGGAATTAAAGTACACCTCAAGGGGCAAAAACACTATGTCAAAATAGCTGTGGTTTTGCGGTATTTGCTCTATGCTGTTAAACAGCGCGGTTTTGATTTTATCAAGGGACGTGTTTGTTTTTTCAGCTTCAAGGGTAATTCCCTTAGCTTTTCTGCCCATATCAAACAGCTTTTCAACTCCCATTCTGCGCAAGGCATTAAGAGATGAGTTTCTTATCATAATACCCTCGTCCATTTTAATGTCAATATTCTTCACATAAAACGGAGTTGAGCCGAATTTTACAAGATTTTTCTTAACGTCATCATAGGACATAGGAGCATTGGCAGCTCTCTCTACTATGTCACCAAAAACGGTAACAGCTCTGCCCATATGAGTTAAGGTCAGCTTACTCTCCTTGCCGATATAAAGCTCGGCGTTAAGGGAAATACCCACCCTTTCAAGCTCGACTTTTTCGGTCTTTTGCAAAAGACTTGTTTCCTTGTCCTTATCTGAGCGTATGCCAAGCATTGACTTGTCTATTTTGCCTGTAAAGTACCCATCTGTAAAGCCTCCGCGTGAAAACAGGGCGCTAAGGGTTGATGCTTCCTGCTTATTTGCGTTTCTTTTTTGGTCTATGAGCCTTCTCCAAATGCCAACCGTGCCGCCTACATAATCGCTGTTTTTCATTCTGCCCTCTATTTTTAAAGAGGCTGCGCCGCTGTTTAAAATGTCCTCTATGTGACTTGACAGGGTCATATCCTTCAGGCTTAAGGGATAGCCCTTTTCCTTGCCTATTGTATATGGCAAGCGACAGGGCTGAGCGCACTCTCCCCTGTTGCCGCTACGTCCGCCCATACAAAAGCTGGCAAGGCACTGACCCGACACAGACATACAGTGAGCGCCGTGAACAAATATTTCGGTTTCGTATTTATCGGATTTTGATATATATTCTATGCTTTCCCTGTCAAGCTCTCTTGCAAGTACAACACGCGCAAAGCCCAGCCTCTCACAAAGAAGCTCTGCTCCGTTTTTATTGTGAACGCTTGCCTGTGTGCTTGCGTGAATTTCAAAATCGGGATAATAGCTCTTAATTAGTGACGCAACACCGAAATCAGCCACAATCAGAGCATCTACTCCCTTTTCGTAAAGCTGACCCACGTATTCAAGCATTAAGGGTAACTCCTTATTGTATAGCTGGGTATTAAGGGTTACGTATGCCTTAACACCGTGAGCATGGCAAAGCTTGACCGATTCCTCCACTGTATCAAGGGTAAAGTTTTCGGCTCTTATTCTTGCATTGAATATATCTAAGCCAAAATATACCGCATTGGCACCGCTTGCAATGGCGGACACAAGGGCGTCCTTATCTCCTGCCGGAGCTAAAAGCTCTGTTTTTCTCATTTTTGCGCAAGTCTTGTTCTTAATTCTTCGTTTTCAACTCTTAGTCTGTTTACGTTTGCCTGGTAAATAGCTAACTGAGTCTCAACATTCTTAAGCTTCTTTTCGTTTTCCTCGCATTGACTGTGAAGGCTCATAGCTGTAAAGAGAGCAGCCTCAACAAGTGTGCAATTCCTTTGCGCCTTCATCATAGAATCAAGCTGGGTCTGAAGCTGATTTGCAATTCTTTCTACATATTCGGCTCCGTCCTCGGTAACAATACCAAGCTTAATTCCCTTTATTTCTACATAAATTTTTTCTTTCATACTCTTTTCCTTTCAAAACACTTGAAATTTTGTGCTTTACCATATATAATATTACTAACAGTCTTATTATACTATATTTGCAGAGTTTATTCAAGCGAATTTTACTAATTTTGAGGTTTTATATATTATGATCAGGAATTACAAAAGAATTGTTGTTAAAATAGGCACATCTACCTTAACATATCCCAACGGCTCACTTAATTTCAGAAGGATTGAGGCATTGGTGCGTACTCTTTGCGATTTCAAGAACGCAGGGTACGAGGTTGCTCTTGTAAGCTCGGGTGCTGTCAGCGCAGGCTATGCCCGCCTGGGTCTTACCGAATACCCGGATACTCTTGAAAAGAAGCAGGCTTGCGCCGCTGTTGGTCAGAGTCAGCTAATGAAGATTTACGAGAACTTTTTCGGCAATTACGGTCAAACCGTTGCGCAAATTCTTATGACTAAGGACGTTGTTGATGACAGCCACAGACTTGAGCTTGTTAAAAACACCTTTAATGCCCTAATGTCTATGGGCTGTGTGCCCATTGTTAACGAAAACGACTCTGTTTCCTGTGACGGTATTCGCTTTGGCGGAAACGATACTCTTTCTGCCTATGTTGGTATTGCCTGTGATGCTGATTTCATTATTAATATGAGTGATATTGACGGTCTTTACAATAAGGACCCGAGAAAATTTGACGATGCTGTGCTTATTGACAGAGTTGAAGAAATCAACGATGAAATAAGAGCTTACGCAGGCGGCGCAGGCTCCAAGCGCGGTACGGGAGGTATGTCAACTAAGATTGAGGCTGCTAAAATTGCTACCGAAAACGGTATTCCTATGCTTATAATAAACGGTGAAAATCCTTATAAGCTTTACGACATTTTAGACGGTAAGCATATCGGCACATACTTTGCGGCTAAAAAGAATTAACGAGGTAATTTAAATGGAGCTTTATAATGAAATAAAGGAGCTTTGCCAAGGGGCAAAGACTGCGTCATATAGCCTTGGTAAAAAAAGCACAAGCGAGCGAAACAATGCTCTTGTTAAAATTGCGGAAGCAATAAGCCTTGGTAGCGATGAAATAATTAAGGCAAATGACATAGATTTAAAAAATGCTAAGGACAACGGCATAGCTCAGGCTATGCTTGACCGTCTTATGCTTAATGAAGCAAGGGTTAAATCCTTGTCCGATGCTATTTTACACGTTGTGTCCTTGCCTGACCCAATTGGCGCAGGTAACACCTTTACACGTCCAAACGGACTTAAAATTGAGTGCGTCAGTGTTCCTCTCGGCGTTGTTGCAATGATATATGAGGCGCGCCCCAACGTAACTCCCGATGCAGCCGCGCTTTGCTTAAAGAGCGGAAATGCGGTTGTTCTGCGTGGCGGAAAGGAAGCAATTAACACAAACAAGCAAATTGTTAAAATAATAAGACAGGCGCTTAAGGACTGCGGCTTTGATGAAAATTGCGTTTGCTTAATTGAAAATACCACAAGAGAAAGCGCGTCCATCCTTATGGAAATGCGCGGCTACGTGGACGTTTTAATTCCTCGCGGCGGCAAGGGTCTTATTCAAAACGTGGTTAACAATGCCCGTGTTCCTGTTATTGAAACGGGGGCGGGAAATTGCCATTTATATGTAGATGAAAGCGCTTGCATTGATATGGCAGTTAAGGTTGCCGTTAATGCAAAATGCTCACGTCCTTCCGTTTGCAATGCTATCGAAACCGTTCTTGTGCACAAAAGCGTAGCCTCGGAATTTTTAAACAGGTTCTATGAGGAAACAAGAAAATACAGCCTTGAATTCAGAGGATGTGGCGACACGTGTACGATTTTGCCGCAAATTGACCTAGCAACCGAGGTTGATTTTGATACAGAATATGATGATTATATCATTAGCTGTAAGGTGGTAAATGACGTTTATGAGGCTGTTGAACACATAAGAAAATACTCAACAGGACACAGTGAAAGTATTATTACCGAAAACCACAGAAACGCTGATTATTTCGTTAACAGCATTGACTCCTGCGCGCTTTATGTAAATGCTTCTACAAGATTTACCGACGGCGGTGAATTCGGCTTAGGTGCTGAAATCGGTATTTCCACACAAAAGCTACACGCAAGAGGCCCTATGGGACTGAGTGCGCTTACTACGCAAAAATATATTATAAAGGGTGACGGACACATAAGATGATTGAAAATATCAAGGAAGTAATTTTATGTAAATACGGCGAGGTTGTGCTTAAGGGCGCTAACCGCGGCGATTTTGAAAAGAAAATGCTTAAGGAATTAAGATTAAGGTCAAGACGTATCGGTAATTTCAATGTTTTCTATTCTCAAAGCACAATTTATATTGAGCCGATGGACGATGAGGCAATCGAGAGAATTGATGAAATGTACTGGCACGCAAAGCACGTTTTTGGCTTTGTAGGTGTTTCTCGCGCCTACACCTGTAAAAAGGATATGGCTGAAATTTTAGAGGTTGTAAGAACACTTATGCCCGAAAGATTAAGACCGTATAAGACCTTTAAGGTTGAGGCAAAAAGATCGGACAAGCGTTTTCCTTTAACCTCTCCCGAAATATCGAATGAGGTTGGCGGCTGTGTGCTTTCAAGTGTACGCGGAATTAAGGTAGATGTTCACAATCCCGAGGTTGTTTTGCGTGTTGAGATAAGAGAAAAGGAAGCCTTTATTCACGCAGGACAGGAAAAGGGCGCAGGCGGTATTCCTTACGGCTCAAGCGGTCGCGGTCTGCTTTTGCTCTCCGGCGGAATTGATTCCCCTGTTGCGGGCTTTATGATGGCTAAGCGCGGTGTTCAGCTTGAGGCTATTCACTTTGAAAGCTTTCCTTATACCTCGGAGCGTGCTCGCGAAAAGGTTTTGGAGCTTGCAAAGATTTTAACGGATTATACCTTGAGAATCAGAGTTCACATCGTTTCTCTTACTAAAATTCAAGAGCTTATTCGCGATAACTGCGATGAGGACTACTTTACCTTGCTTTTAAGAAGATATATGATGGCAATTTCGGTTAAGCTTGCCCATCAGTACGATTGCGAGGCTATTATTACAGGAGAGAGCTTAGGTCAGGTTGCAAGCCAGACTATGAAGGCTATTAATGTGACTAACGTGCTTTCCGATATTCCGATTTACCGTCCCTTGATTGGTATGGACAAGGAAGAAATTATTTCTGTTTCAAGAAAAATCGGCGCTTTTGAAACCTCTGTTCTTCCATATGAGGACTGCTGTACTGTATTTACTCCTCGCCATCCGAGAACAAGACCTGAGCTTGAATCTGTTTTGGCTGAGGAAAACAAGCTTGACTTTGATGCTCTTGTTGAGGAGGCTTACAGCACCCGTCAAATTGTTGTGGTTAAGCATTTTGGCGACAACAAAAATGAGGAAATATAAGGTTATTGACAATTAGCTTGAAAAATGGTATTATATAAATAAGGAGATGAGTTACAATATGAAGGGTGAAAATAAGCGCTTTCTTACATTTACAAATGATGACGGAAGCGAAAGCGTTTATGAGCTTATAGATGAATGTGAAATTGACGGTAGCGCATATGTTGCTATTGCTCCCACAGAATACTATGTGCTCAAAAGAGTCAAGGCTGACAAAAAAGAGGACACCTATGTGCCTGTTGAAGGGGCTGAGCTTGACAAGGTTTGCCCAATATTTGACTCGCGTATCAATATAGTTGACCACGACAAAAAATAAACGTCATACTGCTATATTTTACGAAATACTGAATATAATATAATTGTATTCCTGCTTAGTGCGTGATAAGGTGATGTATTCGAGCTACACTTTTAAAAATGGAGTCCAATATCCAATATTGGTTTGCAGGCCTCCTATCTTCCCTCTCTTAACGAGGCTTTTGCCGGACAGGCGATGATAGATGTTGGAAGCAGTAAAGATATTATGAGGACACCACCCTTGTTAACACAAGGTTCAAATTTTCGCCTTACACGGCTCGGTGGGTAGCAAATTAACATTCGTTAATTTGCAGTGATATCGAGCAAGGCTCGGTGAAATTTGACCAAAGTCGAGTGAAATGTTGCAAACGCAACGTGAAATATTTAATGGTAGGGAGGGACTTTCCACGCGAACTCCAAGGCTCATTTTTCGCTTTGAGGGTCTCTTTGCTTCTCCCGTATTGTGACAAGGGGCTGTTGCATTAAGAAAATCAATTGTACAATATAAACAAATAGCCTTCTCCAGTGGGTAGCGGAGCGGCATTGTGGTAGTGAATAACACTCAGTGAGTGTTAGAGCCACAATGTGACCGAGCCGCAGCGAGAAAGGTGGCACGCAAAGCGTGACGGATGAGGTGTTTTATAGTTAAACAACTACTCATCCACCGCTAAAGCGGTCCCCCTTCTCTCACAAGAGAAGGCTTTCT
>JAFTZI010000060.1 GCA_017461055.1 Clostridia bacterium | reverse complement strand
GTTGACACAGGTGAAATCGCCGTTGTTAAATATATGGGTGAGGCAAAGGCTGTAAGAGCTGCGGGCACGCACTTTGATTTTTGGATAACAAATACATATTCAAAGTATGATGCTAAGGTGCAAAATCTTGATATTGCAACCGCTGCATATTCAAGTGACGCACAGACAATGGACGTTACTATGACCTTGCAGTATCAGATTATGAGTGATAAGGCTATTGAGATTGCAAAGGAATACGGCTCGCTCAGTGTTTTGCAAAGCAGAATACAAAGCATAGCTATTGAAAAGGCAAAATCTGTTCTTTCCTCATACAAGGCGATGGATATTATTTCCGACCGCGCATCTATGTCACCGCAGGTTGAGGACTCTATAAAAAATGCAATTGCTGACAAATATTTTGTAACAATTTCTACTGTTGTTTTAACTAACATTGACTTCTCCGACGCTTTTGAAAAGGCAGTTGAGGACAAAATGATTGCTGAACAAAATCAGCTCCGTGCCGAATACGAAAACGCAGCAAAGATTGCCGCTGCGGAGGCTGAGGCTAAGGCCGCTATTGAAAAGGCACAGGGTGAGGCTGAGGCTAAGCTAAAGGCAGCCGAGGCAGAAATTCAAATTGCTAAGGCTCAGGCTGAGGCAAAAATTGCGCAGGCGCAGGGTGAGGCTGACGCACAGCTTAAAATCGCTCAGGCTGAGGCAACTGCATTAAAGCTTAAGTCAATTGAAATCGCAAGAGCTCTTGGTTTTACTGTAAACGAAGCGATTATAGACAATCAAGACGGTACAACATCAATAGAATATGAAATCGACTTTGAGGGCAAGACAGCCGAGGAAATTCAATTGATTACCGACTACTTAAAGTACATTGAGTATCTCAACAAGTGGGACGGAAAGCTTCCAAGCGTTATGACAGAAAACGGTGCTAATGTGGTAATTCCTACAAATCCCATTGAGTAAACAAAATTAAATTTATTGAATAAAATATAGGTGCAACGGTTTTTCGTTGCACCTATTTTTTATCTGGAGTAAATATGAATTTAGAAAGCTTATTCAGAAGATGCCTAAGTATTGATTACATACATATAAAGGGCGGAGGAAGCTACGCATATGAGAGGATTGGCAGAAGCCTGTATCTGTATTTTGAAGGCTCAAACGGAGCTTTAGATTGGAAAAACAATCTTGATTTTCCAATAAAGGCATACAAGGGGCTATTTGTGCACAGGGGCTTTCTTCGCGTTTGGAAAAGTCTTATTCCTTACATAGAAAAGCTGATTT
The DNA here is from genome assembly GCA_017461055.1 of Clostridia bacterium. Classification (GTDB taxonomy): domain Bacteria; phylum Bacillota; class Clostridia; order Oscillospirales; family CAG-272; genus RGIG2000. The sequence goes on along the minus strand of JAFTZI010000060.1, from coordinate 657 downwards.
CGGACACGTCCCTTGATAAAATCATAATTACAGGCTATTCTCACGGTGGAGCCTTAGCCTGTCTTTGCTGTGAGCATGCTTGGTATAACCGTCAGGATTTAAGGCGAAGCATAGAAGCATATGGATTCGGCTCTCCAAGAGTTATGTGGGGAATTTTAGGAAACAATCGACACAGGTGGGATAATTTTTATGTTATACGCAATATAAACGATATAGTTACTCACCTTCCCCCTGCTCTTTTCGGTTACCGCCATGTGGGCACGCTTATAAAGATAGGAGAAAGAAAAAAGTATTCTATGATAGATGCACACAGGCAAGAAAATATTTTAAAAGAGCTTTCTTTACCAAAACGTTACTAATAGTTAGCAAAAAGCAACCGCCGATTTATTGACAAATCTCTTAAGCCACGCTATAATCAAATTGTAATTAGCAATATATGGAGGCTGTTATGAAAAAAGCATTCTCTTTTTCTCTTGTAATTATTGTGTTTTTACTTAGTGGGTGTAGTATGTTTTACGAAAGCGAAACACAAGATAGTTTTATATTATACGAAAATAAGCATGGAGATGATTGCTTTTTAGGAACGTATATTTGGGACGGAAGTGACGATGGCAAAAAAATAATCATTCCCGATGAACATAACGGTAAAGCAATTAC
>JAFTZI010000059.1 GCA_017461055.1 Clostridia bacterium | reverse complement strand
TAATGAAGTAGAAAGCCTTGAATAAGCATCTCTTATATGATAAAATAAAGAAAAAACAATAAGAGGAGATCGCCGCAGTGGAAAGCCCGTTAATAACAATGTCAGCAATTACAGGCAAACCGACTCAAAAGGAAATATATAATTACTTAAAAAACCTTAAGGAAAACGGAATAGACAGCGCCCTTCTTTATCCAAGGTCAGGCTGCGAAATAGAATACTTAAGTAAGGAATGGTTTAATACCGTTGAAGGCTTTATAAATTCAGCTACCGTGCTTGATATGAAGCTGTGGCTGTATGACGACTTTAACTGGCCATCGGGAGATGCAGGAGGCAGAGTCAGCGCAAATGAGCCCTATCGCTTAAGGGCAATCAAGCTAAGCGGTATCGAAAAAGGAAAAATCACCTATAAATCTCACCATAACTCAGGACTTTTCGGTGAAAAGTATTTTCCTAATCTTTTGTCAGAGGAAGCCGTTGATTATTTTATCAAATGCACCCACGAGGAGTATTATAAGCGCTTTGCCAAGCATTTCGGCACGGTTATTCGTGGTATGTTTACCGACGAGCCCTCTATCGGCTATTGCTGTGAATCTGACTCTGTTCCTTATTACGAGGGAATTGAACAGGATTATAATAATGCCTTTAACCGAGATTTTCATACCGATTTGCTGTGTGAGCACAAGGAGCTTTATTCAAATGTAATAGAGCTTGTATCAAATAGATTTAACAAATGCTATATCAGTAAATTATCTTCTTGGTGCAAAGAACACGGAATATTAATGACAGGACACTTAATGTGCGATAATGACCCCATTGGCGCAACAAAGCACGCAGGACATTTTTTGAAAAATCTCTCTACCTTTATGTTGCCAGGTATAGATGAAATTGCCACCTGCCCTTATGATATAAGCGAAATGACGCTTTTAGGCGCTTGCGAATATGCAAGCGGAGAAAATGGCGCAATGGCGGAGCTTTTTGCCTTAGGACCCTGTGACTTAACCTACAAAAAAAGAATATGTATTTTGTATCTTGCCTCTGCCTTTAAAATAGACCGCTATTTTTTGGCAGTTTCCCATATGGATTTAAGAGGGAATAAGCTGATAACCGACTATTTCAATAATTTCAATATCGACCAACCGGACTTTTCGGGAATGAAGCTGTTTTCAATGGAAGCAAAAAAAGCCGCCCTTCTTGCCAAGAGTGACTTTACCCCCGATGTTTATATAAGATACCCCTTTAAGCAATGTATAGATATCATCAGAAAAAAGGGCTGGGGCGAAGCCTTTATGCAAATGATAAATGAGCTTAGCTATAAAGGCATTCAATGGAAGTATATTGATGATGAAATAATTGAAAATGTACCTGTTATCGAGGTAGACAATGACTTTAAATTCACCGTTGATAATAAGGAGTTTGATACAACGTCAATAAAGGGCAGTGTTACAATAGAAGCTGCTGATAAAAAAGAAGTAAAGGGTATTTTCGTACGCAAATATAACGATGGCAGCACACTTGTTATAAATCTGTTTGCCCCAAAGGGAGAATATATAATTAACGGAAACGCCCTTAAGCTTGATACATATTCCGTATTGCTTTTAGAGGACGGGCAAAGGGAAGAAAAAAGAGAAGAAATCAAATTGAATTTTGATGTGCATTATTGCAATGATAACGTGATTCGCACAATGCACTTGAACGGTGAAAAAAGCTGCGAAATTTATGCAAAATGCGACACAGGGGTCACCATTTGCGTAAGAAATGATGAAAATGCACTCTTAAATGGCGAAAAAATTCCGTGTCAAAATCAAGCCCGAATGTTGCCAAACGGTATGCAGAGCTTATATAAAATGTCAGACCCAATAACCCTTAAAGCAGGCGTAAACGTAATTACCGCCTCAAATGACATTAAATATCTGCCAACAGTACTTTTGTGCGGAGCTTTTTCGTATCAATTGAAAAGTGATAAGATTTGTAAAATCACCTTAGAAAAGCGAAAAAACAGACACTCCCCCGGGGAAAAGCTTTACGACTACGGTAAAATTCAGCTAAGCGCAAGGGTGAAAATACCAAAAGGAGCCAAGCAAATCAAATTGCAAGGAACAGATCTGTATACCAAGGTGTATATAGATGATGCGTTAATCGGCGAAAAAATCTCGTCCCCATACGTATTTAACCTTGATAGCTCCTTATGGAACAAGGAAGTCACCTTGAAAATAGAACAGCATTCAAGCATGGGAGCAATTTTCGGCGACATAGAATATTGGGACAAAAATGTTGAAAAATCAGGCTGGCGCGGCACTCCCTCACCGTCACCGCATCCCTTCGGCATAGAAACTCTTTATTGGATTTTTTAACAAACCCCTAAACATCAAAAAATGTGCTAAAAAACAACAATGTTATTGAAATAATTTGACTTTTGTGATACAATAGAGCGCAAGCAATTATTTTAAGCATTGATTGGAGTTGAAGCTGTGGATTTTATAATGGATTTGATTGGTAAATTGAATGACAACGTGATTTGGGGAATACCGATGGTAGTTCTTATGATAGGAACAGGTATATTCTTAACAATTCTTACAAAGGGAGTTGTCTTTACCAAGTTTAACGTTGTAATGCGTTATACAACAAAAACCTTATTTCAAAAACGAAACAAGGATCAAATAGAGGCGGGTGCAATTTCACCGTTTCAAGCGGTATGCACCGCGCTTGCCGCAACCGTAGGCACGGGCAATATTGTAGGAGTTGCTTTGGCAATCGCCACAGGCGGTCCGGGCGCTATCTTTTGGCTTTGGATATCCGCACTTGTTGGTATGGTTATTAAATACTGTGAGGTAACTCTTTCACAGGCTTACCGTACCGTTAATCAAAAGGGTGAAATAGTGGGAGGCCCTATGTACTATATCACAAAGGGTATGGGTAAAAAGTGGCTGGCAATACTGTTCGCAATTTTTGGTAGCCTTGCATCACTCGGTATCGGTGCATCCGTGCAGGCAAATGCCTTGTCGGGAGGAGTGACCGCTACCTTTGGCGTAAAGCCTTGGATAATCGGCATAGTAGTTGCGATGCTTGGTGCTTTAATTTTTATTGGCGGCATTAAGCGTATTGCATCTGTAACTGAATTGCTTGTTCCCTTTATGTCTATTTTATATATCGTTGGCGCAATCGTTGTTCTTGTGGTTAACGTAAAAGAAATTCCTGCCGCATTTGGTATGATTTTTAAAAATACATTTACAGGAACTGCCGCATTTGGTGGCTTCCTCGGTGCATCTGTTATGTACGCATGCCGCATAGGTATGGCACGAGGAGTATTTACTCACGAAGCAGGCATGGGCTCAGCTCCAATTGCACACGCTGCTGCTTCTTCAGACCACCCTGCGCGTCAAGGCTTGTGGGGCGCCTTTGAGGTGTTTTTTGACTCTGTTGTTATGTGTACCGTAACCGCCCTTGTTATTTTGACCTCCGGCTTGTGGAGTGATGCAAATTACGTTGGAGATACCCGTGCTATGAGCTCTACCGCATTTGAAAATGCTTTTACAGGCGGACAGTATATCGTTACTATCGGACTTTGCCTGTTTGCTTTTGCAACTATTATTGCATGGTATTATTACGGAGAAAAATGTATCGAGTTTCTTTTTAAGGGCAACAGAATTGTTAAGCTAATATATCAAATCATCTATACCCTAATGATTTTCTGGGGATGCGTTGCGAGCCTTGATGCAGTTTGGGAGTTCGCCGATTTGTTTAATGGATTAATGGCGATACCAAACCTTATTGCATTAATTGTATTAGCTCCCGTAATAAAAAAGCTTAGTGATAACTTTTTCAAAAATCCCGACCAGAAGCGTCCCAAGGACACCGATTACAGCGACTTGATTATCGACAAAACAAAACACTAAAACAAGAGTTAAAATCATTATTAATAAAAACGCCCATTGGCACTGCTTTTGCAGAATGCCAATGGGCATTTTTTATAGGAACGAATTATTCCACTAACTCTAAGCTGGTAACGATTTTTTCTATCTCTGCCCAGCCTAAGCTCTCGTCACAAGTCATACTGAATATATATCCGTGGTCTGTCCATACAACCGTGTAAGTATTATTTTTTAAGTAATACAAAACCTCTATATCGCCTAAATCTGCGGACATATATGTTATATTTTCGGCATCGTACTGTAGGTGAGAGCCGACTAAGGATTGACTTAAATCAATTATCTCGCTGCCGTTTGTCCAAACCGTAAACATTCCAATCTCTGATTGTAGCCTGTCGATTTCAACAAAACCGTTATAATTGATATATTTAGGCTGATATATCTTTTCAATTGATCCGGGAAATTCCTCATTGCCGTCAGACTTAACAAATAATTCCGAGAAGGTTTCGTGTATTTCAACGATAAGCTTAGACACAGAGTCCCTTATTTTTGCCGAAGCGGTAAACATTATAGAAAGACTTAAAATGATTGCCGCCACTATAATAATGGCTGCTTTTCGTGGGTGATGCTTCTTTTTTGCGTCCTTTTCTGTAATGATTGTTTTGTGTATTCTTTCCTTAAAGTCATCACTTGCCTTTATGCAAGAATAGTCCAAGGCTTCAATCTCTCTGATTTCGGCTAAGGTCTTTTTAATTAAACATTTTTCAAGCAATTCAGTACTCATATATCAATATCACCAAGCCTTTCCTTAAGAATAGCCCTGCCTCGTCTGAATCTCGTTGCAACGGTCTTGTATGAAACGCCTGTTAAATCAGCAATTTCCTTTAGTGATTTTTCAAACACTATATACATTGTCAATACATCTCTGTAAATAGAGGGCAATGTATCTATTGCACGAAGCATAGCTTCAAATCTGTCCTTTTTGAGTAATTCGTCCTCTATATCAAATTTGGAGGACACATTAAACAAGCTGTCAAAGCTAATAGTCTTGCCCTTGCATTTAGACCTTGAGATTTTTAATGAGCTGTGCTTAATACATATGTACAAATAGGACTTTACTCGGTCTTCATCACCATCAGGAACGCTGCAACCGTTGTTGATAATGCTTAAAAACACATCATTTACAGCATCCTCAGCATCCCTTTCATCTTGCAGATAATGGAAAGCTATTTTTAGCATCCAATCAAGATATGATTCGTATATTTTGGTAATTTTATCCTTGCTTTCGTCCGTATCAATAAGCGACAAATAAAAAAGTAGCATAATACATCCTTGAAGTTTTTTTACAGTATACCACATAAATTTTTTCAAGTCAATACGGTGCCATTTTATGAACAGATTGTAAATTCCAAAGGAATTTCAAAAAAATTGAAGAATTTTGCCTCAAAAAATGCTTTTTAATAGTAGAAAACCCAAAAGCAAACCGAAAAGATAGCAAACCCACGTCGCCTTGATTTTTAAATCCTACTATGTTATACTAAAATCGGGAGATTAGCAATTGTCTATTTTAACGGACAACGGGTTAAGGGCTACTAAGCTCAAATGAAGGACCCGTCCGTCTCTAAGGGGGTATTTATGAAATGGGAATATATGAAACTTAATCTCAGTAAAAAAGAAATCGAATATAATTTTAACAATTATGTTCGACACCATTTATTAGGAGCTGATAGCGACGTATGGTACTTTTAATAACAACATAATTAAATTTTATAAGAAAAAAACTCCACGGAGTATGAGAATATTGAGTGATTGTTATATTTATGGAGAAATAGATGATTTCGGAAATTTAAAGTATAAATATAGAAAAACAATGGAGAGTACGATTTTTACAATTTTGGTGCCAATATTTATTTTTATGTTTGGTGTTTTATTAGGTGGGTGTATATTAAGAATAGATGCAATGTTTATTTGGATATTTCCCGCTGTAATTCTATTGCTTTGTAATGCGTTTAAAAATAAAAAATTGCGAAAAGAACTATTGAGTGCTATGCTAAACGCTGTGTTGGAAAAAGACAGTTTTTGAAGACAGGGTACAGTGGTTGCACTCGCTTTCCAACAGCTTGTCGAAAAATCGCTTTACGGTTTGAATTTTGTTGAAAAATTATCAAAGAACGTGCGAAGACAAGGAAACGCCATTGTCTTTATTGATCGATATTATAATTAACGGAGGTTAAAGGTGAAAAAGATTATTATTCCGATAGTTTTAGTTGTTTGCGTGCCAGTATTACTTTTTGCAGTATTTTCTGTTCTTGATTATGCTAACGAAAAAACAGAAGATAAGCTTTTGGAATATATCAGTGAATATCAACAGGACGAAACGTTAATTTTTTCAGACCGTAACAGGCTGTATTTTAATAATTTGGTAATAGAGACAAAAGGGCAGCTTTTATATGCGACCAAAGAAAGCTTGTATCAATATTATTTTGATAACAAAAATGACGTAATTACAGTAAAGCTAACAAGCTTGATATCGAATGCCGAAACGGTAGTTGTGGAAAAGAAGTGTAAAGGCTTTAAAAAAGCCTGTATGTATGATGAAAATGTCATTTACATAGTTACAGAAAAAGAGTATTTTTTGTACGATATTGAAAACGACATCTATGAACCTATGAGCGAGTTGGCGGTTTCGGAATTTGACAGTATGATAAAATACAACAGCACGGTTGAAAGAACAAGCTTTTTTAAGAATCATAAGGAATATACCATAACAAGGAAAGAGGATAATGTAAGCAAGAATGTTTCAACAAAGGATATTTTAGAGGT
>JAFTZI010000058.1 GCA_017461055.1 Clostridia bacterium | reverse complement strand
TTCAAGTCAAAGAAGATTCTTGCACAAGGCATACTGCGTAATCACTTCGTTCAGAATGACAAATTAGTTTTACGTTTTCTCTATTGCCATCATAATTTTTTGCATTTGTAACCTATCACTTTTGCTTTAGCAAAAATTTCACGTTGCGTTTGCAACATTTCACTCGCTTTAGCGAATTTCACCGAGCCATAGGCTCGATTTCATTGCAGGCAACCTTGTGTTGACTTGCTTGGTAGGGGCGACCATTGGTCGTGCGTTTTTTGTATCTGTTACCTATCACCCTTGCTTTTTGTTTATTTTACCATTTTGTAGCCCGATATGTCAATTGAATTGTGGTGATTTTGTGTAAGTATAATAAAAATTTATATAAATAATAAAAAAATTATAAAAAAGTCTTTATTTTTTAAAAATAGTGTGTTATAATGTGACCGTTTGAAAATCCAAGCGAATAAATTTTACTTTTTCGTTTAAGATTTTACATTATTTTTGAAAAAACGAGGAACAGTTATGATTAGAGAAGATTTAAGAAATGTTGCTATTATCGCTCACGTTGACCACGGTAAAACAACCTTAGTTGACGGTATGCTTGAGCAGGGCGGCGCTTACCACGAAAATCAAGCTACCACCGAAAGAGTTATGGACTCTAACGCTCTTGAAAAGGAGCGCGGTATTACTATCCTTGCAAAAAATACTGCCATTCGCTATGGCGACAAGAAAATAAATGTTATTGACACCCCCGGCCACGCTGACTTTGGCGGAGAGGTTGAACGTATTCTTAAGATGGTTAACGGTGTTATTCTTTTGGTTGACGCAGCCGAGGGACCAATGCCGCAAACTCGCTTTGTTTTGCGCAAGGCTATGGAGTTAAACCACAGAATCATCGTTGTTATTAACAAAATCGACCGTCCCGATGCAAGAATTACAGAGGTTATTGATGAGGTCTTGGAGCTTCTTATCGACTTGAACGCAACCGACGAGCAGCTTGACTCCCCAATGCTTTTCTGCTCAGGCAGAAGCGGTACAGCTTCTTTCTCCCCAGATGTTGAGGGCAAGGACTTAATTCCTTTGCTTGATACTATTATTGACTATATTCCTGCTCCCGAGGGAGAGGACGAGGAGCCACTTCAGCTTCTTGTTTCATCAATCGACTATAACGATTACGTTGGTAAGATTGGCGTTGGAAGAATTGAAAGAGGTACACTTAGCGTTAACCAAGACGTTGTAGTATGTAACTACCACTCAGACGAAGCGCCAAGACGTGCAAAGATAGTTTCCATATATCAATTCGAGGGTCTTTCAAGGTCACAGGTGCAAAGTGCTACTGTTGGTGACGTTGTTTGCTTTTCAGGTGTTGAGGAGCTTTCAATAGGTGATACCCTTTGCGCACCGACACAGGTTGAGCCGCTTGAATTTGTTAAGGTTTCCGAGCCTACTATGGAAATGACCTTCTCCGTAAATGACAGCCCCTTTGCAGGCAAGGAGGGTAAGCTTGTTACATCAAGACAGATAAGAGACCGTCTTTACAAGGAAACACTTAAGGACGTTTCACTAAGAGTTTCCGACGGTGACACTACTGACTCCTTTAAGGTTGCGGGCAGAGGTGAAATGCACCTGTCAATCTTAATTGAAAATATGAGACGTGAGGGCTACGAGCTTTGCTGCTCCACACCCCGTGTGCTTTACAAGGAAATAGACGGTATTTTACACGAGCCTATGGAAAGAGTTTCCATTGACGTGCCCGACGAAAGCGTTGGCGCAGTTGTTCAGAAGCTTGGCGCGCGTAAGGGCGAGCTTTTGGAAATGGGACCTGCGGGCTCAAGAACAAGAATTGAGTATTTAATCCCTTCAAGATGCTTGTTCGGTTACAGAAGCGAATTTATGACCGATACAAAGGGCGAGGGTATTCTTAACACCCTGTTTGACGGCTATCAGCCATTCAAGGGCGAGGTCGTTACAAGATTTACAGGCTCTCTTATCGCATCTGAGGACGGTGAGGCTACTTCCTACGGTTTATTCCATACACAGGACAGAGGAGCTATGTTCATTGGCGTACAAACTCCTGTTTATGAGGGTATGATTGTTGGCGAATGTCCGAAAATGGAGGACATTGTTGTTAACGTTTGCAAGAAAAAGCAGTTAACCGCCATTCGTTCAAAGGGTGCTGACGAGGCGCTTATACTCACCCCACCCAGAGTTATGTCCTTGGAGCAGGCTATTGAGTATATTGCCGAGGACGAGCTTATTGAGGTTACACCTAAGTCCATTCGCTTAAGAAAGAAAATTCTTAACACTCAATTAAGACTTAAAAATCAAGCAAAGCTCAAATAATCACTCAGGGCTGTCACATTAGGAAGCCGATTGTACAATATAAACATATTGCCTTCTCCGGTGGGAGAAGGTGGCACGCAAGCGTGACGGATGAGGCGTTTTCAAGCTAATTACTACTCATCCACCGCTTATGCGGTCCCCCTTCTCTTGCAAGAGAAGGCTTGCTTTTGTGCAATTCTATTTAAATGTAACATCCCCATTTTGAAATTCTATTAAGAGGTTTATTATGTTTTCGGAAAAGCTGTTAGAAATTGCAAACGATGCGGAAAGAGATTTAAAGCCTGTCTTTGACGAGCTTGAAAAAATCTCCTTTGAAAATACAAAAAGAGTTTTACACTACTTTAAGGAGCACAGGGTAAGCGACTCTATGTTCGCAGGTACTACAGGCTATGGCTATGACGACGTGGGACGTGAGGCTCTTGACAAAATTTATGCTGATACCTTTGGCGCGGAAAGCGCCTTTGTAAGACACACCATTGCCAACGGCACAAGCGCCTTAACAATCGGTCTTTTCGGACTTTTAAGACCGAACGATGTTTTGCTTTCCGTCACCAACCGTCCCTATGACACTCTTTGCGAGGTTATCGGCATTGACGGAGCAAACGGGGATGGCTCCTTGGCTGACTTTGGCGTAGATTATGACCAAGTAGATTTTGTAAACGACCAAATCGACTTTGAGGGAATTGAACGTAAGCTGAATGAGCATGGCGACAGAGTAAAGGTTGTATTTATTCAGCGCTCCAAGGGCTATTTAAACCGCCCCACCCTTACCGTAGACCAAATAGGCGAAATTTGTGATTTCGTTCACGCGCGCTCAAAGGCTTATGTGGTGGTTGACAACTGCTACGGTGAGTTTTGTGAGGACAGAGAGCCATGTCACGTGGGGGCTGATATGATAATCGGCTCGCTGATTAAGAATCCGGGTGGGGGAATTGCGCAAAGCGGCGGCTACATTGCAGGAACAAAAAGAGCTGTGGAGTTAGCGTCATATAGATTGACCTCAGCAGGCACAGGAACAGAGGTTGGCGCTACCTTGGGTCAAAACAGAGATATGTTCAAGGGCTTTTTCTTAGCTCCACACATTGTAATGCAGGCTAAAAAAACAGCGCACTTTGCCGCATACGTGCTACAAAGACTTGGCTTTGACGTTTACCCCAAGTATGACGAAATGAGGTCTGACATTATTCAAACGGTTAAGTTTGGCTATGCCGACGGACTTATTAAATTCTGTCAGGGAATACAGAGCGCCAGCGCAGTTGACTCTTACGTTACTCCTATGCCTTGGGCAATGCCGGGCTACAAGGACGAGGTTATAATGGCGGCAGGCACATTTACACAGGGCTCATCAATTGAGCTTTCCTGTGACGGTCCCGTGCGTCCCCCATATACCGCATTTTTCCAAGGCTCACTTACCTATGAAAGCGGTAAAATTGCCATACTTACAGCTGTACAAAAGCTTTTAGAGGACAAAAATGCTTAGTATTAAGGTCATTGCAATTGGCGACTTAAAGGAAAAATATTTGAAAGATGCCTGTGAGGAATACAAAAAAAGGCTTGGCGCTTGGTGCAAGGTTGACGAGGTTGTTTTAAAGGAAGAACGAATAGCCGACAACCCAAGCCCCGCCCAAATTAAGTGCGCACTTGAGGCAGAGGAGAAAAAGATTTTGGAAAAAATCTCTCCGAAAGCCTACGTTATTGCTATGTGCGTTGAGGGTAAGCAGCTTTCAAGCGAGGAGTACGCCGCCAAAATTGAGGAAATTACAAATTGCGGGTACAGTGAGATTGTACTGATAATCGGCTCATCCTTCGGTATGACCGATACTGTTAAAAGCAGAGCGGATTTTAAGCTTTCCGTTTCCAAGCTCACCTTTCCGCATCAGCTTTTAAGAGTTATTTTATACGAAACTACATACAGGTCCTTAAGCATTATTAAGGGCGCAAAATACCATAAATGAAGGGAGAGGGAATATGAAAAATGCTCGAGTAGACGTATGCGTTGTAGGTGCAGGACACGCAGGAGTTGAGGCTGCTCTTGCTTGCGCGCGTCTTGGTATGGAAACCGTTCTTTTTACTATGTCATTAGACGCTATTGCCAACCTACCCTGCAACCCTTCCATTGGCGGTACTGCCAAGGGTCATTTGGTTTATGAAATAGACGCTCTCGGCGGAGAAATGGGCTATGGAGCAGACTTAGTTACCCTTCAATCAAGAACCTTAAATCTTGGCAAGGGCGCGGCTGTTTATTCAAAAAGAGTACAGGCAGACCGAATGATGTATCGCTCCGTTATGAAGAGCGTGCTTGAAAACACCAAGAATTTAAGGGTTATTCAAGCCGAAATTACCGACATAAAAACAGTTATCGAAAATGGCGAAAAGAGAATAGATGCAGTAGTAACAAGGCTTAATGAGGAATACCCAACAAGAGCTGCCATTCTTTGTACTGGCACTTATTTAAACGGTACCGTTCATACAGGAAGCGTTTGCTACCTAAGCGGCCCTGACTCCTTAATGGCTGCTACCTTTTTAACAGATGCTCTTAAAAGAGAGGGCGTTTCTATGATGAGGTTTAAAACTGGTACTCCTGCAAGAGTGTATAAGGACACAATTGACTTTTCAAGGCTTGAGGTACAGGCAGGAGATGAGGGTACACTGCCTTTTTCCTGGAGAACAAATGAGGAAAATTACCCGCAAAGAGAGCAAATTCCTTGCCATATCGTGTACACCAACGCAAGCACCCATAAAATCATTCGTGACAATTTGACAAAAAGCGCTATGTATTCGGGCAACATACACGGAACGGGGCCAAGATATTGCCCGTCTATTGAAGACAAGCTTGTTCGCTTTGCCGACAAGGAAAGACATCAGCTATTTATAGAGCCCTGCGGTCTTGACACTAAGGAAATGTATATTCAAGGCTTTTCAACCTCAATGCCGACAGAGGTTCAGCTTGAAATGCTCCATTCCTTAGAGGGCTTTGAAAATGCGCAGGTTATGCGATATGCCTATGCTATTGAGTACGATTGCACCGACCCACAGGAGCTTTTGGCAACTCTTGAATATAAAAGGATAAGCGGTCTTTACGGTGCGGGACAGTTTAACGGAACCTCGGGCTACGAGGAGGCGGCGGCACAGGGACTTGTGGCAGGAATTAATGCGTCCTTAAAGATTAAGGGCGAGGAGCCTATGATTTTGCCACGTTCATCATCATATATCGGTACACTAATCGACGACCTTGTGACCAAGGGCACAAGCGAGCCATACAGAATGATGACCTCAAGAAGCGAGTATCGCTTGCTTTTAAGACAGGACAATGCAGACCTTCGCTTAACACCTATCGGCAGACGAGTTGGCTTGGTAGGGGACGAGCAGTGGGCGCACTTTGAAAAAAGGAAAAAGCAAATCGAGGACGAAAAAAACAGGCTGAGCCACGTGCTTATTTACCCAAGCGACGAGGTAAATGCAGTCCTTGAGGAAAGCGGCACATCAAGAATAAGCGTGCCAATACAGTTAGGGGAGCTTTTAAAGCGCCCACAGCTTGATTTAGATAAGCTTGGCAGGTTCGACTTGCAAAGACCGAGCCTTAAAAAAAGCGTTGTATTTACTGCCCAAACCGACATTAAATACGAGGGCTACGTAAAAAAACAGCTTGCCGAGGTTGCAAGACAGGAAAAAATGGAAAATAAGCCACTTTCAAGCGATATTGACTATTCAACAATCAAGGGCTTAAGAATTGAAGCCGCCCAAAAGCTAAATAAGGTTAAGCCCTTAACCTTAGGTCAAGCCTCAAGAATAAGCGGCGTTTCCCCTGCGGACATTTCCGTTTTGATGATATACTTAAGCGCAAAGTAGAAAAACAGCGTTGTCTGACAAACGAAAACAGACGTTACTTTTAAGTATAATTGCAAAAACACAGCATTCTCCCACATGAGAATGCTGTGTTTTGTTTTAGCTTATTCATCAGGCTGTAATATGCCGATTTGCAGCGAAAGCTTTGTCAAAAGCTTAGTTAACGGGTAGATAAGAAAGCCCAAAGCAAGGTTGCCGATGGCGTGTATAATATCAAAGGGAATACCCGCTATTATCCACGCAAGTGTTTGCTCCGGATTTAAGTCGAACATTATGGCTTGGCAGGGAGCATAAAGCGTTCCGTAGCATAAGCCGTGAAGCGACGTTAGCATGGGAGCAACAACCATTAGCTTTTTGGGTTCGGTGTTTTTGGGAATTATCATTATAATAAGGAAAAGAATTGTCCAAATATAAATATAAGGAACCCACCATAAGCTAAAGCCACCGTAAGCGCCTACGAGCAAAACGTAAACATAAATGGGAACAAGCGCCTTTTTTCTGTACACTAAGGTGCAGGCGGCAATGAGCGTGCCTACTAAGTGTATATTGGGCAAAAACTCCATTAAAAGCTTCGACAAGAACATAAGTGCGCCTAACATAGAAAAGACGCACATTTCCTTAACGCTTAGCTTATTTTTCCTTTGAAAGCTTGTAGGCCGCATTTTCCTCAATATCGGTCATATCAACACCGGTTGACGCATATTCACCGTTAATGTAAAATGCCCAATAGGTTTTATCGGTGTCGTAATCGGCTAAAACACCGTTAACTCTTTTAACGTAAAGTCCGTAAGGGCCGTTTTCGCCCTCAATAAGTCCAACCTCCAAAAGAGCCTCGCCAACGGTTTTCTTGTCTGTTTTAATTGTGTGAGTTACACTTTTGTCGCTTGTGACAATCTCAATTGTAAAGGATTTTTCACCGTTGCCTATGGTAGCGCTTTCCCAAATGCCCTCCTTGGGCGCGGTGTCATAGTCATTGCCACAGGAAACAATAAATGTAAGAGAGAGGATTAGCATTAATGCTAAGGTGAGTGATGCGATTTTCTTCATTTGAAAATCCTCCTTAATGTAAAAATTACACGTAGCCGTAAGGCTAAGGATAAATAAAAAACGCCTCCATTGTGTGAAGGCGTGACTAAAAAACAGACACAGGGTGGCAAAAAATCAAGCAAAAGCCAGATTTAGCGTCAAAAAGCTTGCGTGTCATCACGCAATTATACCTATGCTATAAATAATCGCCCCTTCATTTTGCCCAAGGGTCTTTTATATGCACAAAACGATAAGCATTCCGGCTATAACGGTAATGGCTGTTGTCACGGAATTGCACCGCAGTTTCCTTATCACCGCCTAAATAAGTAGGCGGCATATATTTTAAAAATATATGAGTTGTGTTATTCTTTTGTGTAGGTACATTGTACCATTTTTCATTTGCATTGTCAAGTAAATTTAGATATTACGTCGAATTTACAAATTAGGGGTTGAATTTGCAGGGCTTTTGGTGTACAATAGAGCAATCGTAATGCCTTAATACGATTGCCGTACCGTAAGGTACGGTTTAACTTTTTATTTACATTTGACAACAGGCTTAAGGAGGGAAAGCTTTATGGTAGACGCAAGATTGGGCCAAAGAATACAGCTATGGCGCGAAAAGGCAGGAAAAAGTCAAGAGGAGCTGGCAGAGCACGTGGGTGTTAGCGTAACATCAATTTCCAATATTGAAAGAGGCGCAAACTATCCAAGCTTTGAGAACTTTATTAAAATATTGAATTTCATCGGGGCATCTCCCAATGCGGTTATGCTCGATTTAGTTGATAACGCGCAAATTTCCAAGGCAGGCGAGCTTTGGGACAAAATGAAAAGACTCGACGTTGATAAAAGAAACAAAATCCTGAAAGTCGTTGAGGTAATGCTTGAGGACTAAACAGCTTTAATTTAAAAGCCTTCCAATGCGAAAAACCGCGTTGGAAGGCTTCTTAGTTAATCTTTACGCTTGTGTGTTTTTGAATAAATTTGGGTGCTGTTCACACACTGAAGGCGATTTGTGAATGATTTTAGAATAACACCATTTAAGTTTTGCACAAGTCAAAGCAGATTCTTGCACAAGGCATACTGCGTAATCGGCAAGCCTCAGAATGACGGTATAATTTTGATTGTACGCACTTCCATTTGTCATCCTGAGCGTAGCGAATGGATCTTTAAACAAAAACGTAAAATTCAAGTTATTGAATAAACAGACAGTCGAGGACGCCTGTCCCTACAAATTAATTTCACATATACCGTAGGGGCGACCATTGGTCGTCTGTTTTCTCACAATACGGGAGGAGCAAGCCCCTCCCCTACCATTAAAGATTTCACGTTGCTTGTGCAACATTTCACTCGCTTTAGCGAATTTCACCGAGGCAAAGCCTCGATTTCACTGCAAGGCAACCTTGCGTTGACTTGCCTTGCCTTGCCTCTATATCACTGCAAGTCAATCTTGTGTTGACTTGCCATCGCTTCTGTTATTATGTAGTAACAGCCATCCTTGTAAAAGCCGCGAACCGTATCTCTTGAGCCTGTGGTGATTGGCTCACAGGACACCTGTGTTATTTCGTTTTCGGTGTAGCTTAAAATCAGATACTTGCTTACATAATTTGATTCATAGGTTTTTATGGCAATACCGATTAGCTTGTTTGTTTTGTCAACATAGTAGCCCATATAATCGCTTGAATAATAGGTGTTTGACATTTCGTAGCTCGCTGTCTTTTCGTAGCCTGTGGCAGTTTCCCTATATAGCTCTATTTTTAAGCTAAGGGAGTTAGAGCCAACACCAATGCCAACAAAGTACCCATTTCCTATTTCGGTTATAAAGGCAGTAAAATCCTGGTTGGTTTTGCCCGTTACATAGGTTATATTTTTAGGGTCAGATATGTCAAAAACATACACAGGGGCCGTCGGATTTGACGAAATGCTGATATAAGCCCGATTGTCATTAAAGCATACGGAGTATAATTTTTGACCAATCTGTGCAAAGTTTTCATATTTGCCTGTAATTTCCATTTTGTCAAGGCTTATAAAGAAAAGACTTGCGCTTGTACTGTAGCCTGCGTTTTCCGCATTCTTTACAAAGGTTGTTGTGGCAACTCGCAAAATTCCGTCCTTTTCGTTTAACCCGTCAATACAGTTAACCACGCCGGACACGGTAATCTTGCTTTTGTATTTTGCGCTAACTCGATCTAAAATGTAAATTTCCGTATCGTATGGGGGATTTTGATAGTCAACTCCGTTTTCACCCTTGTATATACTGCGTGTCAAATAAATATTGTCATTAAAAACATAGGCTATACTGTTAAAGGAAAGATATGCCGAGGTGTTTAAAATTTCCTTACCGTTTTTATCGAATTTAGATACCATTACATAGGTGGTATTTCCTGCATCGTCAGGAAAATAAACACTGTCTGCCACATATTCCTTGCCGTTAACTACGGTAAAGGGCATATAGGTAAGAGGCTTTTCCTTGTTGTAGGCGGTTTTGCTTACAGTGTGCTTGGTAAACAAAATCAGCTCGTCTTTAGTCTTATATGAGTATTCAAGGCTTCCTGCAAGAAGCTTGTAGCCCTCTACCTCAATTGTGGGAGTGCGGCCAACGTCAATTGTAAACACCGCTGTTATTGGGTAAACAGAGGGAATAGCAATTACAGTTAAGGTTTTTTGGTCCTCGGACAAAAACATTTTCCAGCCATTGTCGTAGGCATAGCCTGCGTCTGTGCCCTCGGGCGGAGTAACGTAGTTACCAAGTGACCTTGCATAAGCGGTAATTTCATCAATGTAAGCGCTTAAGGAAAGCTTGCTGACAAGCTCCCCGTTTTCCAAGGAATAGGTATATAGCTCCTTGTTAAAAAGATAGTATATGTACTTGTCGCTTTTTTGAATAATGTCGCCCTTGATTTCGTTTTCATCCTTGGTCAAAACCTGATTTTTGTCAAACAGGTTGGTAAAGGACATTTCAGGCTCCTTGCCTGCGCCCTGACTTCCACCTATGCTGTCTGCAAAAATCTTGTCAAATACGTCTGTGAGCTTGTCGTTTTCCACAATTACGGAGTCGTCCTTATCAATGCTTCCAGACGAGTTGCCGCTGCTGTTTTGCACCTGGTTAAGCTGTCCTGAGCTTGTGCTTGGCGGCGTGGGCTCCTCGGACTCCTTTGTCAAAAGAGGAATTAAAACAATTACATTAACAATTAACAAAAGGCAGAAAAGAGAAAGAACAAAGGTGCTCCACTTGAATTTTTTGTAGCTTCCCTTCGGAGAGATTGGTAGGTTGGGGTCGGCTTCGGTTATGAACTTATCGTCAACTAAGTCCATTATGTCAATTAGCTCTCGCTTGTTCATAGCTTAATCCCCTCCTTGTCCAAAAACTTCTTGAACTTCGTTCTTAATCGCATAAGCGTAACCTTTACGCTGTTTTCCGAAAGGCGATTGCGCTCGGCTATATCCTTAACCGAGGATAAATACCAATAGCGCTGTAAAAAGATTGTTCTTTTGCTTTTATCAAGAGAGGCTAAAAAGCTGTTCAAAGCGCCCTTAAGAGCAATGTCTTCAACAAGCGCCGTGTCGCTTGACTCGTCGGAGATAATCTCAGCAAGCTCGTCAAAGATAATTTCAATTGCATCATTTCGCTTGTGCGCGTGATTTTTGTCGTACACATCAAGGGCAAGATTACGTGTGATTTTGCCAATGAACGCCTTAAAGTTTTCGGGAATTGACGGCGGAATTGCGTGCCATGTGCGAAGATATGTATCGTTTACACACTCCTCGCTGTCCTCGTGGGAATTCAAAATATTGTTGGCAACATAATGACAGTACCTTCCGTACTTCTCGTCAGTCTTGGAAAGAGCCTCCTCCTTCCTCTGAACAAACAGCTCAATTATCTTGGAATCATCCACGCAACTCACCCCCTTACAGCGTGCTGAAAATACCTCTCTCTAACCTAACAGACGGAAAACCGCCCGAAAAGGTTACAGGCAATTTTAAATTTCTTATATATATTTTATCACCTTTTTTCAAATGTTGCAATAGTAA
>JAFTZI010000057.1 GCA_017461055.1 Clostridia bacterium | reverse complement strand
GTAAAGGCAAGCACAGATACCTCAGGTCCTTGTAAAAACTCTTCAATTACTATGTTGTCACCACTTGAGCCGAACTTTTTATCATTCATTACCAAGTTGATTGCTTCTTCAGCTTCTTCCCTTGTAAAGGCAATAATAACACCCTTACCAAGCGCCAAGCCATCTGCCTTAATAACCGTTGGAATTGGAGCTGTCTTAATAAATTCAAGAGCCTCGTTTGCATCAGAAAATACGTGATAATCAGCAGTTGGTATTCCATATTTCTTCATAAGGTTTTTAGAGAAAACCTTACTACCCTCAATTATGGCTGCCTCAGCACGCGGTCCAAAGGATGGAATGCCTACTTTTTCAAGTGCATTTACACAACCCAACACAAGCGGGTCATCCGGTGCTACTACTGCATAATCAATTTTATTTTCAACAGCAAAGGTGACAATTGCGTCAATATCCTTAGCACCAATGCTTACAGGAGTTGCATCCTTATACATACCGCCATTACCCGGTACTGCAAATATTTCTTCAATTGTTTTATTCTCTTTTAGCTTTCTTATAATGGCATGCTCTCTTCCGCCGCCACCAACAACTAATACCTTCATTCAGTCACCTCATCAATGATGGAAAAGTCTCATCTTTGTAAATGCCATTACAATACCGTATTTGTCACAGCACTCAATTACAAGGTCATCACGAATAGAACCGCCCGGCTCAGCAATAAAGGAAACGCCACTCTTTCTTGCTCTTTCGATATTATCGCTGAAGGGGAAGAAGGCATCTGAGCCTACGCTAACACCTGTTATTGTATCAAGGTACGCTCTTGCTTCCTCGGCTGTTAAAGGCTCCGGTTGATGTGTAAAATATTTCTGCCATACACCATCAGCGCAAACGTCCTCTTCATTCTTGTTGATGTAGCCATCTATTACGTTATCTCTGTCAGGACGCGCAATTGTTGGAAGGAATGGAAGGTTAAGAACCTTATCATGCTGACGCAAGTGCCATGTATCAGCCTTTGTACCTGCTAAACGAGTACAGTGAATTCTTGACTGTTGACCCGCACCGACGCCGATAGCCTGTCCGTCATATGCGTAGCATACGGAGTTTGACTGTGTGTACTTAAGTGTAATCAAAGAAATTATAAGGTCAGTAATTGCGTCCTCAGTAAATTCCTTGTTCTTTGTAACTACATCAGACAAAAGCTCTCTGTCAATTTTAAAGTTATTTCTTCCCTGCTCAAAGGTAATTCCGAATACTTGCTTTGTTTCTTGAACCTCAGGAACATAGTTAGGGTCGATTTTAACTATATTATAGTTACCCTTTCTCTTTGATTTGAGAATTTCTAGGGCTTCATCGGTATAGCCGGGAGCTATAACGCCATCAGAAATTTCTCTTTTAATTAATGTGGCTGTCGTTACGTCACAAACATCTGATAAAGCAATCCAGTCACCGAATGAGGACATACGGTCTGTTCCTCTTGCTCTTGCATAGGCACACGCAAGTGGACTTTCGTCAAGTCCTTCAATATCGTCAACGAAGCATGCCTTCTTTAACTTATCGGAAAGCTTTTTACCTACCGCAGCAGAGGTAGGAGATACATGCTTAAAAGAAGTAGCGCAAGGCATATTTGTTGCTTCCTTAAGCTCCTTTACAAGCTGCCAAGAGTTGAATGCGTCTAAAAAGTTAATGTAACCCGGTCTTCCACACAAGATTTCAATTGGAAGTTCTTGACCGTTTGCCATATAAATCTTGGAAGGCTTTTGGTTAGGGTTACAGCCATACTTAAGTTCAAATTCTTTCATTTTTTGCTCCTTTGACAATTATTTATTTTTGTTTATCATTCTGTTTTGTACTTCGCCATTTTCAAGATTTACATAGCGTACATACAGGGAGATTTTATTGTTTTCGTTAAGATTTTCCCAAATTTCACTTGTAAATGCGTCAATATCATTTGGAATTTTTACTCTTTCAGGCTCGCCCTGGAAGGTTGGGATAGGATTTCCGTCACACACATATGTATGAATAAAGTGACCTAAACCGCAAATAGGTGTATACTCATAGAAATATCTGTTACAAGCGCTTCCCTTTTCATCTGCACTTTTAAGAATGCTCATTTGATATTTAAAATCATTATCGCCAAATTTTAGCATACCGCTAATTCTTGGAGTAAAGTTTGGTGCGTCCGGCTCAAACTCTCTTGTCTTAAGAGCCTTCTTGAAGCACTTGCACTCCTTTAAATAGTTGTATATCGTATCGGTTTGATCACCGTTTGTAACAATTAGCTTGTCCTCATAGCTTCTAATTGCTGCATAGATAATAAGAGATGGGTCCTCTACCTTTGAAAAATCGAATGGCTCGGTAAACACATCACCGTTTGTTTCCTTAAAAACTCTGTTACGGCTATTTTCGCTTCTGCCCATAATAAAGTAAGCAACAGCAGCGTTCTTACCGTCCTCTGTTTTACCTATAACAATTCCTCTGCCCGGATATGCATTTGTTGAAAGCAAATCCTTAAGTTCATTGATTTTATAAATATTCATTAGTTTTTCTCCTTAATGATAAATGAGCATATTTTTTCGCAGGATAGAGGTAGAATTTTCCACTCTGCCTCCTCCATTATTCTCTTTTGTAGTACCTCGGGAGTATCTCCCTCCATAACCTCAACAGCCTTTTGCATAATTATTTTACCACCATCGGGAATTTCATTAACAAAATGAACTGTT
Organism: Clostridia bacterium; assembly: GCA_017461055.1. GTDB lineage: Bacteria > Bacillota > Clostridia > Oscillospirales > CAG-272 > RGIG2000. Next base: position 16,048 of record JAFTZI010000057.1, on the reverse strand, counting down.
GCGCCGCTTACCTTGACTCCGTATTCGAGAGCCGCCTCATGAACCTTTAATCCATAAAAGCCCTTTCCGCAGAAGGATGGAATTAAAGATGGGTGCACGTTTATAATCTTGTCCTTAAAATGATTTGTGAAATCAGCACTTAAAATACTCATAAAGCCTGCAAGCACAATTAAATCTGTGTTTGCATCCTCTAATACTCTTATAAGCTCTTTTTCAAATGCCTCTTGTGAACCGAGCTGGCTCTTTAGCACGACTGCTGTATCAATGCCTGCATTTTTTGCTCTTTCAAGGGCATATGCCTTTGAATTATTTGCAACAACGAGTTTAATTGAGCCACTTTGTATTATTCCACTTTTTTCAGCATCTATCAAGGCTTGAAGATTTGTGCCACCACCTGAAACAAGTACAGCAATATTAGCCTTTAGCATAGAATAACACCCTCGTCAGACTTAACAATTTCACCGATTACGTAAGCATCCTCGCCATTAGCCTTGAGAATTTCAAGAGCTGTGTCAACGTTTTCCCTTGATACAACGACACTCATACCAACACCCATATTGTATGTATTGTACATATCTCTTTCAGGAATGTTGCCGGTCTTTTGAATAAGGTCAAAAATAGGAAGAACTCTTACGTCTGCCTTTGCAATTTTTGCACTTAAACCCTTTGGAATAGAACGTGGAATGTTCTCATAGAAGCCACCGCCTGTGATGTGAGAGATTCCCTTAACGTCTACCTTTTCAAGCAAATTGAGAATTGATTTAACATATATCTTAGTTGGGGTCAAAAGTGTTTCAGCAATTGACTTGCCGCCAAGCTCATTGCATGGAACGTAAAGTGAATCCGGGTTGTTATCTATATCAAACACCTTACGAACTAATGAAAATCCGTTTGAGTGGACACCGCTTGATGCAAGAGCGATAACAACATCACCCTCTGCCATTTTTGTATTGTCAAGGATTTTCTTCTTATCAACTATACCAACTGCAAAGCCAGCCAAGTCATAGTCTTCGACAGGCATCATACCTGGATGTTCAGCAGTTTCACCGCCGATAAGTGCAGCGCCTGATTGAACGCATCCTTCAGCAACACCGCCAACTATGTCAGCTATCTTTTCAGGAATGTTTTTACCACAAGCAATATAGTCAAGGAAAAACAGTGGCTTTGCGCCGCAACATATAATGTCATTCACACACATAGCAACAGCATCAATTCCGATTGTGTCATGCTTATCCATAAGGATTGCCATTTTAACCTTTGTTCCGCAGCCATCTGTACCAGAAACAAGAACCGGCTCCTCCATACCTGCAATTGGTAAGCCAAAGCAACCGCCAAAGCCTCCTACGTCATCAACGCAGCCCTCGTTTTTTGTACGGGCAATATGCTTTTTCATAAGTTCAACTGCCTTGTAGCCGGCGGTAATATCAACGCCCGCCTTTGCGTAGCTTTCAGATTTAGAATTCTTCATTTTCAGTTCTCACTTTCTGACAATTTATTTTCATATTTATTTTTTATCATAACCGGGATCTCTGTTGGATAGTTACCGTCAAAGCAAGCAGTACAATAGCCTGTACAATGTCCGCTTGCACCTATCTTTGTAACATCCTCAATATTTAAAAATGCTAAGCTATCAACACCGACGATTTTTGCAATTTCGTCAACCGTATGTCTGCAAGCAATTAAATTTTCCTTGGAATCAACGTCTGTACCATAGTAGCAAGGATTTAAGAATGCCGGTGCAGAGGAACGTAAATGAACCTCTTTTGCTCCTGCATGTCGTAAAAGCCTTACAATTCTTGCACAGGTTGTTCCACGAACAATTGAGTCATCAACAAGGACTACTCTTTTTCCACAAACCGTTTCACTTACCGGATTAAGCTTTATTTTCACCTTATCCTCTCTTACGTCCTGTCCAGGAGCAATAAAGGTTCTGCCTATGTACTTGTTTTTAATCAAACCAATACCGTATGGAATACCGGATTCTTGAGCATATCCAAGGGCTGCATCAAGACCGGAGTCCGGCACACCGATTACAACATCTGCCTCAACAGGATTAACCTTGGATAGATATGCGCCCGCCTTTCTTCTTGCCTCGTGTACGGAGCATCCGGCAATTTGAGAATCCGGTCGTGCTGTATAAACATATTCAAACACGCATAGCGCTTCTTTTTTCTTATTGCAATGGTCCTTTATTGATGTAATTCCGTCCTTAGAGAAAACAAGAATTTCACCGGGATCTAAGTCTCTTATAAAGGTTGCTCCCACAGAATCCAGTGCACAGCTTTCACTGGCTATTACATATTCACCGGTTTCGCGCTTACCGTAGCAAAGCGGATGCATACCAAGCTCATCTCTTGCGGCAATTATCTTTTTAGGTGACATCATCAATAAGCAATAGCCACCCTTCAATTTATCCATTGCTCTGCTAACTGCCTCTTCAATAGACGCAGAGGTCAACCTTTCCTGTATGACCATATATGAAACAATTTCTGCATCGCTGGATGTATGGAAAATCATACCCTTTAATTCAAGCTCCTGCTTGAGCACAGAACCGTTTATTAATCTACCGTTTGTAGCAATTGCCAAATGACCCTTTGTATGATTTACAACAAGAGGCTCAGCATTAATTCTCGCCTTTGTGCCAAGCGTTCCGTAACGTACGTGACCGATTGCCATTGTTCCCTTACCTAAATTAGTAAGAATTTGACTTGTAAATACATCGTTCACCAAGCCAGAATCCTTGTGCGTATGGAAAACACCATCATCGTTTACCGATATACCACAGCTTTCCTGTCCTCTATGCTGTAAAGCGTAAAGTCCATAGTAAACGCTTGATGCAACATTTGTTCTTTCATTTCCGATAATTCCAAAAACTCCCATATTCTACTCCTCAAACAAATGCTTATTTGTTAAATTTTTCCTCAATAGCCTTGTTTTTTTCCAAAACCTTTTCCTCGCCAGCTTTTCTTGCTTCAACAAGCTTATCATAAAGAGCGTCATCAGATAATGCAAGCATCTCAACTGCTAATAATGCTGCGTTGGCTGCACCGTCGATTGCTACGGTTGCAACAGGAATTCCACTTGGCATTTGAACAGTTGACCAAAGAGCATCTACACCACCGGTATTCTTGCAGGAAACCGGTATTCCAACTACCGGTAATACTGTGTTAGCGGCAATTACGCCTGCTAAGTGTGCTGCCATTCCAGCAGCTGCAATAATAACACCAAAGCCATTAGCCTTTGCATTTTTTACAAACTCAGCTGTTTGCACCGGAGTTCTGTGTGCAGAATATACGTGAACCTCAAAAGGAACATTATATTCCTTTAAAACATTAATGCCCTTTTCCACGATTGGAAGGTCGCTATCACTACCCATAATAATCGCTACTTTTTTCATCTTTTTCTCCTTAAAATAGAACATTTGGCGGTTAAAACAAAAAAGACAGTACTACCCCCAATGTGGTAGGACTGCCCAGACGGTCGACAAATACGTTTTTGCTCCCACGCAGTTAACTCTGCATTTCCGTCAGTTGCAAAAACCTCACCGCCTTTTATTTTATCACGTGCGTGCGCGAAAGTCAATACGCATTTAAATAATATTATAGCGAATTTTGTTGGTTTTCATACGGAAAATTTGTACTTTTGTAACAAATTTAATTTTATTTTGACAAAAAGCAATTTGTAAATTTTCTGTAAACAGCACATTTTGTCTAACTTATTTGTTATAATAAGAAAAATTACTTATTTGAGGTGACTAAATGAAAATTCCTTTTTTCGACTCAAAAAAATATGATATTAACTCCTTTGAGCAATATAAATCCCATAGTGTTGAATTTAAATTTTTCGAAACAAGAATGAATCACGATACAGTTTCCTTAGCTAATGGATATGATGCAGTTTGTGTTTTTGTAAATGACGTTGTGGACAAGCCTGTCATTGATGCTCTATGCGAATACGGTGTTAAATTAATTGCCTTGCGTTGCGCCGGCTTTAATAATGTTGACATAAAATATGCTGAAGGTAAGATCACTGTTGTACGTGTTCCTGCATACTCTCCTTATGCTGTTGCCGAGCATGCCATTGCTTTGCTTCTTACCCACGTACGAAACACGCATAAAGCTTATATCAGAACTAAAAGCTATAATTTCAGTCTGATCGGTCTTTGCGGCTTTGATTTGTATAACAAGACTGTGGGTGTTATTGGTACAGGTAAAATCGGTCGCATTTTTATTGACATTTGCAGAGGCTTTGGTATGAAGGTTATAGCTTATGACAAATTCAGAAAGGCTGATGACAATATTGAATACACCACCCTTGAAAATCTCTTTAAAAACTCTGACATCATTTCCTTACACTGTCCACTAACGGAGGACACTTATCACATGATTAACGAAAACTCGATACGCATGATGAAAAAGGGTGTTATAATCGTTAACACCTCAAGAGGCGCTCTCATTGATGCAGACGATCTGATTGAAGGGATTAAGTCAAAAAAAATTGGCGGTGCTTGTCTTGACGTTTATGAAGAAGAGGCTGATGTATTCTATGAAGACAACTCCAGCGATATAATTGATGATGACACCTTAGCTATTCTCTTATCTATGCCAAATGTACTCGTTACCTCTCACCAAGCCTTTTTAACCGAAGAGGCTCTTGCTAATATTGCACAAACTACTGTTGACAATATTAAGGAGTTTTTTGACACTGGCAAATGTGAGAATGAGGTAGTAATTTAATCTTTAGTCTTATTTTCAAAATGAATACAAAAAGAAGAATTTTCACTCCTTGCATGAAAATTCTTCTTTTCATTTTTGTATAAATTAATTACCAAAGACCTCTTGTGCGTAGCGGACAGACTCCATTGCATCCTTAGAATAATTATCTGCGCCTATCATTTGTGCGTATTCAGGATTAAGCACTGCACCACCAACCATAAACCTTATGTCTGAATGCTTTGATTTTACAAGACGAATAGTCTCCTCCATTGACGGAACCGTTGTAGTCATTAATGCTGAAAGGCCTATTAACTTTATTCCTGTTTTTTCTGCATATTTAAGAATTGTATCAGGAGATACATCCTTGCCTAAATCATGAACATTATATCCATAATTCTGCAAAATAACCTTGACTATGTTTTTGCCGATATCGTGTATATCACCCTTAACTGTTGCTAAGATAATATCTCCCTTATTTGTATTGCCCTCTCCCTTAATGTTTTCTTTTACAACCTCAAATGCAACTGTTGCAGTTTCGGCACTCATTAAAAGCTGTGGCAAAAAGGTGATACCATTTTCGTAATTTGCTCCAACCGTATCAAGAGCAGGAATAATATGATTATTTACAATTTCAAGAGGCTCTATAATTTGAATTAGATCTTTAGTTATTTCCCTTGCTTCCTTTTTAAGCCCCTTTATGATTGCTCTTTCAAGTGTAATTTGCTCTGTCTCTGTGCTTACAGATGATGCTTGATTATTACTTGCGAAGCTTATATAATCTTGGCACATATCGTCAATTCCCATTAGTGCATTATGTGCATAATACACCTTCATCATTTCAAGAGAATACGGATTCATTATAACCGCATCAAGTCCCATTAGCAAAGCATGAGAGAAAAACACAGAGTTAACATAGTCTCTGCTTGGTAAGCCAAAGGAAACGTTGGAAATACCAAGGGAAACCTTAACGTCAATTTTCTTTAAGAGCTCTATTGACTTAAGAGTTATGCTCGGAGCATTTTTATCTGAGCTGACGGTTAAGCAAAGCGGATCAACTATTATATCCTTTTTATCTATACCATACTCTTTTGCTCTATTTATGATTTTTTCTGCTATCTCTACTCTTCCCTCGGCTGTATTTGGAATACCGTTTTCATCAAGAGTTAAGGCAATTACGACACCGCCATACTTTTTCACAAGTGGTAAAACGCTGTTTAGACTTTCTTCTTTTCCGTTAACGGAATTAACAAGAGGCTTGCCATTATATATACGCATAGCGCTATCGAGTGCCTTAGGATTTGATGAATCAATCTGCAATGGTAACGAGCTTACTGCTTGTATTTCCTTAATTACATTTACAAGCATTTCTTCTTCGTTAATTTCGGGCAAGCCTACATTTACATCAAGCATATGAGCACCCTTTTCCTCTTGACCTATGGCCTCTTTCACCATATAGTCAAGATTGTTTTCTTTTAGTGCTGTCTTTAGCTTTGGCTTTCCTGTAGGATTAATTCTTTCGCCTATTAAAACCACCTTATTATTAAAAAAGCAAGCGTTTGAATAGGACGAAACTACCGTATGGTTCTTTTTTACTATATCTTTTGGGGTCACGCCATTAAGCGCTTTTGTTAAAAGTCTGATATGCTCAGGTGTTGTTCCGCAGCAGCCACCTAAAATTCTTGCTCCCATTTGAGCTATTTCAAAAACCGAGGACGAGAAACGTTCAGGAGTTGAATCATAACAGGTCTTGCCGTCTACGACATATGGCATTCCCGCATTTGGATTTACAATTACCGGCACCGAGGAATATTTTATAAGCTCAGGAACAAATCTTTTAAGCTCATCTGCACCTAAAGAGCAATTTACACCTAAGGCATCAACGCCCAATCCCTCAAGCAATGCAACCATTGCTTGTATATCGCAACCTGTTACTGTTTTTCCCTTTTCATCAAGAACAAAGGTAGCAAACACAGGAAGGCTTGAATTTTCCTTTGCTGCTAATACTGCTGCCTTTAGCTCATAGGTATCGTTCATTGTTTCGATTATTATTAAGTCGCATCCCCTTGATGCCCCTGCCTTGACTACCGTTGCAAATGCATCATAGGCATCCTCAAAGCTTAAATCGCCAAGCGGCTTTAATAGCTTACCTGTTGGCCCTATATCAAGGGCGACGTACTGATGCTTGTCGTATATAGCTCTTTTTGCATTTTCAATTGCTCTTGCAACAACTTCATCTGTGTTATCTATCTTTAGGGGATTGGCACCAAATGTATTTGTTGTTGCTATATTGGCACCGGCTTCGAAATAGGACTTATGAATTGCTGTTATAATTTCCGGATGGGTAATGTTCCACGTTTCAGGGCTTTGTCCAGCCTTTAAGCCATTTAATTGGAGCTGTGTTCCCATTCCACCATCGAAAAACACAAATCCTTTCTTCATGTAAGATAAAATATCCATTATTAGCTCCTAATTCCAATTATTGCAGTAACCGATTTTACAGGTACCATCATGTATGATTCAGTTAAAAAAATGCCGAGTCTTTTATCAGCCTCTAAATTACTTAATATATCTCTTTGATGCTCCAAGGAAAAATCTCCATAGCCAGCTGAAAACCTTGGTTTTGAGCTTAAACCGTCTATAAGCCTTTCGTTTACATAGTCGCAAAAGCTTTCTATAAGAGATGAGGCAACTGCACTAAACACGGTTGCTTCTGTCTGTGAGACTCTATTTAGCCTGTCAAAGGTCCTGTCAGCTCCTATGCCTAATGTAGCAGCAAAAGCATATGCCTCATTACAATCCTTTAGGTTTTTAGCTAAATCCTTGCTATTTACCTTCATAAAGCCAAAATCAACAATATTATCAAGCACATTTATATTAAACTTTTTGTAAACAGCTTTTGGTGAAGCCACCTCGTATATTCTTTTAACACAAGCTTCATAAATTGCGTTTAAGCCTTCATCCATTTCCTTAGTACGCAAATAGCGCATAACCTCTTTTTTGTCGATTTTCAAGGTTGCTGTCTCGGTTAATGAAATTGTACAAATATCAATCATTTTAGTATTTCTGACAGGTTATCCTGTATTTTTTGAGCAACTTCCGGCTTATTCATTGAATATACGTGTACCGCATTTACTCCGTTTGCAAAAAGGTCAATTATTTGATCGGTTGCATAAGCAATTCCTGCCTGCTTCATAGCCTCGGGGTTATCACCATACCTATCTACTATTGCCTTGAAGCGTTGCGGCAATGTACAGTTAGAAAGCTCGCAGCTTCTTTTAATCTGCTTTGCGTTTGTTACAGGCATAATTCCAGCAATAATAGGTACGGTTATTCCGGCCTCTCTTATTTTGTAAAGATAGTTGTACAAAACATTATTATCAAAAAACATTTGGGTAGTCAAAAACTCACAGCCTGCATCTATTTTACGCTTAAGATTTAAGATGTCTTCCTTTTGATGAACGGATTCTGGATGACATTCAGGATAGCAAGCACCGCCTACGCAAAAATCATAGCTGCCCTTAATTTCCTCAACAAGTTCGTTAGCAAAATGATAGTCCCATTTTTCTCTGTTTTGATTTTCAGGTGTGATATCGCCCCTTAAAGCAAGTATGTTTTCTATTCCATTGCTTTTTAGCATCTCAAGACGTGCTTTGACCTCGCTTTTAGTTGAATTAACACAGGTTAAATGAGCAAGGGTGGGTACACTGTAATTCTCCTGTATATTCTTGGCAATTGACAATGTATATTCACTTGTTCCACCGCCTGCACCGTATGTAACGCTCATAAATGATGGCTTAAGTAATGCAATTTTTTCTGTAGCATCCTTTACTATATCGAATTTATCTGAGGTTTTTGGAGGAAAGACCTCAAAGGAAAGGGATGGCTTATCTGCCCTTATGATATCAATAATTTTCATTTTTCACCTTCAATTTAATTTGAAATTCCCGTGACAGTTTTTACTGCCACGGGATATTTTATTCAAAATCCACAACGTTTACCCAATTGCTCAAAAGCTCTTTTTCCTCAGCGTTTTTCTTTACTGTCTGAGATGCGGCAACGATTGGAACCCATCTCAAATAATAGCTTCTCGTAACACCTGTTTTGTTGATAAACAAATTAAGATATTTCTCTGCAAGATCACGCTTGCCCTCGAGATTAAACAACAGATATGTTCTTGCAACGTCAGCCGAGGCATTACCCTGTGTAGCGTGTGACCAGTCTATAATGTACATTTCTCCATTCTCTGTTACAATTATATTAGATGGATTAAAATCACCGTGGCAAAGCTTATCGTGGTTAGGCATTCCTGCCAATCTTGCTTGAAGCTCATACTTAGTTGCATCATCAAAATCAGTTTGAGCTATTTTTGCGTGCATCTTTTCTTTAATTTTTAACAATCCAGTGGATTTCTTTGTGTGAACAAGATGCTGGAGGTCTACAAATTTTTGGAGATATTCATCCAATTTTTCAGGATTTCTTTCCATAAGCACATCGAGCGGTGTACCCTCAATATAATCGGTTACAACAACCCACTTATTGTCAATTGTTGTAACAGCATGTAGCTTTGGTACGTTGAGTCCGGTTTCCTCGATTTTTGCCTGATTAAGAGCAGATACAAGAACATTTACCTTTGAAAAATTCTCGTTATAAACCTTAATCTTTAAATCACCGTCGCGATAAACTGTCTTATCTTTTCTTTCTAAAATTACATTATCAAGCTTCATAAAAAATTGCCCTCCAAGCATTTTTATTTATTTTATCATAGTTTTGATAAATTATCAAGGCTTGGAGGGTATATTTATTTAATTTTTTACACACCAAGCCTTACTTTTTTATCAGACCTCTTTATGTGTTCCGTAGTATGCGTTCAAATACATTTGCTTAATTTCGGACATTAAAGGATATCTTGGGTTAGCGCCGGTACATTGATCGTCAAATGCCTGCTCTACCATTTCGTCAAGTGTTTCTAAGAATTTATTCTCATCGATTCCGTATTCCTTAATGGAATTCTTAATACCAACTCTTGCCTTTAGTTCATTAATGTGGTTAATAAGAGCTTCTACCTTGTCCTCATTTTTCTTGCCCTTTAAGCCAAGATAGTCTGCTATTTCAGCATAGCGCTCTATTGCTATTGGGTGGTCATACTGTGAAAATGTACCCATTTTTGTAGGTGTTTCTGTTGCGTTAAAGCGAATAACCTCTTCTATCATTAGCGCATTAGCAACGCCGTGTGGCAAGTGATGGTACGCACCAAGCTTATGTGCCATTGAGTGACAAACACCAAGAAACGCATTTGCAAATGCCATGCCTGCCATTGTTGCGGCATTAGCCATTTTTTCTCTTGCTACCGGGTCATTTGCACCGTTTTCATATGCTCTTGGGAGATATTCAAATATCATCTTAAGTGAACGAAGCGCTAAACCGTCTGTGTAGTCAGTTGCCATTATTGAAGCATATGCCTCTACCGCGTGAGTTACTGCATCAATACCGGAGGCGGAGGTTAGTCCCTTAGGCGCTGTCATATGGAAGTCAGCATCAACAATTGCCATATTTGGTAGCAATTCATAATCAGCAAGAGGATATTTTACACCGCTTACCTCATCTGTAATTACAGCAAACGGAGTAACCTCAGAGCCGGTTCCCGCTGATGTCGGAATAGCTATGAAATAAGCCTTTTCACCCATTTTGGGGAATGTGTAAACACGCTTCCTTATATCCATAAAGCGCATAGCCATATCCATAAAATCAGCTTCCGGATGCTCATAGAGAACCCACATAATTTTTGCTGCGTCCATTGCCGAGCCGCCGCCTAATGCGATTATAACGTCCGGAGCGAATGCTGACATTTGTGCAGCGCCCTCCTTTGCACAGGCAAGAGTTGGATCCGGAGCTACGTTGTGGAAGGTGGCATACTGAATGCCCATTTGTGTCAATTGATCGGTAATCGGCTTTGTATAACCATTTTCAAAAAGGAATGTATCGGTAACGATAAATGCCTTCTTTTTGTTTAATACTGTTTTAAGCTCGTCAAGAGCAACATTAAGGCATCCTTTTTTGATGTATATTTTCTCAGGCGCTCTGAACCAAAGCATATTCTCTCTCCTTATAGCTACTGTTTTAATGTTCAAAAGATGCTTAGCGCTTACATTTTCTGAAATGGAGTTGCCACCCCATGTTCCGCATCCAAGAGTTAATGACGGTGCTAAGCGGAAGTTATAAACATCACCTACGCCTCCGTGTGAGGAAGGTGTATTAACGAGAATACGACAGGTTTTCATCATTAGCTTAAATTTGTTAAGCTTGTCGGTTTCAGTTAATTCATTGATATATATTGAGGATGTATGACCTAAGCCACCGTCTTCAATTAATGCATATGCCTTATCAAGAGCCTCATCAAAAGTCTTTGCTTTATACATTGCAAGGACCGGAGATAGCTTTTCGTGGGCGAATTCCTCTGTTAATTCAACAGATTCCACCTCACCTATTAAAATCTTGGTCTTCGGGTCAACTGTAACTCCTGCAAGCTCTGCAATTCTATGGGCACTTTGACCAACAATTTTTGCGTTTAGAGCTCCATTAATAATTATTGTTTTTCTAACCTTTTCTGTTTCATCGGGAGTTAAGAAATAACAGCCTCTTTTTATAAATTCGTTCTTTACCTTTGCGTAAATTTTATCAAGGACAATAACAGATTGTTCGGATGCGCAAATCATACCGTTATCAAAGGTTTTTGAGTGAACAATTGAGTTTACAGCCAATACAATATCGGCACTTTCATCAATTATGGCCGGTGTATTGCCTGCACCAACGCCAAGTGCCGGCTTTCCACTTGAATAAGCAGCCTTTACCATTCCGGGGCCGCCTGTTGCAAGAATAATATCAGCAGTTGACATCAAGGTGTTTGTAAGCTCAAGGGAGGGAACGTCAATCCAAGCAATAATGTCCTCGGGTGCACCTGCCTTTACCGCAGCCTCAAGAACTATTTTTGATGCAGCTATGGTAGAATTCTTGGCTCTTGGATGAGGGCTGATTATAATACCGTTTCTTGTTTTTAATGCAAGAAGCGCTTTGAAAATTGCTGTTGATGTAGGGTTAGTGGTTGGAATAACTGCAGCAACAACTCCAACAGGTGAAGCAATTTTCTGCATTCCGCCTGCTGTATCCTCTTCAATTACATCACATGTCTTCATATCTCTATGTGTGTTATATACAAATTCAGATGCAAGATGATTTTTAATAACCTTGTCCTCTACAATACCCATTCCGGTTTCCTCAACTGCTAACTTAGCCAAGGAAATTCTCTCACGGTTTGCAGCCATAGCCGCTGCTGTAAAAATTTTATCTACCTGCTCCTGTGAGTAGGTGGAAAACTTTTTTTGTGCAGCTCTTACTCTTGCAAAAGCTGCTTGAAAGCTTTCTACACTGTTTACGATTGCATATTCCTTCATTTCTACTCCTTTTGCTATAAAATAGCACACAGTAATTCAAATTTATGTCTGTATTCTATCACACAATTTATTGTTTGTAAAATGCTTATAAAACATAGAGCTATGCTTTAAAATACATAGCAAATTTGCTATTTTATATGTTTTTATAATTTTTTTACCATTTTATGCGTAAAAGTAATTGAAATCCACTAAAAAGTGGCAAAATTTTATTATTTTTTTACATTTTGGGCTATTTATTTTTGTTGATAGCATACAAATATTATCGCAGTTTTATTTTAAAATATGCATTAGAAAAGCTCTTGCTTATTGCAAGAGCCCTTACATTCCTTCTTTTGCTTTATTAACATTAGCTATGAACATTTTATCAAGCTCAGACAGCTTATAGTCCTTACGGTAAATAAGAACATCCTTATACTTTTTATTAGAGAAGGTACATTCCTTTTCTATTAAATTATGCTGATTAAGCATTTCGTCCGGAAGAGGAGATATCCACATAAATGTATTGGGAACACTTTCTAAAAGCATATACTGACTGGCTCTTTCGAATACATATATTCTCTTGTCTACGTACTCAGACATTTCCGCCTTTTTCACGTCAATTACAGGCAGGGACGGAACATATGGGTCTGCGTGAGCTATCTCAATATATTCGCTTAAGTCTTCGGGTTGTATGTTTTCCTTGGTTGCTAACGGGTTATTTGCCGACATAGCAAGAACATATGAAAATTCCGTTATTGTTTCCGCAACTAAGCTTTTTTCCAAGAACAGTGACTCGAAATACTTTTCAAAAGTTGTTTGGTATCTTATTATGCCTAAATTGTAGTCGCCCTTAAGCACGCTGTTAATTGTGCGCATAGAGTTCGTTTCCTTATAAAATATTTCGGCAGGGTTGCTTGTATCTATGCTTTTTGAAAGCTCTGCAAAGGCATATGCAGTATAGCCTGCGCGTGGAACACAGGCAGAAAAGTGAGATTTCTTCTTTTTTCCTACCCTGTATATTTCCTCGACCTCATCTATTTGAAGCAAAATTCGTTTTGCATACTGCAAAAATTCTTCTCCGTCCGGAGTTGGAATTATGCCCTTAGAGTTTCTTTCAAATATAGTAATACCAAGCTCCTCCTCAAGCTCCTTTATGGCACGACTCAAGTTCGGTTGTCCCATATACAAGGCTCGTGAAGCCTTACTAATTGACTTTTGCTTGGCTACCTCTAAGGCGTATTTCAAATATTGAATGTTCATAAAACACTCCCTTCTTACAGGTATTATTTAAGGAAACCGTTTACAATTTGCTCCTCTGCTTCTTCCTCTGATAATCCCAAGGTCATCAGCTTAATCAGCTGTTCACCTGCAATTTTACCGATTGCTGCCTCATGAATAAGGCTGGCATCAATATGATTGGCAGAAATTTCAGGAATTGCAACAACTCTTGCCTTATCCATCAAAATCGCATCACATTCTGTATGACCTACACACTTATTGTTGCCTCTGATATTGGAGTAAAACTCTTGATAAGACTCATCCTTGGCAACGGAGCGTGAAATTACGTTTGCTGAGCTATTTTCGCCATTCAAGTCAACAGTAAAGTCGGTTTTTGCAAATTGCTTACCGTGAGTCATTAAGCTCTCACGTATTACAAGCTTGGCATCATTACCTATAGTAGCAGTTGTTTTTCTAACAGTGGATTCGATACCTTTAATTTGAGTAGTTTCCATTTCCATATATCCACCGTCATCAATTACGACAACGGTTTCCGGGTTCATAATTCTTGCGCCCGTTCCCTCGCCCTCGCCGTAGTGACGTTCAACATACTTGATTTTTGCGTTTTTGCCAACGTGGAAGGTGTGAATGCCGTCATGACTCGAATTTTCATCTCCACTATTGTGTATGCCACAGCCCGCCACAATTGTTACATCAGCATTTTCACCTATATAAAAGTCGTTGTACACCATTTCATTAAGTCCGCTTTCGCTGATAATAACAGGAATGTGAACACTTTCGTTTTTTGTGTTTGGCTTGATTATAATGTCTATTCCAGGCTTATCTTCTTTAGATACTATATCTATATTGGCAGTTGTGTTTCTTCCACCTAAGCCGCCATTCGCTCTTATGTTGTAGGCGCCCTCGGGTATCTCGTGCAAGCCTGCTACCTTTTCCAGCAAGCCCTTTTGTATTGCGTCCATGTCTTTCTCCTTATAGCTTTACGCAGCCAAACTTTGTATTTTCGTTACGAAGAAGGGACGGTAGAATGTCTTCCTTATTACCGTAATTGGTTACCTCTCCGTTTGAAACAACCACAATTTTATCGGCTATGTCAAGTATTCTTTCCTGGTGGGAAATTATGATGATATTGCCATTTATCTTTTCGTGCATTTTTTCAAATACCCTTATAAGATTATTAAAGCTCCACAAATCAATTCCTGCCTCCGGCTCGTCGAAAACAGAAAGCTTTGTGCCTCTTGCCATTATCATTGCAATTTCTATTCTTTTAAGCTCACCGCCTGAAAGTGAAGCATTAATTTCTCTATCAATATAATCTCTTGCGCATAAGCCTACCTCAGAAAGATAAGTGCATGCCTCTGCAACACTAATTTTTTTACCGGCAGCAAGTGTAATCAAATCTCTTACCGTTAAGCCCTTAAAACGAACAGGCTGTTGAAATGCGAAGCTGATGCCCATCTTAGCTCTTTCTGTAATTGATTTGTTAGTAATGTCTTCTCCGTCAAGGAAAATTTGACCGCTTGTAACAGGATAAATTCCAGCTATTATCTTTGCAAGGGTAGATTTACCGCCGCCGTTTGGTCCAGTTATTGCAACAAATCTATCTTCAATTTTCAAATTGACATTTTTTAAAATTTCCTTTTCGTTTCCTTCTTCGTCTATTACCTTGAAGGAAACATTTTTAAGTTCTAACATAGTTACCTCTAAAGAAATATTTATTCCTTGTTATTTTATCACATTTTTGTTATATTGTGAAGACAGTTTTTGAAATTTAATTCATTTTCAATAAAAAAGATAAAAGACGCTTGATTTTCCAAGCGTCTTTTATCTAATTTAATCAATTATTTCGCCAAAACATTTACACGCTTCTTGTCTTTAGCCATGTAGTCAAACTTAACTACGCCATCAACTAAAGCGAAGAGTGTGTCGTCCTTACCGATACCTACATTGGTACCTGGATGAATCTTTGTTCCTCTTTGTCTTACAATGATGTTACCAGCGATTACGTTTGAGCCGTCTGACTTCTTAACACCAAGACGCTTAGACTCACTGTCTCTGCCGTTCTTTGTAGAACCAACACCCTTTTTGTGAGCGAAGAACTGTAAACCAAGTCTTAACATTATATGTTCCTCCGTTAAATTTTTACGTTTATTTGTTACCGTCATATTCCTTTTCAATTACGTCTACCTCTAAGTAATCGTAATATTCCTCTACCAAATCATTTAACTGGTAGTAGTAGCCCATGATAAGTCCGGAAATCGCAAAGCGCTTTCTCTCATCAGTCTCATAGCTCGGTAACGCGCCACGAGCGGCAACGCGAATGTTTGTTGTTTCTTCGTCTATATCGTAGTCAACCTCGGATGCGTATGATACCTCAACTGTGTTGATAACAAGCATTGTCATTGCTGAAATTGCTGAGCATAATATATCATTACCGCTACTTGCAAAACCTGTATGACCCTGCTCCTCAAAGCCCCAAAAAACTCCGTTAGACTTGAAAAATACGACCTTTGTCATATTATTTCACCGAAATTAGCCAACAATCTTTTCGATTTGTACTTTTGTATAAGGCTGTCTATGACCGATCTTCTTCTTCTCGTTCTTCTTAGCCTTGTACTTCATAACGTAAATTTTCTTTGCCTTACCGTTACGAACAACCTTTGCTGT
>JAFTZI010000056.1 GCA_017461055.1 Clostridia bacterium | reverse complement strand
TATATATTTCCTTTTGAGTCGGTTTGCCTGTAATTGCTGACATTGTTATTAACGGGCTTTCCACTGCGGCGATCTCCTCTTATTGTTTTTTCTTTATTTTATCATATAAGAGATGCTTATTCAAGGCTTTCTACTTCATTAGCTCCTCGGTTAGCTTTAATATTTCCGGAGCTACACGCTCCTTTTCCTTTTTTGTAATTATATTGTACAGAGGATACGCAAGGGCAAGAATTACTATACCGATAACTCCCATTACAATACCGATTAGAAGAGCTAAGGTGCTGCTTTCTAAAAAGCTGCCCAAATCGGTCATTATAAGGCTCATTCCTGTGCCAAGAATTAATGTGCCTATTATACCGAAAACAAGGGAAGCTACTGTTCCCTTTTTGGTAACGCCTTCATCAAGAAAGCGAAGTCTTGCCATTTTGTCCTCGGTGGTACACGTGTCATCAGTCATATATTTTTTGCGTATTCTTTTGATTTCCTCCTGCTCCCTTGCTGAATAGGAGTAGAAAAAAACCTCTTTATTTTCATTCTGTTCCATTATTTATATTTCTCCTGAGTATTTTAAGCTCTTTTGTAGCTTTTACAATCATATAAATTCCCATAAGGACAAGTGTTATAGAGATTAGCGCGCCGGTTAATGCAAGCATTAGCTGGCGAAAGGACTCCTGCGCTTCGTCGCCGAAGGTGTTCAGCATTGTTGATTCAAGAGTTAATATTGAAACACAGGCTGCGGTGAAGCTGATTGAGTGAGATGCGGAATAAACAGGGCTGTTATACTGTTTATATTTTACCATATTTACAATAGCTACCGTAAATGCTGTAAAGGTGTAGGCTGCCATTGCAATTGTGGTGATTTCGCTGTGAACAAAGGTTCTGTTAAAATATACCATAAAGAAAACTATTATTGAAAGAATCAGGTTCAAAAAGAGGAATACCCAAGCGCAAGCGCGATAGCGGACAAACTCGGTTATCATATCCTTTTGAGCCTTATATTTTCTTGTATAACGAAGCAAGAAAAATCGCATTGCTGCCAAGCAAATATAGTATATTGCCAAGGAGCAAAACCAAAAGGAGCTATGGAAAAAGCCAAGTCCCAATTGGAATATAGCATATGCTACATTAAACAGCAGTGAGCCATACAGGGACACATTGACTCTGAGTCCTTCGTCGTTCAGCCACATTTGAGCATACTTATTCTCTTTTTTAAA
This sequence comes from Clostridia bacterium, assembly GCA_017461055.1. Classification (GTDB taxonomy): domain Bacteria; phylum Bacillota; class Clostridia; order Oscillospirales; family CAG-272; genus RGIG2000. Next base: position 102,245 of record JAFTZI010000056.1, on the reverse strand, counting down.
GCTTTTGAAAAAGCGAATCAAGTGCGGTATTTTAATGCACCATACAGTAAGGGTATAGGCAGAAAGCACATAGGAAATAATTGAAATTACGTACTCTGTTCCCTTATATACCATAGAATAAACAAGTAATGCTGTAACAAACGGTGTTAGCAGAAGCAAAACCGCTATATGAGGAAACAAAAGCGCTTTACAAAGCCTTTTCAACCATTGCATCATTTTATTTTGACTGTAAAGGTTGTTCCTTTACCAACCTCGCTTTCCACGGAAATGTCGCTTCCTGTAATATCAATTACGCGCTTAACAAGGGCTAAGCCAAGACCGTTGCCCTGCATTGCGTGAGAGGTGTCGCCTTGATAGAATTTATCAAACATATGCTTGCCTACCTCTGATGATATACCGCACCCTGTGTCGCTTATTTTAACGGTTACGTGTTCTGACTCCTTCTTAACGGACAGGGACACAGTGCCACCGTTGTCGGTGAATTTAATGGCATTTGAAAACAGGTTGTTCCAAATTAAGCTCATCATTTCAGCATCGGATGAAATGTAAATATCCTCTTCAATGTCTGTTTCGATATTTATGCCCTTTTTCTCCCACGCTTCCTCAAAGCCAAGCAGACATTCACAAAGCTGCTCGGATAGGTTATAGCTTTCAAAAACGGGAGTAATTTGCTGATTTTCAAGCTTGTTAAGCTTTAAAATATTGGTAATCAGTGAAGCGAGGCGCTTTGAGGCATCGGTAATGCCCTTTGCATATTCAATTCTCTTTTCATCATCAAGGTCGGGCTGTGAAAGGAGTGAGCCGTAATTTTGCATAATTGCCAATGGGGTTTTCAGCTCGTGAGACACGTTTGCCACAAAATCGGTGCGAAGGGTTTCGGTTGAGGAAAGCTCCTCTGCCATTTTATTAAAGCATTCTGCAATTTCTTTAAAGGAGTCATCCGAGCCAACCGAGGTAAGAGGTGGGATGCGAACGGAAAAATCTCCGTTCATAACCTTTCGTCCCGCCTCTATAATTTGCATTGTCGGTCGTTCTACGGTCAGCTTGCGACGTATAAAATCAATGAGTGTGAAAATTCCCGTAATGATTAACACATTCAGCATTGTGATTTTAGCGGCTGACTCTATATTTTCATTTGTGATCTCTATATTCATTGAGGTTGCCATTACATTGACAAACAAAAGCATACAACAGGACACCACAAAGCCTACAAGCAAAAGGAATACTAAAAAATGACTTATGGATCTTAATACATTTATCTTTCTCTTGCTCACTTTATCACCGCCTTATAGCCAAGGCCGTGAACGGTGATGATTTCAAAGGAGTCACACTCCGAGAGCTTGGAGCGAAGCTTTGTCATATACACGTCAACCGTTCTTGTGCCTGCTTGTGTGTCAGCATCCCAAAATTCGTCCATTAGCTGTGTTCTTGTAAAGGTCTTTTTAGGGTATGAGAGCAATTTGTAAAGCAAATTAAACTCACGCAAGGTCAAGGGGATTTCCTCGTCATTTAAGTATGCTGTATGCTCGTCGGCATCCATTACAAAATTGCCGACCTCAAGTCTTCTTGATGAGGCAATTTTGGAGCGCCTTAAAAGCGCGCCTATTCGTAAAAACAGCTCCTCTAAATCAATGGGCTTTACCATATAATCATCAATGCCTACTCTGTAGCCGCGCTGCTTTGAGGCAAAGTCGTCCCTGGCGGTCATAAAGAGTATTGGAATATTTTCGTTAAGTGACCTAACTGTTTTTACAAATTCAAAGCCATCAATTTTGGGCATCATAATGTCTGAAACTATTAAGTCAAAAACGGTATTATACATAGCATCATAGGCATCCTCTGCATTTAAGCAGCCTGTTGCCTCATATCCGTTTCCGTTTAAGAAGGTGCAGACTCCGCGATTAAGCTCCAAATCATCCTCTACAACAAGTATTTTAAACATATGAATTACCACCTTATTTTTAGTTTACAAGCTTATTGTAGCACAGAAATGTTAAAGTTTTGTTTATGTTTTTAATATTTATTAAAAAATTGTAAAAAACAGGGCTGAAACAGCCCTGTTTTTTACATTATACTAAGCTCGTTTTTTTGAGCACGATACAGCTGATAGCTCCAAGCCCGATTGCAAACAATATTCCGCCTGCAAGACATAAGGCAACATTAACAATTGAAGAATTAAGCGGCGTAATCATAGAAACCATCATAAATAAAAGCATTCCTGCCCCCAATGAGCCGCAAATTGACAGCCAAGCCTTTTGCTTTGCCGCAACGCTTACCAAAACAAATATTGCAACAAATACAAGCATTAAAAGAATTTTTGAAAGCATACACATCACGATATTTGCAACAGATAAATCGCCAAGCTCAAAGGGCAGAGCCGAAATGGCACCTCCAAGCATTGCACCTACAAAATATGCAATAAGCATAAGAGCACCGCATACAAAGCCAACAACTGTTTTTGAAATAACGTACTCTGTCTTTTTTGAACGGACGGTAAATATATTTTTGGCATATCCGCTTCTGAAGTCGTCAGATATAAACAGGCAGATGAATACAGAGATTCCCATAAACGCCATGTTAATATTGCACATACTGAAAACCTCTGAGCCTCCCATTGCTTCCTTACCCGGTATTGTTCCAATATTCTGCCAGGTGCTTTCAGGGCCCTTCATCACCGTTTCCTCTCCTGTTTGTGGGTCTACAGAAACAGAACCGTCCATCATTGCCATCATAACAGTCATAATGATTGGTAAAACTAAGGCACAAGCTATGAGAATATAAAACAGCTTGGATTTGAGCATTCTTCTGAAATCGACTCTTAGCATACTTTTCATGCGCTTGCTTAATGTAAATTTCTCAAATTTCACTTTGCTTTCCATATCACTTGCCCTCCTTCATTAAGTCAATATAATATTCCTCAAGACCGATTTTATCAGTCATTATCTCTGTTACGCAAATACCGTTTTCATAAAGATACTTAACGAGCTCCTCGGGAGCCGTCGCATCATATACGCGCAAATACCCCGCTTCATCCTTTTCTACACGCGAATATCTGCTTTCAAGAAGCGATCTGCTTCTTTTCATATCGTTTGAGGTAAGTGCAATATAGGTACGACAGCTTAAATCAAGCTCCTTAGCTGTCATTTCACGAATCATTTTACCGTGGCGGATAATGCCATAGTGGGTTGCCACCTTTTCAAGCTCTCCAAGAAGATGAGAGGAAACAATTATACTGCGCTTGCCATCCTTAACTATATCGCAAAGCACCTCACGCATAATTCTCATACCGTCCGCATCAAGACCGTTAAGAGGCTCATCCAACACAAGGAGCATTGGCTCACCAAGCAATGCCATTGCAATGCCTATTCTTTGCTTCATACCAAGAGAGCAATTCTTGTATTTATTTGAGGCTGCTCCCTCCATTCTAACCAGCTTAAGTACCCTTATTACCTCTTGTTCGGCATTGGGTATGCTTAAATTTAAGGCTTGAAGCATCATATTGTCCCATACGGAAAGACCGGGAAAGCACCCCGGTGCTTCAATCAACACTCCAATACTTGCGCGCACCTCATCATCAGTATAAGCTCTGTCATAAAGCTTAATAGTGCCTCCGCTTGTGGGAATAAGCCCACATATCATTTTTTCGGTTGTGGATTTGCCTGATCCGTTCTCTCCGATGAAGCCATAAATTGCACCCATTGGAACTGTCATATCAAGGCCGCAAACAGCCTGCTTGGAGCCGAAATTTTTAGAAAGTCCTCTTATTTCTACTGCATTCATTTTTTAGACCCCCTTTAATATACGTCACTTTTGGTTAGCAGTCTTGTTCCAAGGTAGTTATAAATAACAGTCCAAGCCAAGGACACAGCTATGCAAATAATCAATGCGCCAATATTACTTGAAAGATTTGCGTTTACTGATGCACCGTAAAGGAATATGTTAAGAAAAACTGTTGGCAACGACAGGCTGTTAACTATGGATGCAATGCCGATTATCAAAATGCCCGTTCCAAAGAAGAAGGATGAGGCTATTGAAATTCCAAAATATCTTCTGAAAATAATATTTAAGAAGGTATATAGGCTTGCCCAGCCAAAAGACATAACTATTTTTCCGAGAACAGCTATAATCAATGAGCCTACATTAACGGTGGCATCATAGCCCGCAAGCAAGCCCCCTATTACTCCGCCTATAAGATAGGTTATACACATACAAGCCATTGCAAATGCGCAAACAAGTGTCTTTGATATCATATAGTCCTCTTTTTTTGCGTGTGTGGTAAAAAGCTGCTTTACGTAGCCTGACTTATAGTCGTGACCGATGAATATTGACACCATAATACCACCGAATATAAACACCATATTCATATTGGCATAATCACCGATTGTTTCAATTACGTACAGAGATTTAAAGGAGGCAACTATTTGCCACAAATTTGAATAAAGGGGTGATACATCTCCACCGTTAGGACTCTGAGTCATTGTAATTGCTGATATCATCGCAGGTATAATTGCAGAAATCAAAAGAAAAATATAGAACATAGGCGTATGGAAAAGACGGTAAAAGTCAACTCCAAGCATCCCCTTAATTCTTTTTGCAAGGCTTGGAGACTCAAAGCTTAATTCCTTTGTCATTTATTTTTCCTCCTTTCTTGACATCAGCTCAATATAATATTCCTCAAGTCCGATTTTGTTCTTTTTAAGCTCACTTACAACGTAACCGTTTTTCATCAAGAAATCAACTATTTCGGCTGTATCATCTATGTCATATACCCGAATATAACCGTTTTCCTCTTTAACAGTATTGTAGCTTGCGCTCAATACCTTTTTAGCCCCTGCCATATCATTGACCTTTAATGACACAAACACCTGTGCTCTTTTATCCATTTCCTCGGCTGACAGCTCCATTATCATTTTGCCTTGACGAATAATGCCATAATGCGTTGCTATTTTTTCAAGCTCGCCGAGAATATGAGAGGAAATCAGAACAGTGCAACCGTATTTCTGCGTAATATCAACGAGAATTTCACGCATAATCCTCATACCGTCAGTATCAAGTCCGTTGATTGGTTCATCTAAAATCAACAATGCGGGATTGCCAAGCAGAGCCATAGCTATACCGATGCGTTGCTTCATACCGAGAGAACAGGACTTAAATTTCAAGCCAGAGCTGTCTTGCATTCTTACAATTTCCAAAACTCTTTTTATTTCCCCGTCAGGATTTTCAAGTCCGAGGTTTATAGTCTGCATACGTAGGTTCATATAGACACTGGAATTTGGAAAACAGCCCGCATTTTCAATAAGCGCGCCCACTCTTACTCTAACTCCCGGGTCAGTATGCTCCTTACCAAATAAAGTAATTGTACCACTGTCAGATACAAGATGACCGCAAATAAGCTTCATTGTAGTTGATTTGCCGCTTCCGTTTTCACCGATAAAGCCATAAATTGCCCCCTGTGGAACGGTCATACTCAAGTGGTCGACCGCATACATTCCGCGAAAGCTCTTAGATAAGCCTTTAATCTCAATAGCATTCATTTTTACTTCTCCCTTTCTATTGATAACAAGCAACAATGCCTGACGATGCAGAAACGGGTAGGCATAAAGCTATCGTTGCTTTAACCCTTGTCGTTAGCATTCGTCAGGCTGATGAGCCCTTGCTCACCCGACTTGTAATTTTCTTATTTCTTTACAGCTTTGGTGCGAGCCTCTGCCTCAGCTTGACGCTTTTGCGCCTCTGCGATTTGCTCATCTCTTTGCGCCTGCATTACAGCCTTGCGTGTTTCAGGCTTGCCCATTGCCTTAGCCTCTTCCCAGTTTGCCTTTGATTCAGCCTTTACAGCATTGAGGTTCGCCTTATCAACCTCGTGCTGCGCCTTTGCATCCTCCTTCATATCCTTGAATGCGTTTTTGAAAAATGATTTGATTCCCATTTGAATTTCTCCTTTTATCTTTTTTTATTATTCTACTTTACAGTTGTGTTTGTTTTGATTATATTTTGTTTATGAAATGTTAAAATTGATTTTGTTTTTAAAAATTTTATTTTTCTTCATATGCATACAGCAATCGTCAATTGCTGCTACCTTATCGTAAAAGCATATCAACCAACCGCACCGTGACGTAGGCGGAATAACGGTCAGCGGAAACATATGACGCTTAATTGCATTTTTTTCATTTCTTGACAAATCCGGATATGCTCTCACCGCATTTTCCAGCGCTATTTTCGGATGCTTTATAAGATGAATCATACCGGTCTTATTTTTCTTATCATGATGGTCATACAAAAAATAATCGTGCAACAGGGCTGCTCTTATAAGCTCCTTTGGATTCATCCTGATTCCATGCTTTAAATAGTGTCGATAGCACAGATATGCCACCTTTATAGAATGCTCAAAGGTACTACTGTGTAGATGATGTCGGTATTCTTGCATTCTACAGTATTCTTCATTTTCTATTATGTCCTTTATTAATTCGTAAAAGGTGTTTATTTGTTCCTCTGTCATATCAGCTTTTACCGATAATGCTTTCGCTGAGCTTCAAAATTTCAGAAGCGTATTTTTTCTTGCGTTCGTTAAGAATTAATTTATGAAGCGGGTAGTTGATAATTGCCATAAGCATACCGATAATGCCTATAATGATACCTATTGACATTGAGTCACCGTTCATTCCGAGGCTTCCTGCTATGTCGGTCATTACAAGGCTCATGCCCGAGCCCATAATAAGCGCGCTAATCCCGCCTAAAATGTAAGAAAATACATTTGCCGGACGCTTTACCCTTGCATCAAGCTGACGGAGCTTATCAAGCTCTGTTGGCTCCTTTTTTGTGTACTGTGCGCTGATTCTTTCCACCACTTGCTGTTCGTTGTTGCTCATATTTATATACCTCTTTCTTAAAAATTTCAATTTGATTACTGTTATTTAAAGCTTGACATTAGCTCATCGGTCAAGCGTAAAATTTCAGGTGTCAGTCTCGCCTTGGTTTTGCTTGAAATATACTTGTATATCGGGTATGCCGGAAGCATTGTTAAAATGCCTGCTATACCGAAGAAGTATTTCAGCCAGCCCTCTCCTTCAAATACATTTAATCCAAAGCACGTTGCAATTCCAAACATGAGGATTCCTATAATACCTATACAGAGTGACGGTATAATTCCTGCCGATTGAGCCTTATTATCAAGCCTTTTCAGTTGTTCAAGCTTGCTTTCCTCACGAGGCAGATATTTTCTTCTTATGCTTTCTACCTCTTTATTTTGCTTTGCTGAATATTCATACGTGAATATTGTATTGCCTTCCATAAAATTCCTCTTTCTTTGTTTTCTTTTGACAGCTCTATTTTACACATCTGTTTTTTACGATTTGCTAAAGAAATGTTTCTGAAATGTTATAAATTATTTTTTCGAAATTTTTTATAGCATCGGAGCAAAAATTCTGACAAGCGAACGGATAAACCGTGTAATCGGTCCTGTTTTTAACATATCGGGAGTTATTTCTATTGATTTTTCCAGGGTTTTATCAATATCATTTTTTAATTCATTAATACAAGAGCATTTATACATCCACACACCGTTTTCAAAATGATGAACGAGGCTTCTGTAATCTAAATTGATTGTGCCTATCATAGCATACTCACCGTCGGCAATATAGCTCTTTGCGTGAATGAAGCCCGGCTCGTATTCGTAAATTTTAACTCCCGCCTTCATTAATCTGTGATAGAAGCTTTTGGTCATTTCAAAGACCAGCTTTTTGTCGGGAATGTGAGGAACTATTATACGGACGTCTACTCCTCTCATCGCCGCACTCTCAATGACGGTGCAAAGGTCATTATCTATAATCAGGTAGGGTGTTGTAATATACACATACTGTGTTGCACTGCTAAGCATATTTTGTATTACCCTTTTTCCAACGTTGTGCTCAAAAAGAGGACGCGGACCGTCGCCGAACGGAATAAGATACCCAGTCTCCGTTATATTATTTGATTCAGGGTACAGCTCATAATTATCGACAGGCGATTTCTTTACATTAATACCGTAATCATAAAGAAACAGTCGGGTAAGCTCCCAAACTGCCTCACCCTCAAGGCGTATGCCTGTGTCCTTCCAATGTCCGAATCTTACTACCTCGTTTATATATTCGTCAGCAAGATTGATGCCTCCTGTGTAGCCTACCTTGCCGTCTATGACTAAAATTTTACGGTGGCTTCGATTGTTAAACTCACTGTCTGCATTTCCCTTAAGTCTTGAAAAGGGAGTAGCCTCTATACCCATTTTGCGAAGTGTTTTACAGTAATTACCCGGCAAGGTGTTCATACAGCCGATATCATCATACAGCACTCGCACTGTAACGCCCATTAATGCCTTTTTCTTCAGCACCTCTAAAATGCCATTCCAAAGCTTTCCTTCCTCTATTATAAAATACTCCATAAAGATAAATTTTTCTGCCCTCTCAAGATCAAGCATCATACTTTCGAGCATTTCTTCGCCGAGAGAAAAATACATCTGCTTTGTATTGGTAAAAAGGTGAGAGCCTGATATTTCAGACAGCATTTTCCCTTGTGAATATGCCATTTTATCAGTCTTTTCAAGCTCTTTCTCTATTTTTGTGCTGTCCTTTTTATAGTCGTATTGTTTAAGCTCATTAAGACGCTTTATATATTTCTTTTGAAGCTTGCGTGAATAAAACATAAAATACAGCATAAAGCCTGCTATTGGAACTGTAAGCACAAACAAAACCCAAGGCACCTTATAATCGGGATTATCATCAGATGCGATGATTTTGATAATACAAGCAAAGGCTGTAATGTAGCACAGAATATAAAAATACGGTACATACAAGCAAATTACTATCATAATTCCAATAATCAGCGCAATTTCTAAAACGGTAATCATTACAGCAATAATATATCTGAAGGGAATATAGTTATATTCTCGTTCAACGGTTTTACTCCCTGCCCGGTATTGATACTTTCTTTTCATAGACTTCCTCCAAGTAGATTTGGTATTTTAATTTTAGCTCACTCTTGTTTTTGAAACGTTTATACAATGTTTCTGTTTTGTTAAAGCAAAAAATGGGGCTGACACATAGCATCAACAAATTGTGAACACTATGTGCAATAATAACAAAAAATCAAGGTTTTCCAAAGGAAACGCCTTGATTTTTTGTTAACTTTGTATAGGTAACGACCACAAAAAACTAATTTGTGTCAGCCCCATTTTTTATTTGCGAATTTTTTAAATACATTGAAAATGCCAAGAGGCAAAGTGCGGGGTAATAGGTGCCCATACAGGCGTGGTCTGTCCAGCTCCAAAGTCCAACAAACCAATCCAATACAAGCATTAAATCCGAGAAGAAGAATAATATGCTTGATATTGCTATTGTAGCTGTAAGGATTGTTTTTTCTCTTATAAAATTGCCCACTGCCTTGCCGAGCATTGTGCAAATGATAAGCGCATAGATAATACAAACAAGCCTGAAAGCAGGAACATCAAAGGACAGCATTGGAAAGAACAGAAGGAACATAAGGCTTCCGAAAAACAGTACTCCGCTAACTATATAATCAAGCATTTTCATTTTTTGAAGGAAGCTATATGCTATGACAAAGCTTATATGACCAAGTGCAAAGACTACTGCTCCCACAATAAAATTATAGCCTATCAAATAATCTCCGAAAAAGGCAAGGAGCAAGCCCGATGCCATTCCCACATAAAATTTCAGATTGTCTTGCCTTGCTTTGATTGCATAGCAAAGATTAATTAAGCCAAGGAATGCAAAGGCACCGCTGCATATACACTTTAATGTAAAGTCAAATCCGTTTGCTTGATAGAAAAAATTCAAGGTAAGGATTAATGCAATAATTACTGTATTTACTGTTAATAAAATGTTTTTGGATTTTTTCATTGCTTACCTCAAGAAAATATGCAGAAGCCATTCATAAAATTTGCTCTTATAGGGCTGATAGCGCATAGGAAGGTCGAGCCACGTCTTTTTATCCACTATTGACTTGTAGTGTGAAAAGGCATCAAAGCCTCTTTTTCCGTGATATGAGCCCATTCCGCTTTCTCCTACGCCGCCAAAGCCCATATTGCTTGTGGCTAAGTGAATGACTACGTCGTTTATACATCCGCCGCCATAGGAAAGCTCTGTTGTTACTCTCTTAATGTGCTTTTTATTGCTTGAGAACAGATACAGCGCCAAGGGCTTATCCTTTGTTTTTAGCTCGTCAACCACAGAATCAAAATCATCAAAGGTAATAATCGGCATAATAGGACCGAAGATTTCCTCGCCCATTACCTTATCATCATAGGTTACGTTATCCATAACCGTAGGGGTGATTTGGCAGGTCTTTTCATTGGTAATACCGCCAACTGCAACCTTGCTTTTATCTATCAAGCCGCAAAGACGCTCAAAGTGCTTTTGATTTATTATTTTACCGTAGCTTTCGTTTTTGAGTGGGTCGCTGCCATATTGCTTTTCAATTTCAATTGCTATTGCCTTGACAAGCTCCTCCTTAACAGAAGCCTCGCACAGTATATAGTCGGGGGCAACGCAGGTTTGACCGCAGTTCAGATATTTACCAAAGACTATGCGCTTGGCTGCAAGCCTTATGCTGGCGCTTTTATCAACAATACAGGGGCTTTTGCCACCCAGCTCCAAAACAACGGGAGTTAAGTGCTCTGATGCGTGGCGAAGCACCTCCTTACCTACAGCTTGGCTTCCCGTAAAGAACACAAGGTCAAATTTCTGGTCAAGAAGGGCTGTGTTCTCTAATCTGCCTCCCGTTACCACTGCCACATATTCAGGCTCAAAGCATTCCTCTATAATTTTCTTTACGATTTTGCTTGTATTGGGAGAATATGCGCTTGGCTTTACTATTGCTGTATTTCCTGCGGCTATGGCATCGGCAAGAGGGTCAATAGTCAAAAGGAAGGGGTAATTCCAAGGGCTCATAATCAGGGTGTTTCCGTAAGGCACAGGCTGCTTATAGCTATGAGAGTGAAACTGCGCTAAGGGTGTTACCACTGTTTTTCTCTTAGCAAATTTTCTTGTGTGCTTTATCATATAGCTGATTTCCGTCAACGCAAGTCCGCTCTCACACATAAAGCCCTCATAGCTGCTTTTTCCTAAGTCCTTGGTAAGAGCCTCGCTGATTTGCGTTTGATATTTTTTAACTGCTGCATATAGCCTTTTAAGCTGCTCTATGCGAAAGCTGACGGGCAAGGTTTTGCCGCTTCTATAATAGGCTCTTTGCTTTTCAAGCAAGCTCTTTATTTCTTCACTTGTCATTTGCTTCACTCCAATCTGCGATTTGATAATATAAGCCTTCAAGCTCCCTTTCGGTCATTAGCTTTGGTACAGGGTAAAGAGGATTTGCTTCCTTTTCAGCATATTTTGCCATTTCGGCAATATCATCCTTACTTATTCCTGTCAGCTTATTGGGAATATTCATTTTTTCATTTAATGACCTTATGGCTTCGATAAATTTTTTAGCGCCTGCCTGGTATGTGTCCTCTTTTGCGCAAGCGCCTGCTGCAACACCCAGCTTATACAGCTTTTTGTACGCGCTTTTACCGTAGGCACTAAGGACATATGGCATAATAACTGCGTTGGCAAGACCGTGAGGTGTTCCATATTTGCCACCCAAGGAATGTGCTATGGCGTGAATGTAGCCAACATAGGACTTTGAAAACGCAATGCCTGCCTTATATGCTGCGTAGAGCATATTTTCCCTTGCCGCGCGGTCCTTTCCGTCATTATAAGCATCTTCCACATTTTCAAAAACAAGCTTTGTTGCTTCAAGAGCAAGTCTTCTCGTTTCCTTAGTGGTAGAGCGACCGATATAGGCTTCCACTGCGTGAGTTAAGGCATCCATACCTGTTGTAGATGTCAAGTAAGACGGAAGGGTATAGGTAAGTGAGGCATCGAGCACAGCATAATGCGGGATTAACGGAAAGCTCATTAATGCGTATTTATGGTGTGCTTTGGTGTCGGTGATAACTGCTGCTAAGGTTGTTTCGCTACCTGTTCCTGCTGTTGTGGGAATTGCAATTAATGTTGGAATTCTACGAAGAATACGCAGCACTCCGCCCATTTTTCCAACTGTCCTTTTAGGATAAGCTACGCGCGCGCCTACTGCCTTTGCGCAATCCATTGCCGAGCCGCCGCCAATGGCAATTAAAGCATTACAGTTATTTTTGCGGTAAAGCTTCAGCGCCTCCTCAACATTATCAACTGTGGGGTTTGGCTGTGTTTTATCATAAATTGTATATTTTATCTTGCTTTTATTCAATGCGTCCTCTAAGGATGACGTTAAGCCGTATTTTACAATACCGCTATCGGTAACTATAAGCGCAGAGCTTATTTTTTCCTTAGCAAATACGCTATCAAGCTTATTACAGGAGGGCACAATTTCAGGCTCTCTGTACGGTAAAATCGGTAATGCCAAGCGAAACGCTGTTTGGAAAATTCTGCATCCGATTTTTTTAAGAATGAACATATTATACCTCTTTTCTAATCAGCATATGAAAAGTCAAAGGTGAACACAGCTTGGGGATTGTCAAATTCCTCGTTGCTTACCCATATAACCGTTTTATTGGTAAGGTCATATAGGGCAGACCATACTGTAATACCGTTTGAGTCAGTTTTACCGTTTCGGCTATCCCATTTTCTGCGTCCTACTGTTTCCAAAACATCAAGCATAGCCTCCCTTGTCATAAGTCCTTCAGTATTCGCTCCGTCGGAGTTTATCTTGTACTGAATTTCGTTATAACGGTCAAGTCCCTTCATATCATCTGCACTTGTATAATAGTTTGGGGTTACGATAAAGTTGGTAATATACTGAAATTCGTTTCTCGCTTCATTTTCTCCAAGCGCAGAATCATCGTTGTTATAGTAAACCTTTAATTCACGCTTTGACCCATCGGTGTCTGTGCTATCTGATTCTGCAACCCATTCAAGAATTGCAGACTTGCCTGTGCTATCTGCTACCATATAGTGAAACGATGTATTGGCACTGTCGTGAAGGTCATATTGCCTTATCAGCTCTACTGCCTCATCAACTGAGCCTGCATAATCCAAAATCATACGGAGCATTGTCGTTGTGGTAAGATCAGGCTTATCGGTGCTTTGGTTTGTGGCAACAACCTCGCCATCCTTGCCCTGATAGGACATATAAACTCCACAGGAAACGCCCGCCTCGTTTATTCCGTCAAGTGGGGCATATGTTGCCGCTAAGCAAATAAGCTTTTGCATCATACTGTCAAGAGAGACACCGTCCTTAATTCCAAGAAATTGTAAATCCACACTTGAAATAGAGGCATATCTGCCGTCACTCGGATTGGTTCTTACAATCATAGCTGTTGATGTTGAAAAATCATAGTTTCTTCCAAAATAGCGATTTCCTTCATTATCTACGCAGGTGAAGGATGAGCAGCCTATATCAGGTGATGCAATTTCAATAGGAATAATTCCCTTGGTAATGTTGTCAACAACAAATTGTATAAGCTCTCCGTCGTTTGACGCGCCACCACCTTCAATAAATTTGTCAAAATAGTAATTGCCGCTTACATCCATAATATATACAGGGGCACTTTTGTTTTCCGCATTTGCATCCACAAGCAATTCAATAGATGCAACAGTTGATATTTCATTGTGCCAAAGCGCTAAAACGGTAATTCCAAGCACCAAAATCAGGGCAAGCAAGGAAACTCCAATGATTATAAAAGCCTTTTTAACTGTTTTCTTTTTCATAATTATTCTACCTCAACTACTCCGTTTGCCTTTACGGTTATTTTCATGCCATCCTTGACATAGTTAAGAAACTCATCGCCCAATGAGTCGACAACCGGCATAGAAGCATTATCAACCCACACATCGGCAAGAACCGCCCCTGCTGCCGCCAAGGAATCAATATGGTTTGCAAAAAGCATGCAAGCAGGATTTTTCTCCATAGCACAAGCACAGTAAAGCACAAGCCCACCTGTGGTTGAGCCGATTGTTTGCGGTAGGCAAAGCGCTTTGTTAATAAGCGGCTTACCGTGAAGCTCCTTATTGTTTTGGTCGCCGCATTTTACTTCCTTATCTCCAAACTGTAATGCCATCTGCAATGAGGCAAGAGTATTAAAGCCCTCTCTTGTTACAACCGCCTCTGCACTTACCTCTCCCGGTGTGATAACACGTCCTTGAAATTTTCTCATTAGTTTTTACCTCCGGTAATTGCCTTTAATATTTCTTCGTCTGTATAATACCTTGCGCTTGTGTATGTGCGAAGCTTATTTGACGAGGTAATAACAGGCATTTTTTTACATAATGGGTTGTTCATATACATTAAAGGACAAATATATGATGTTATTGCTCCTGTGTCCTTTAGCCTTTTTGCGTATCTTGTCTTTTCAAACGCTTCAAGAACGGAAGGAGCAGCTGTAAATACTGTTGGTATTACAACCCTTTTTCTTTGGTTTTTTTCAAGCTCTGATTCAATTCTTATCGTCCATTCCTTTAACTGCTCAAGGGATAGGTGCGGACAGCCAACGAAGCAAAGCTTTGGCTTTGCGTTGGGATTTTTCCAAATTACAGGATAGCTGTTTTTTACTCTTTCAAGCTCATAATCATCAATTATATACTCCTTGGCATCCTTGTTGATAAGTGATTCTCCCAGCTCAACTGCCTCGGGGGTAAGGCTTGCAATATGATAAAGTCCAACTGCTCCGTTTGATGCGGTTGCAGCGCCAAAATCCTTAAGATAAGCGCAGGTTGACGGTGTAAGCTCATTACCTAACCATTTATCAAGTCCGATAATGTAAGGTACATCCTCCATTACCTTCATGCCGATAGCAGAGCCAAGAAGCTGCGCCTCAGGCTTTTTGGTTGTTTTTATTTTTATTACCCAATCAGCACGTCTTCCTTCGTCGGTTAAAAGTCCAAAATAAGGAACATAGCCAACTATTGAGCCCATAATATCTATTATGCCGGAATTGCGGTTACAGCGAGCACCCAACACTGAGTTAGCATATACAACCGCGCTCGACTCTGCCCAAGAAAGCACCTCTCCCTTTTTTGGCTTATTGCCCATTTCGTCCATATAGCAGGTACAGCTAAAGGCGTTTTCATTCATCAGTCCAAGCTTTTTTAATTGTTCCTCATAGAAGCCCTGCTTTGTATACATAAATTTATTGAATACAAGCCGTTGCAATGGATTTGCAGGAACATTTTTATCAAGAGGTCGTGGGTCAACTGAAAATTTCTGACCTGAGCAAACTCCTGCATCAAGAAGCTGCTGCATCAAATCATATACAGGTGACATAACCTTTAAGCCAAAGGATGTTACAAGATGATTATATTTTGAAGTAATTGGAACGAGCTTTTCTGCCTCAAATGCCTCACCGTACATTACAAGTGTTTTCATTACCTTGGCAAGAGCTTCTCCCTGCTCACCGTTAAGGATTGAGCTTTGTTCTTTTGTTAATACCATTTTTATCTCCTTATATTAATTAAAGCTTCATACATTCCTTCCAAGCGCCCCAGATAACTGTTCTGAGATTGCCAACGCTTGAAGCATCGCCGATTATATGAATGTTTTTGCCCTTCGCCTTTAGCGGCTCAGGATTATAGCCTATGGACAGGATGACGGAGTCTGCGCTTATGTTCAGAAGCCTGCCATCCTTGCCTTTGATTGTTACACTGTTTTTTCCTATTTCGCAAACAGAGGATTCAAGGTAAACAGGTACATCGTTTGCTTTAAAGAAATCACGCAAATAGCTTGTATTCGCCAAGCATATTCCCTTTGCTGTAATAAGGTCGTCCTGCATCTCCACAATCGTTGGCTGCTTTCCCTTCAAATACAAGTCATATGCTATTTCGCAGCCTGTAAGTCCTCCGCCGACTACCAATACTCTTTCGCCTACCGCCTTGTTGCCAAGAAGATAATCGATTGCCTCAATTGCGTTCTCTGCGCCCTTTACAGAAAGCTTTTTTGCCTTTGCGCCTGTTGCTATGATTATCTCATCAGCGCAAAGGCTCTTGATGTCCTTTATTTCTGTATTTAGCTTTATGTCAATTGGATATTTGGATAGCTCACGTATGTACCAAGCAATTAAAGCCTTGTCTTTTTCCTTAAAGGACGGTGCCGCTGCGGCTATAAACACGCCTCCTAATTTGTCACTCCTTTCATAAAGAGTGACGGTATGTCCTCGCTTAGCGCACACAAGGGCTGACTCCATTCCTCCTATACCACCGCCAACAATGGCTATTCTCTTTTTCTTTTTTGCAGGCTTTATATGATATTTTTTAGACTGCATTGTTACAGGATTTAAAGCGCAACGCGCAAGTCCCATTGTATCTGTCAGGTCCTGAGTGTTTGCGTGTCCCTTAGAGGATGAGAAATTGAAGCATCCACTATGACAGCAAATACAGGGCTTAATGTCCTCAAGCCTATTTTCCATCAATTTAGTCACCCACTCCGGATCTACCAAGAATTGTCTTGCTATACCGACAGCATCAATCTTACCGTCCATAACTGCTTTAGCGCCTACCTCAGCGTCCATTCTTCCTGCGCATACAACAGGGATATCTACAAAGGACTTAATGTGCGCAACATCCTCAAGATTGCAGTTTTGTGGCATATACATAGGTGGGTGCGCCCAATACCAGGAATCGTATGTGCCATTGTCGGCATTAAGCATATCATAGCCTGCATCCTGCAAATATTTAGCAGCCCTTTCGGACTCCTTCATGCTTCTGCCTACCTCGGTGTATTTCTCGTTTGGTAATGCGCCTTGGCAAAAGCCTTTCATTTTAGATTCAACCGAATAACGAAGAGAAACCGGATAGTCCTTGCCGCAGGCATCCTTTATTGCCCTTACAACCTCTGTGGCAAAGCGATAACGGTTTTCAAAGCTTCCACCGTACTCGTCTGTACGCTTATTAAAAAATTCAATTGCAAATTGGTCAAGCAGGTAGCCCTCATGAACCGCGTGTACCTCTATACCATCAACACCTGCGTCACGGCAAAGCCTTGCGGTTTTTGCAAAGGCTTCTATTATTTCATGTATCTGTTCCCTGCTCATTTCGGGGCACTCTATGTCGTGTGCCCAACGCGACCTTTGAGGACTTGGGCTTGCAAGTTCATGTGATGTATCTATAATTGGCTTAATTAAAGCACGGGTGAATTTATTTTTATGCAAGGGTGCCACAAGCTCTGTAATTGCCCAAGAGCGTCCCATTCCTGCTGTTAACTGGATAAACAGCTTTGCACCTGTTTTATGTATTTCATCCATGAATACCTTCAGTTCCTCAAACATTTTAGGATTCTGCCATAGCCATTTTCCCCAAAATGTATCTCTTAACGGTGCAATTCCCGGAATTATAAGCCCTACATTATTTTTGGCTCTTTCAAGAAAAAGCTTTGCTGCCTCCTTATCAAAATGACAGCCTGTTAGCTCAAACCATCCAAATAAAGATGTACCTCCCATTGGACACATCACTATTCTGTTTTTAATTTCGACATTTCCTATTTTCCAAGGTGTAAATAATGCCTGATATTTTTCTTCCATATCTATATATCCTTTCGTCTTTAGCGTGTTTTTTTACTTATATCTTTATCCAAGCTTATAATG
Organism: Clostridia bacterium; assembly: GCA_017461055.1. GTDB lineage: Bacteria > Bacillota > Clostridia > Oscillospirales > CAG-272 > RGIG2000. The sequence goes on along the minus strand of JAFTZI010000056.1, from coordinate 84,643 downwards.
CTGCATCTCCCTTCAATTTGTTGACTACTCAACAGTTTTCCGCCTCATTATAGCACAGAATTGTTGAATTGTCAACAATTGGAGAAAATATAGTATTACGATTTTGTAAATTTTTTCTAAGGGGTGTAACGTATTTACTTGCTTTCTGCTTTTGGCTTATATTGACATAAGAGCTTTGCAATGGTATAATTTATCTAAGTTCTTTGTAAGGGGCGGATAATGAAAAAATTAATTTCAAATAATATAGAATTACAAATTAATGAGGAAATGGGAGCTATTTCCTCTCTTAAGATTGGAAAAAGAGAGTGCTGTGTCAGCAATATTCCTCTTTTTATAGCAAGGCTTCGCGACAAAAAGGGTGAGTGTGCATATATTGATGCCGCAATGGCTAAAAATGTAAGCATTGCCAATAGTGATATTTCCTTTGGCGGCTTTAACGATCCGTTCTCAAAGCTTAATATAACTGTCAGCGTTTGCGAAAATGAAGGCATTGAATGGGGACTTAAGGTTGAAAGCGTACCTTGTGAATATGCGGTTGAATGGGTGGAGATACCCAAAATATGTATGCCAAGGCTTATCGACAATGATGAAAACGGCGGTAGGATTCTCTTTCCATATGATGAGGGCTTGATTATTTCTGATGAAACCAAATTTGTTCGCTATGAGCCTGAATTTCCTTCCTCGGGTGCGTATCTTATGTTTCCAAACAAGGTATGCTCACAGTTTTTTGCTTATCTTTTTGATGATATCGGTCTTTACATTGGCGCACACGATACTAAAAGAGGACTTAAATGTATAGATTTTTACCCGAGCGAAAACGGTATTGCTATGCAAATACGTCTATTTTCCGGGGCGGACTACGGAAAGGACTTTAAGACCGATTTCCCTATTGTTTGGAAAACGTGTGACGGTAATTGGATGGCTGCTGCCGATATTTACCGTAATTGGTTTGAAAACAATCTTCCAAAAGGCGTTTTACCCATAAAGGAAAACGCATATCTTCCCAAATGGTATGAGGACTCTCCATTGGTGGTTACGTACCCTGTGCGTGGAATACACGATATGGACAAGATGGAGCCAAATGAGCTTTTCCCTTATGTAAATGCACTTCCCATTCTTAACAAAATAAAGAAGGCTATAAATTCTCCCATAATGGCTTTACTAATGCACTGGGAGGGCACTGCCCCTTGGGCTCCTCCTTACGTTTGGCCTCCCTTTGGCGGTGTGGAGAAATTTAACGAATTTAAGGATGCGCTCCACAAAAACGGCGATTTGCTTGGAGTTTATTGCTCGGGCTTTGGCTATACGTCACGAAGCACTATTATTGAAGACTATAACTGTGAAGAAAAAATCAAGAATGAGGATGTTTTAAGGGGTGTTTGCCACTCTCCCTCAAACAAGCCTGAGCTTGGTATTACCTGTTGCCCTTATCAGCGCTATGGGTATGATATTTGTCCTGCTTCAAGTCGCGGTCGCGAAATACTTTTTGAGGCTTACACTCCTCTTTTCAAAAGCGGGGTTGATTATGCTCAAATCCTGGACCAAAATCACGGCGGCGGGCAATATTTATGCTATGCGCAAGAGCATGATCATCCGCCTATGCCAGGTGATTGGATGACGGAAGCCATGCAAGAGCTGCTATGTAAATGGAATACTCTTGCTCCCAATATGCTGTTTGGCTGTGAAAGCGCTGCCTCTGAGCCATTTATAGGCAATCTTTTAATGAGTGACAACAGATTTGAGCTTAATTATGCATTTGGTGTGCCTGTTCCCGTTTATGCTTACATTTATCACGAATATGTAAGAAACTTTATGGGCAATCAGGTCGGATGTCCCTTTGATACAAAAATTAACACCCTTAGCTACCGTCTTGCTTACTCATTCTCTATTGGAGATATTATGACCCTTACGCTTTCTCCAAACGGTAGCTTAATGACTCATTGGGGAACACGTGATTTTGAAAGCTGTCCCAATATGGACAACACCTTGGCTCTTATAAGGAATTTAATGGATTTTTATAAGACTGACGGCAAAAAATACTTATATAATGGCAGAATGAAGGCAACTGACGGTTTCAAGTGCGAAAGCATAGAAATTCCTATGACGAACAACCGTGGAAATGCAATACTGCCACGTCTGCTTTCATCCTCTTGGGAAGCTGAAAACGGTAGGACTGCATATATTGTGGTAAATCCCGAAGCTAAACCCGTGAGCTTCAAAATAAGAGATAAAGAATACACAGCTAAGCCGCTTAATGCAACATTAACAGTAATATAAAAAGCACGCGCCCCGAAGGTAAAAGCCTTCGGGGCGCGTATGTTTTATTTATGTCTTATTTTTACGTCAAAATTGTAACTAAAAGCACAATTGCCAAGAAGATTGTGTTGACAAGTGTAAACAATCCCATATACTTTTTGAAGTTCTTTGGCTGATGCTTCAAGTACTCCTTCAAGGTAATTAAGCTTGCCAAGGATGAAATGATAATTCCAAGTGAGCCTACATTAACTGATACCAATAGATCAGCGGCATACGCAGAGTCTGTAAACTTTGAAAGGAAGATAGCTGTAGGAACGTTACTGATAAACTGACAAGAAACAATGCCTGCCACCAAAACGTTTTCACCGTTTGCTCCTACGATACTCTGAATGAAATTACTGATAACATCTATTCTTGCAATGTTACCGGAAAATACAAAGAATACGCAGAATGTGGCAAGAAGTGCATAGTCAACCTCTTTAAAGCGTTTTCTGTCTACTATCAAGACTGTTAATACTACAACACCTAACAATACCCAAAAATCAATGCCTTTGCCGAAAACCTTCTCCATTACGCGGAAAATACACAAAATTACCAGAACGAACAAAACTGCGTAAACCGCCAAGCGCTTTTTATCGAGAGGCAGCTCTTCATCGTTAACCAAGGTCAATTTTTCGTTCTTGATAAACAATCCGCTGATAAATAACAAAATTAAGATAGTTCCTGCTTGTATTGCCAAGGCTGACAGGAAATCTAACAGCCCCATTTCGTAGAACGAAAACAGATACAGGTTTTGCGGGTTGCCATAAGGAGTAATCATACCTCCCATATTTGCTGCTATGGTCATTAAGATAAAGGTTATACTTAAATACTTATCGTTGCCTGTGGCGTGCATAACGATGTATGCAAGCGGCAGCAAAGTAATCAATGACATATCGTTAGCAACAATCATATCAAAGAAATATGTTCCGAAAACCAAAGCGTATATTACAGCGCGTCTTGTTTTAAACAAGCAGATTAGCTTTTTTGAAAAGATTTCAAACACGTTTGTATTTTTAAGACCTGCAACAACCGCAAGCATACAAAAGAGTACAACTAAGGTTTTATACTCAAAATAATCAAGATATTCCTTGTCGACAGGTACGAAAAACATTGTTATTATTGCGGCAACAATAGCAATGGATAAAACTACCTCTTTTTTAACAAAGGCAAGGATTTTATTCTTAATTTTAACAAGTGTGTTCATATTTGCCCCCGCCTAAGTATCATTCTCCATCTTCTTCAGAAAGTATTTCTGTCTTAATTTTGTTGCGAACACAATATTCATGTGCCAAAGAGCCTTCGCTACAATAAACAACTACCTTGTCCTCACAACCGTCAAATATACCCCAGCCCATTTCCTTTACGGAGTCAGGAATAATAACCTTTTCTAAGCATACGCACTGTCTGAATGCGCAGTCATCAATCTTTTCCACGCTGTCGGGAATTTTAATTCTGTCAAGGTGAATACAGTTGCAGAATGCACCCTCACCGATTTCGATAATGCTATCAGGCAAGGTAATACGGGAAAGCTTCTTACTGTCGCAGAATGCCCAGTCGCTAATAACTGTTACGCTATCCGGAACGTCGTACTGAACAGCATCACTGTTAGCAGGATAAGCAATAAGAGCTGACTTGTTTTTATTAAACAATACGTAGCTGCCTTCCTTGCTTCCGTCATTATTAAGCACAGATTTATAGTGCATATTTTTAGGGTCTACCTTAATTGATTTAAGGTTTTCACATCCTCTGAACGGAGCGCTTGCAATAAATACAACAGACTTAGGTATTGAAACCTTTGTAAGAGATTTACAGTTTTTAAATGCACTCTTACCGATTTTTCTAAGATTTTCCGGTAGCTCTACTGCTGACAGGCTGGTACAACCGTTGAATACCAAGTCGTCAATTTTTGTAACGTTATCAGGGAAAACTACCTTTTCAAGACCTACACAGTCGGAAAAAGCATTTTCACCGATTACTGTCAAGCATGAAGGCAAATCAATAGACTTCAAGCTCTTACAGGAATTGAATACACCGCCATATAATTCGGTTAATCCGTCCGGCAATGTTACATTTTCCAAGCTTGCGCAGTTTTCAAATGCTCTTTCACCAATTTTGATACAGTCATTATCTACTATAAGTGTCTTCATACTTACGCAATCACGGAACGCACTTTCGCCAACACGAAGAGTTTTTGACGGAATATGCATTGCTTCAAGACTGTTACAGCCACGGAATGCCTCTTCTTCAATTTCCTCAAGGCTGCGTGGCAAGTTGATATTATGCAGCTGCTTTCTGTTTTTGAATGCTCCTGCACAAATAATACGTACACCCTCATCAACATCAATTGTACGTCCGTTGTCCTCACACTTTTCAAGCTTTCCGTCTGCGAGGGTAAGTCTATCCATAGCCTCAGCCGGCAGATCTCTTACCATAGCCTTTACAAGCTTATCTACATTTTCTGTTGTGATATGGTGAGTATTGGCAAGAAGAATTGAAAATGCAGGCGGAACAATTGAAGCGTCCTCCAAGAAAATAGGATATATCCTCTTAGCGTTTTCGCGGGCAACGATAATTTCCATTCCGCAGAACGGTGAGGACATAGATGCCTTTGATACAAATAAAACTACCGCAGAGCATCTTTCTATTCTGTGTCTTAGCTCGTCTCTGAAGTCGTTACCTGTTTCACAGGATTCATCATACCAAATACGGTACTTTCTGTCGTGCAAGGCATCTAAAATCGGATACACCTTTGCTGTATCTCTGTGAGAATAGCTGATAAACAAATATGGCTCACTACCGGAATAAGCCTCAAATTTAGTCTGAATTAATGGGAATGTTTCTTCCTTCACTTGTTTAGTATTAGTGGATTTGCTTGGCATATACGCCACCTCCTTATGTAGAATCTAAAAGATAAAACAATTCGCTATTTTTCATTTTATCATACTTTCGACAAAAATACAAGATATTTTTTCTAATATGACTTATTATATTAGCGTAGCTGCTCTTTGCTCAAAAAATAACCACCTGCTTCGGTTTTCCGAGGCAGGTGGTTGTTTATTAATCTTTATATGCGCTTTGACAAAGCTCTTCTATCCATTTAAGCTTAATCAGGCTGTCCTTCCAATCGCTTGGGATGGAGTCGTATCCGTATAAGGCTCCTGCAAGACCTCCTGCAATTGCGCCAACGGTATCTGTGTCCGAGCCGAGATTTACTGCCTTTAAGGCGCACTCCTCATAGCTGCTTGTGGTTAACAAGCACCACAAGGAAGCTTCAAGAGAATGAACAACGTAGCCTGAGCTTGAAATTTCATTTTCTGTTAGTTTCTCAAGCTTACCGTTAAGTATTCTTTCGTAATGCTTAAGCTCGCTTTCGCTACAATAGTATTCCTTAGCCTTTTCAATTCCTCTGTAAATGCTTTCTTTTTGCGGATTTTTTAAAAGCTTCCACAAAATGAAGGAATATATGCCACAGCCTATCATAGAGCGCTTATGCGCGTGAGTAAGAGCTGACACGTTATGAATAATTTCGATTTTTTCCTTTATTGGCATACAGGAATTTGCTAAATACAGCGTTACGGGATGTATTCTCATAAGCGAGCCGTTACCGTTTGAATATTCATCGCTTAAGCCACACTCGCTATACGATTTACCGCGCTTGTAATTACCAATGGCTTGGCTACAGCCTATGCCTATGTCGAAATTGATTCCTGTTGGAGTATATTCATTTTCATAGCACCATTTGCAAAAGTTATCCATTATTTTTTCGTAATCGATGCTTCCGCTTGTCAAGACATCAAGAGTACACAGAGCCATGCTTGTGTCATCTGACCAAGAGCCCTTTGGCACTTTGTGAGTGCCAAATTCCCTCATATTCTTAACAGGGTTTTTCTTAAGCTCCTCCCTTGACATAAATTCAACGGGAACGCCAAGGGCATCGGCAACTGCGTGTCCTACAATTACGGACTTTGCTTTACCTTGAAAGCTCATTATTAAAGCACTGGATAACCCGCCTTGGTGTGAGCCTCTATCAGCTCATCACACATTGCGATTATATCGTCAATTGACAATTCGGAGTTTGTATGTGGGTCAAGCATTGCCGCGTGATAAATATGCTCGCGCTTGCCTGTTCTTGCCGCCTCTATTGTAAGAAGCTGAGCATTTATGTTAAGCATATTCATAGCGGCGCATTGCGGTGGCAATTCTCCTACGTGTGTTGGGTGGATTCCGTTACCGTCAATCAAGCAAGGAACCTCAACGCAGGCATTGGACGGTAGGTTGTCGATTAAGCCTGTGTTAAGAACATTTCCGCCGATTTTGTACGGAGTATTTGTCACGATTGACTCCATTATGTATGAAGCATACTCGTGAGTTCTCTTATGCTCTATGTCGCCACCGTTCAATAGCTCCTCCTTTTGCTTTTGCCATCTTGCGATTTGGTCAACGCAGCGGCGCGGATATTCATCAAGAGGAATGTTGAACTTCTCAATAAGCTCGGGGTATTTGGACTTTATGTAGAACGGGTTATACTCTGCATTATGCTCGGAGCTTTCTGTGCAATAATAGCCAAGCTTGTCCATATAGTCGTATCTTACCATATCGCTATGCTTTTCCTTTGCGTTTTTCTCCTTTGCAAGCGCGCGGATTTGCGGATATAAATCATTGCCTTCCTTGTCACGGATTTCAAGGAGCCAGCCCATATGGTTAATTCCCGCTATCAGCTCTGAGCCGATTATTTCCTTGTCTAATCCAAGCTTGCCAAAAAGCCATTCTGTACATACCTGAACGCTATGGCAAAGACCCAAGGTCTTTATTTTGGTGTAGCGAAGCATATAGCCTGTAAGAATTGCCATTGGATTTGTGTAGTTAAGGAAGTAAGCGTCGGGGCAAACCTCCTCCATATCCTTAGCAAAGTCTTTTAGAACATGGATGGTTCTGAGACCTCTGAAGATGCCGCCTATTCCAAGGGTATCGCCTATTGTTTGACGGAGACCGTATTTCTTGGGAATTTCAAAATCTATAATTGTACAAGGGTCGTATAAGCCAACCTGTATTGCGTTTACAACAAATTTTGCGTCTCTTAGGGCATCCTTGCGATTTTCAACTCCCAAATATTTGTTGATAACTGCCTTGCCCTCGTTGTACTTTTTGTTAAGTGCATCAATAACTACATAGGATTCCTCAAGTCTGTCACCGTCTATGTCGTAAAGAGCGATGGTTAAATCCTTTGTAAGTGCCGGTGTTAAGAGAACGTCACCTAAAACGTTTTTTGCGAAGACTGTGCTTCCCGCACCCATAAAAGTAATTTTCATTTTTACCTCCGAAGTAAATAATTTATTTAAGCTACGTTATGCAGCTATTTTAATCGCTGTAAGGAACAGTCAAGGTTGATTTATTACAAACAACTGTGTTTTTTGCAACAAAAGCCTCACCCTGTGTCGAAAAAAGGCCCTTTTTATTAGTATGTCTGACATAGTGTGGCAGTGCGCTTGACGAAATATCAACACGGAGCCTTTGACCCTTTTTAATTAAAAAGGCATGCTCATCAAAGGAAAAGTCCATATAAATTTCGGTATTTGGCTTATAATCCTTGGCAAAGCTTGAAATTTGATTTATATCATCACGCAAGCCATAATCTCCGTCCTTATCTTCAAGGCTTATGCGAACATAAAAGCAGGTGTCCTCACAGCTTGATTTTACAAGCAGCTTAGCACTTATCTTGCCTTTTACATAAACGTCCTTTTCAAGCCTTGGTGTATATAGAGTTACTATATCCTTTCGTAAATTCGGCTTATTTTGCCAAGATGTGCCGCCAAAGTTTGCGCTGAGCCCTCCGTTAAAGGTTGCAGGGTTGCTTGGGTCATACAAATAGGACTGTTCCGTTTCGCCGAGAGTAAAGGTAATTTTGCTGCTTGGAGTGGCAAAATCATCCACGTGCCAGCGGTTTTCAAATAAATTGTAGTAGGTTACCTTGCCACGCTCAAAGGGAAATTTGCCCACTCCTCTTATGGCATTTAGCCAGTTACGCTCATAATCGCCAAAGGCCTCTGATATCATACCGTTTTCGAAGCGAACAGGTTGAAAATCGGGTATTCCGCCGTGGTCATAGGGATGAACAACTAAGGCGCTTTTTTCCTTAGTTGCCCAATCAAGCTTCTTCCACATATCAAATACACCGCCTGTGTATATGTCGTAAAATCCCGTTGTCAGCAAAATAGGAATATTTGAATTGTTTATTGCGTTATGTGATTCGCACCCGCCCTTTTGTGTTTTCCAAAATGGATCATTCTTATTTGGGCGACGCAAAATTTCATCAAAATCATCCACGTCCTCCCCAAAAACTGCTTTTGAAAAGGAAGAAAGGGGTAACATATTGTAGGAATCGATTGTGTAGCTTTTCTTTGGTATGCTCCTGTTTTTATACATTTGCACATACCATTCACCGTGCAGACCGATTTTAAAAAATCCGTTTCGGTAATTCAGATTGTATCGCTCTGTGTCCTGCACCGCAAAAATTGCGCCCTTAATATCATTGGCAAAGGGGGCGGTTAAGTAATGGACAGAGGCAGTATAGCTTCCGCCAACCAAATATAGCTCTCCGTTATAAAATCCTTGAGTACGTATCCAGCTTTGAAGCAAAAGTCCGTCTTTTCTTTCGTACACATAAGGGATAAAATCGCCTGTGCTTTTTCCTCTTCCCCTACAATGCTGAAACACAACCGCATATCCGTTTTCTAACCATTTTATATTGCCTTCAAGGATTTTTTTGCATACCTCGTTTTCGTCAAGCTGTTCACAACCGTCAACATAAGGTGAGCGCATAACGACACAGGGTAGCTCATTTTTCTTTTGTGGCAGACAAACACAGGTAAAAAGCCTATCCCCGTCTGACTCTATATATTCATAGTAAAAACTGTTTTCCATTGTTGCTCCTTGATAAAACTTTAAGTGGCACACAAGTAAAAAACCGGGTGAAAATTACATTTTAATATCAAAACGGAATTTTACAATTGATATATTTTCATTATAGCATTTGACTATTCTATTTTCAATTACTTTTTCCTAATTCTTTGCAATATTATTGAAATAATTTTTGTTTGGCGCTACAATGAAAACAGAAGTTAAATTATAAATATGCACATCAAGGAGTTAAATATGAAAATACCGTATATTGACGGAGAATGGGGTGTACCTTTAAGCCTGAAAAAAAGGCAATTATATTAACGACCGCTCGGTAATCAAGGCACACGACGGTAAATATCATTTATTTGGTCTTACCGACTTTGAGGATGGCACTATACCGATTACAACACTATTTGCTCACGCGCCCGAGGTTATTACGAAGGGGACAAGTACTACATAACAACCTGCGGCCGGAACGAATATGATGATGTACCGAATAAGGGGTGCGTTTCAATTGCTCCGCTTAAATGGAAGGACGCATGATAGGTTTGAATTAATGATTAAGTAAAAAAGGCTATCACACTTAACAGGTTGGGTGTGATAGCTTTTTTTGCTTTTTATTTGTCTTTGACTTCTTTTGAGTAGCATCAAAGCTTACGTCGGTTAAAAACTCTATTGTTTCTTTTTCCGCTTCTTCAATTAAAACGGAAATCCAATGAAGCTTGTTCATGTGGTAAGCAGGATAAACTCCGTCGTTTGCGTTAAAGGAGCCAAACAGCTCTATGGGAAGCTTCATATTTACGACCCACACTGCTTTGTCACTTTTATGTCCAAATTTGCTTTTGGAAACACGCATTGTTAAGGCATACCATTTCTTATTATCCGGATGACGCAAAACCGCAGTTTCAAAATCATTTTCAAAGGGGTAGTCCGGATCTATTCCATATTTTTCCAAATTGTATTTAAAAAACTCTTCTTTTGTCATTTTTTCTCCGTTGAATTTACATATTATCATATGTTCATATTATCAATAATGGGTTTTCGGAGTGAAAATACAACAAATTCCAATTAAATGCTTTGGAAAAGCCGACTGTTAGTGTGATACTTTTAAGAAAGCTACACATTACAGTCGGCTGTTCAAGCATTATTCAAAATATTCATCAACACTAACCGTATCGTTCAATTGCTTTCTTACGCGAACAATTATTGAACAGTCAGGCTCTTCTCTTACCTCGAGAATTTGATAACGTGTTTTATTCTTGTTCAAATCGCTCTTGTACTTTTCAAGCTCCTCGCGATTATACTTAAGCTGTTGCTCTTTACTAAAGCCTCTTTCTTCCTTTTGCATAAACACAAGTGTTTGAAGAATACATCCTGCCTTTACACGCTTCATTTAACACACCTCCTTTAACGCCTTACGCATCCTTAATTAGAGAGATGTGCTCGAGGGAAGATAACATTGGAAATCCACTGATATTCACTCTCAAATGTAACCTAAGTTACATCTTTATTTTATCACTTTTTAATTTCTTTTTCAAGCAAAAATTTATTTTTCGCATCAAAATTTACACCACAATTTCAACGGTTGGAAGTCCTTCACATTCTGCACGCAGTGTTGCTTGCTTGTCTGTTCTTTTTACAATAGCAATGCCTCTGCCCTTATAAACTCTGCATTTATTATCGGTATAAACTCCCGTATCGGTAAGGCTGCCGCCTGCGCAGGCAAGAAGCTTGCCTCCGTTTACGGTAAAGGTAATTTCTCTTTCCTCTTGTGTGCATAGGCTTCCGCTTTCGTCTTGAATCAGCGCATCTACATATACAATGTCTGTATTGGTGTATGATTTTTCCTTAACAAGATTAAGTGTCTTTGCCTCGCCCTCGGTTTTAATGCAAGACCTTCCTATTTCCTTGCCATCTGTATATGCAACTGCCAAAATAGTACCGTTTTCGTATTTTACATTAAATTTATATACACCGTCCTCTGTCCTTGTATTACGTCCTACCTCTTTATCATTTATGTATAAGACTAACTCGTCACAGTCTGCAAACACGTACGCTTCACATTCTTTTCCCTCATAGCCTGTAAATCCCCAAGAATGCTCACAGTCATAGAAGCCCCAGCCGCTTATAAAATAAGGAATATGACATACCTTTGGATGACGGACTGCTATATACGGGTCGCGTCTTAGCTCCCAAGCTATTTCACGGTAATAGGACTGTGGCTTTCTTTCTCCTATAATATCAATGTCGCCACAGTTAGCAATGTGATATGGGTGCTTAAGAATAAAATCGTACGTTCTTTCATTATACTCAACGTGACCTATACCTGTTTCGCCAAAATAGTCCCAAGCGGTCCAAACAAAGTCGCCTGCAATTCTTGGATTGCTTAGCTGTTGCTTTATTGTTTTATAAGCGCAAAGCGGGAAGGTTTCGGTGTTTATAATTACTCTTTGAGGAAATCTTACCAAATCCCTCTCCAAGCGATATTCAAGATAGTTATAGCCTATTATGTCGGTGGTATCAGCGGTTATGGCTGTTGCCCTTGCAAAATAGTCCATTTTATCTTTGCCAAAATCCTGCTCGTTCTTTTCCTTTTCGTACTCCTCTTTATTGTCCCAAAGGCTGCAAAGGGCGTGGGTTATCGGACGGGTTGAATCAAGAGAACGGATTTTATTTGCAATATCGGTAGCTATGTAATAGCCATTTCCTCTGCCAGACTTTTGCGGAATTTCATTTCCTGTTGACCACATAACTATGCTTGGGTGGCATCTGTTGCGTAAAACGATTAACTCAGTCCACTTTTCCCAGTTATCTTGAAAATACGAATGAAAATCGTGGTCCTTTTTTCCCTGTGTCCAATAGTCAAAAAGCTCATCCATTACAAGCATACCCAAATTATCACAGGCATCATACAGATGCTTTGACTGTGGGTTATGTGACAGACGAATTGCATTGAAGCCTGCTTCCTTTAGTCTTGCTACTCGTCTGTACTCCGTTTCGGCATATACAGAAGCGCCAAGAGGTCCTTGGTCGTGGTGAATACAGCCGCCGCGAAGCTTAATGCTTTTTCCGTTGAGCATAAAGCCCTTTTGGGAGTCTATATTTACAGTTCTTACGCCAAAGGCGCTTTCGTCAGAGTCCTGAGCGTCATTTACCTTAACTGTTGTTTTGATACGGTACATATTGGGAGAGTCTATATCCCACAGCTTTACATTATCAATTTGGAATTTACTGTTTATTTCGTTTTCACCGTTATTAAGAACAACGCATTTTGAAAGGCTTAAGCAGGGAGTGCGCTTTTTGCCCTCGAAAATTTCAAAATTCAAGGTGGCTTCGGTTTTTCGCTCAGACAGTATAATCGCGCTTAAGCTCATATAGGCTGTTTTGTCAATTACATTTTCTGTACGCACGAAAACACCAAAGGGATGTACGGACACAGCCTCACCCTCGCACAAGTACACATCTCTGTATAAGCCTGCGCCTGTGTACCAGCGTGCCATTGGCTGAGAAACCGCATCTACTCTTATATAAAGCTCATTTTCCTTATCATATCTTAAATATTCCGTAATGTCGGCAAAAAAGCTATTATAGCCATAGGTGTTTGTGCAAGCTATATTTGAGTTTATCTGCACGTCGGTAACACCGAATGAGCCATCACACATAAAGAAATATTTTTTGTTTTTCTTTGCTTTAAAGGTTTTTTGATATGTGCCAAGTCCGCCTTGGAAAAATCCGCCCGAGGAGCCACTCGGCGCGTCCTTGCTTCTTTCTTGAATTATCGAAAAATCGTGGGGTAAATCAACTATTCCGTCCCACTTATCCGTCCTTGCGTCCCAATCAAGTCCGTCGTTTAAGCAAAAGCTCCAGCCCTTGTTCATGTTAATTTTCTTCATATTGCTTCTCCGTTATTATATATACCTTTTAATGTATGGAGTTAAGTGCTCCTGCTCGTCCTTGCTTAAAAGCTGCCAATACTTATGAATGTAGTCCTTTAAGGCTTTTTTGTTTATTTGCTTGGGAGAGGTGCCAACACGCCTTTCGTAGTTTTTGTAGAACATATTTTCCTTTGCCTCGCCGCCAATGCCCAAGCCTGTTAAAATGCTGTCGTCAAATGCCATCATTTTATCCTCCGTTGCTATAAAGCGGGAAAGAATATCAATGCACCACACGTGGCATTTGGTTGCCCACGGGAATGTTCCGTCTGTGCCTAACAAAACTCTGTCGGAATACTTTTTAAAGAACTCACGGTAATAGTCGTGCTTTCCTTCAAAGGAGTGGTACATTTCGCATCCCGGGGTCAAATCCACACACAGGTTGGGGTATTTTTCAAGCAAAGACACAACTTTCTCAGGTGTGTCCCCACAGAAAAAGAAGTGGGCAAGGGTAGCCTTCAGACTTGGATGATTTTCAAAAAGCTTTAATGCCTGCTCATAGGTTTCCTCATAGGTTAAATATGTACCGTCGCCATAAAACCAGCCCTTATCAATAAATTCCTTGCTTGTTTTATTAATGTCCCAGCAATCAATGGGGTCATTTATGTGAAAAACGATATGTGTGCCATCCTTTTCCATTTCGGTGTAAAGACGGTCAAGCGCCGGATGGTTTAAGTTGTTGCCCAGTGGCTTAAGGACTGTGGGCTTTCCTTCAATCAGCTTAATTCCGTCAAAGCCTATTTCCATTAGCTCCCGGTATTGAGTGACTAAATCCATACCGCTTGGCATATTTTCCGTAATCGGATAAATCATATGGTCAAAGCCGCCGTGAATATATGTATTAGGATGCGCAAGCTTGTAAAGAGCGCACATAATATTATTGCAAAAATTTCTCTGCTTTGTTGGAACTACGCATATGTTAAGAGATTTTAAATCTGACTCCTGTCTGTGCCTTTCAAAGCAGTCGATAAACTCACATTCCTCGTTTTCCCAAGCTTCAATGTGCATATGGGTATCTATTAAATTTTCATTTCTCATAGGTTAACCTCCAAGGCTTAACAGCGACACCAAGATTAAGTGGTGCAGATTTCTTTTCATAATTTTAACATAAGAGCATTTAAAATTCAATATAGTCATTGAATTTTAAAGCTTGCTGTGATAAAATACCTATATAAAGCTAAGGAGATACGTTAAAATGAAAATAATGACATTTAATTTAAGAATGGACACAGAGCACGACGGAATCAATTCCTTTACTAACAGATTTCAGCGTGTAATAGACACAATAAGAAATGAAAATGCTGACATTATCGGCTTTCAAGAGGTTACTGACAGCATGAGACCTAAGATTCGCGCTGCTCTTAAAGAATATACAACCGTTGGCTGTGGCAGAGGATGGAATTACAAGGATGAGGCTATGCTTATTGCCTTTAAGCCCGATTTGTTTGAGCTTATTTCTCTTGAAAATGTTTGGCTCTCCGAAACGCCAAGCGTTCCGGGCTCAAAATACGGTTTTGACCATAGCCCCTGTCCAAGAATGTACACCTCCCTTTTATTAAAGCACAACGATATTGAAAAGCCCTTCAGATTCATTAATACTCACCTTGACCACACAGGTGAAAGGGCACGTGTACAGGAGTCAACACAATTAACCGCTGACATTGCAAAATATGAGGAAAAATTCATTTTAACGGGTGACTTTAATGCTGAGCCAAGCACCAAGGAAATTAAAATGATAACTGAAAATTTAGCAAGCAAGGGCTGTATTGATTGCACCTTGAATATTGGCCCGACATTCCATGCGTTTGGAGCGTTGCCACAGGAAAAGCAGGTTAAAATTGACTATATTTTCACAAACGGAGCTTGCAAAAGCGTACACAGGGTCGAGGATATTCCTGTAAACGGACAATATTACTCCGACCATTTTGCAGTTTGCGCCGAAATTGAAATATAAGGAGACGGGTATGATTAAAATTGGCGATAAGGCCCCCTGTTTTACTCTTGTTGACACAAATAACAATGAGGTTTCTCTTACTGACTTTTTGGGAAAGAGGGTTGTTTTGTATTTTTATCCCAAGGACAGCACTCCGGGCTGTACAAGGCAAGCCTGTGCCTTTGCGGGACTGTACAAGGAGTTTGAAAATAAGGGTGTAATCGTAATTGGAATTAGTAAGGACAGCGTTGCTTCCCACGTAAAATTTGCCCAAAAATATGATCTTCCATTTATTCTTTTGGCTGACCCGGAAAGAAAAGCTATTGAAAGCTACGGTGTATGGCAGGAAAAGAAGCTTTGTGGCAAAACATCTATGGGTGTGGTTCGGACAACCTTTATAATTGACGAAAACGGTTACATTCAAGAAATTATGCCTAAGGTAAAGCCTGACACAAATGCTATGGAAATTTTAGCTATGCTTTAAAAAAGTAATGCCACAATGGACTTATTCCCATTGTGGCATATTATTTTACGGGGGGGGAGTGTCGCTAATTGCGACACATCCGTCCTTTTTTGCTTTCCATTATTGAAAGCACGCCCTACTTGATACTTGTTAATGTACCTATAAATACAGGTAAGCCTGTTGCGTTATCTATTATCATATATACAAAGGGTCTGTCAAGTACTATTTCTATTTCGTTTCTCTCGCCTGCGCACTCCTCCTTTACTTCCACCAATGTAACCGCGCCTGCTTTTGTTCCTGCCTCGTCAACACTGATAAAGGTTTTATGACGGACTGCACCTATGAAAATATTTCCGCCTGCTTGACCTATTTTGCCAAATTCGGCTCCGGTTTGATCAAATGCTCTTTCCATGCCTAAGGATGAAAGAACATCATTCATTTCCAAGCTATATTCATAGCTGAACTTTGGCATTTTTGCTATAACATCCTTTGAATAGTCAGGGTTATTCAGCATATTGATTATTTCCTCATAGGAAAGCGAATTAACAAAGTCGTTTATGCTGATTTCTTCATTTGGCAAAAGTGCTACAAAGGAATATTGACCGTTCTTATAATCCTTTCTAAAGCCTACGGCATTGTTTAACTCATAGTAGGCATACTCTGTTGACTGCATAAATTCTGTTTCCTTGGTTTCACCGTTTTCCATAGTAAACAAATCGTTGTGTATGCTGTCCTCACTGTACTTTACATCCCATTCAGCATCAAAGGCAATGGCATTAATTAAATACATAATCGAGTTGTTGCTTATTTGGTCTAAGAGCTTTTTAATCATACCGTCGGTATTTGTATTTACCCAGTTGTTTATGTCGTTAACTGTGGTATTATCAAAGGGGGCAGAATAAATGCTTGCATCGTAGTAATTTTTATTTGCTTGCAAAAAATCCGAATTAGGCGCAAAGCCCCAATTTCTAAACCATATGGAGTTTGCTACATTTAATTTGTAGCCCTTTTCGTTTGGTAAATTGCTTACATAGGTTTTAAGATAAGCATTAAGCTCATCAATTGTAAAATTATTACCTAAAAGTGTTTCCATTTGGGTCTTGGTTTCACCCTCGGCACCGTTTGCTGTCATAGCAAGGGCTAACTGAATTGACAAAGGAGATATAAGCACGTTTCCGTTGGGGCTTGATTCGTTTGAGCTTTTAAAAAGCTGTGTTGCAAGACGCCACCCATTAGAGATAAATGCCTCATCAAGCTCCCTTGTGCTTGATATACCCGCTGTGTAGCCTGCCATTAAGTCTATGGCTTGATTCTCGTCCTTTACGTCGGTGTTACCTGCCCCGTCACCCCTGTCGATTATGTCAGCTTGACCCTGACTGTCGATTGTTTGCGACTGAGTGGTGCCTAACGTACTGCTTGGTGGATTTTCTGTTTCACTACTTTCACAGGATGAAAGACAAAATATCACTAAGAAAGTAAGTAACAGACTGATAAATAATGTGCTTAGCTTATTTTTCATATTTTCACCTCCAATTTTGTCCTTCACTTATATAGACGGAATTTTAAGTGAATTGGTTACACATTTTTTGAAATTTTTAATTTTTCTGCTCCTCAGTGCTTTTGTACGGTACGCGGGCGGCGGGAACTAAGCTTGAGGCAGGGTCGATATGTACTGTTTGGTCGTCAAAGAAAATGTGCGCTCCGAATGCCTTTAAAACTGCGCTTTTTTCTATTCCGCCTAAGAAAAATGCTTCATCAATGCGAACATTCCAAGCGCGAAGCGTTCTTATAACACGCTCGTGGGCAGGGGCATTTCTGGCTGTGACAAGGGCTGTTCTTATTGGAATAGACACATCGTCAAATTCGCTTTGAACTAAGGAAATTGTTTTTAAAAGCTTAGCAAAGGGGCCTTCCGGTAAGGGATTTTTTGCATTTTGCTCCTCGTGCTGCTCAAAGGCTTTTATTCCGTCCTGTTTAAATATCTTTTCACTTTCGTCGGAGAAAATTACCGCATCTCCGTCAAAGGCAATTCTTATTTGAGAAATTTCTTCACTATGGTCAATTGGCAGGTCCTTGTTTGAGCAAATTATTCCTGCCGCAATATTGGCATTTATTGCCTCCTGCACGTCCTGCTCCGAGGCTGACAAAAACAAATCTGTTTTAAAGGCAGCAAGATAGGGCGCTAAGGACATTCCGCTAACAAGGGCGGCTCTTGAAATATCAAGCCCATAATGCTTTATTGAATTGAAAATACGCATACTGGTTGATGTGTTATTTTTTGACATAACTATAATCTCAGTTAGCTTCTTTTCTCCACAGTTAAGGTTATGCAATGCTTTTATTAATGGAAAGGCTGTACCCGGCTTTAAAATATCGTTTTCGTGCTCCTGCTGATATTTTGAATAAGCCTCCAAGCCCTGCTCCTCAAATATTTTATTTTCCTCCTCTAAGTCAAAAAGCGCGCGTGAGGAAATTCCAACTACTAATTTTCCGCTTAAATCTACTGGCATTTTCTTTCTCCTTTACGTTCTCTCTACTTGTAATATAACATATTTATTAAAGTTAGTCAAGAAAAAGGTGTACCACGTTTGGTACACCCATTTTACATAAACAGATATTGGCTCAGTCTATTTCTGCTTTAGCACCTCGTCAAAATAGGTCTTTAGCTTTTGTGCATCCTTATCAAACAGATAGCCATTAAGACCAAATTCAACAGATGAAGCTATGTTATTTGAGTTGTCATCAACAAAAATCGCCTCACTTGGATTTATGCCGAATTTTTCGCACAAATGGTTGAAAATTCTATGGTCTGGCTTGGTTATGCCCAAATAGGCGGAGAAAACGCATCCGTCTGCTTCCTTTAATATTTCTATTTCACCGCTATGCTCGGCAAAATATTTTGAAATGTTGGAAAGAACATATACGCCTACACCGTATTCTTTCTTTATGTACTTAATCAGTTCCTTCATTCCGTCAACCTCGGGGATGTTATAAATCCAGTTCCAATGGATTTTTTCAGCCACGTCCCAAAGTCTTTTCGGTATTCTTTCCTTTACAAGAGCAATTGTTTCCTCATCGGTTATTGTGCCAAGATCAAGCTTATCCCAATAAAGACGGTCAAATACCGCCTCTGAAAGAAGCTTTACATCATCGCTGTCGCTTACATATTGCCTTACCATATATTCAGGCTCAAAGTGTACAAGAACCTGTCCAAAATCAAAAATTACGTTTTTTATCATTTTATTAACCCCGTTATAAAAATTTCTATACCAATGGCGATTAAAATAATTCCGCCAAATATTGTTGCTTTATTTGATAGCTTTGTGCCGAATTTTTTACCTATTTCAATTCCGCAAAAGCAGATTGCGAAGGTTACTAATGCGATTGTTAAAACGGAGACAAAAGCCATTTTTATATCATACTCTGCTATTGTAAAGCCAACGCTTAGGGCATCTATTGATGTTGCTATTCCCTGTAGGAGCAAGCCTAAAATACCGATTGCCTTTTTCTCCTCGCCCTCTTTATGAAAAATACCGTCGAAAAGCATTTTTCCTCCTATGAGCAAAAGCAGAATTAAGGCGATCCAAGGAATAAATTTTTCAAAGGCTTGAAAGTAAGATAAGATGCTGTGAACGCATATCCAGCCAATAAGCGGCATAAGTCCTTGGAAAAAGGCGAACACTCCTGCTATGCCAAGCGCCTTACCCCTTTTCATCGTCTGCTCATTTAAGCCATTGGCTAATGAAACGGAAAAGGCATCCATAGCAAGTCCAACACCCAAAAGAATGCTATTGAATATAAACATAAAATCAAGCTTCATTTAATACTTCTCCTCATCAGGTGTGTTTAATTCATAATAATATTCAAGCAGCTCGTGAGAATATTCCTCAATTCTGCCAAAGGGTAAAACAAGCATACGGCTAATACCGATTTGCTCCACAAACGAGGGGTTGTGACTGACTACGATTATGGTGCCCTCAAACAGCTTAAAGTTACCGCCTATTATTTTTTGAGTTTCTGGGTCTAAATGGTTTGTGGGCTCATCCAAAATCAAAAGATTTGCCTTTTGCAAAAGCACCTTGCACAGCGCCACCCTCGCCTTTTCACCTGGGGATAAAACCTTTACCTTTTTGTTAACGTCGTCCTCATAGAAAAGGAAGTTACTGAGCGCGCCTCTTAGCTGCCACTCGGTGTACTTTTCTCCGTCAACGTTTTGGAGAATTGTTTTTTCAAGGTCAAGCTGCTCTAATTCCTGCGCGTAATACGCAATATCTGTTTTGTCATTATATCGAATTTTGCCACCCTGTGGCTGTAAAATGTTCATAATGAGCTTTAAAAGGGTTGATTTACCGACACCGTTTTCGCCAACGACCAAGAACCGCTCTCCCCCGTTGATTTTAAAGGACAAATCCTTATAAAGAAGGGGCCGGTCAGGGTAATTAAAGGTTAAATTTTCAACCTCAAGCGGAATTTTTGCTCCCTCTCTTAAGGGGCGAATGTCCATTTTTACACGCTTATAGGTTTTTAGGCGTGTGAGCATTTCTGCTCTCTTTTTTTCAAGGCGCAGGGCTCTTTCCTGTCCCATACGCTTTAATGCGTGATTTGTTTGGCTTGCCTGCTTTGCGCGAAGGACAAATTCCTCAAGGGTTTTTATTTCCTTTTCCTGCTGTACTATTGTCATTTCACGCAGACGCATTTCCTCGGCATATTTCTTTTGGTAGGTTGTATAATCACCGTCGTACATTTGTATTTTGTGGGTGATTTTATTAACAAGCATTGTTTTGTTGATAATCTGATTTAAAAAATCAACATCGTGGCTTATTATCAGTACCATTCCGTTATAGGTCTTGAGACGCTTGGTTATATAGTCCTTTGTGGAAACGTCCAAGTGGTTAGTGGGCTCGTCAAGCAAAAGGATTTCCGATTTGGAAAACAAAAGCTGACAAAATGCCATTTTGGACTTTTGACCGCCGGACAGCTCGCTCATAGGACGCTCTAACAGGTCTAAGTCTATTTCCATTTCGTTAACTAAGTCAAATAAAATGTCCTCTGCATCATAGCATTCAAAATACTCCAAAAGCTCTTGAACCTTGCCCATACGTCTAAGAAGCCTTTCCTGCTCCTCGCCTTCTGCTGTTTCCAATTTAACGTATATATCGTTAAGCTCATTTTCAAGAGCACCGATTGGTCTGCCTTGGCGAAGATAGTCCCATACAGTCTGATGCTCATTTTCCACTACGATTTCCTGCGGGAGATAGCCAATGCGTGAGTTGCCTGTTGATATAATACCGCTATCTAAGCTTTCCTTGCCTAAAAGAACCTTGAAAAGCGTTGTTTTACCGGCACCGTTAACGCCGACAATTCCAACCTTGTCCTTATCGCTTATGACAAATTCCGCATCGTCAAATATAACCTCCAAGCCAAAGGCAAGGTGCATATTTTTTCCGCGCATAGCCATATCAGCCTCTCTCCCTTCTTTAATGCAGCATTTAAGAAAATTACACAAAACTATGCCTTCTCTTGTGAGAGAAGGGGGACCGCGTAAGCGGTGGATGAGTAGTAGTTTAACATAAAAACACCTCATCCGTCACGCTCTGCGTGCCACCTTTCTCGCTGCGGCTCGGTCACATTGTGGCTCTAACACTCACCGAGTGTTATTCACTACCACAATGCCGCTTCGCTACCCACTGGAGAAGGCAATTTATTATATTGTACAATCGGCTTTCTAATTACGACAGCCCATTCATTAATTATTGCTTCATTTCAATGCCTTGAGCCTTTAAAATAGCAATTATCTTATCTACAATTTCCATAACCTCGTCCTTTGTAAGAGTTCTGTCCTCGTGCATAAAGGTCAGACGTACTGTTATGGATTTTCCGCTTTCATCCTCGTAGGTGTCAACTACTGCTTCCTTCTTAATAAGGCTGGAGTTAACCTGCTTTATTGCATCGGCAATAGGAGCATACCTTGAAGTAACAAAGGTAACGTCAACGTCAATTGTTGGGTACTTAGGCGCTTCAACATAGTGAATACCTGCATTTTCAACACCCACAAGCTTATTTACATCAATTTCAAGGAATACAACGCTTGCCTTTTTATCAATCTTCTTAGAAACGGTTGGATGTACAATACCTATATTACCGATGCACACTCCGTTTAAGATGATTTCATTGTAGTTCTTTGGATGAATGTAGTTAAGCTCT
This sequence comes from Clostridia bacterium, assembly GCA_017461055.1. GTDB lineage: Bacteria > Bacillota > Clostridia > Oscillospirales > CAG-272 > RGIG2000. Next base: position 62,913 of record JAFTZI010000056.1, on the reverse strand, counting down.
GTTGTAACAGCCTTATATTCAAGTGAGCGATGCTTAATATCATCAACTACGCTTGAAATTATATTTGCAAGGTCGTAGTAAAGCTCTACAACATTCTTGGTCTTTGAGAAAAGGGTGATGCAAAGCTTTTTCTGCTCGTCGCACATACCGTTTTCCTTTAAACCATTTACAACTCTGCCGATTTCAAAAATACCGAAGTCTGAAGCGTAAGAGGTGTTTGACTTAACCTGACAAAGCTGATTCGGTACCATTGATTTTCTAATGGTTTCGATATTTGGGTTTGTGGCATTAAGAAGCTTTATATTGCTTTCATATTCAATACCAAGCTTTTTACATTCGTCCGTATATGCCCAAATGTATGAATGAACCTCGTGTAATCCGAAGGCTTTTACAAGAATATCCTTTATCTGCTCATCTGTTGTCTTTTCAACAAAGGCACGAACAGGGTAAAGCGGAGCTACTGTTGTATTTACATTAAAGTTATCGTAGCCGTAAATACGTGTAATTTCCTCGATGATGTCCGCCTTTAAGGTAACGTCCTTTGTTGCTCTCCAGGACGGAACCTCAACTGTAAAGCTGTCGTTTTCAAGGTTAACACCGAAGCCGAGCGCCTTCAAGGTCTTTACAATGGTTTCATTGGAAATTTCAATACCTGTGTAGCGGTCAACAAAATTCTTATCAAAGCTTAATGTTACCTTGTCGTACTTATAGCTATACTCGTCGGTTAATGAGGATGTGATTTTAACACCGTTGTCCCAATCGGAAAGAATTTTTACAAATCTTTCAATTGCGGAAACTGTAAGCTCAGGGTCAAGGCTCTTTTCATAACGCTGAGATGCATCTGTACGGTGAGCAAGACGGGATGAGCTTTTTCTGATAGAGGAAGCCTCAAAGGTTGCGGATTCAAGAGTTAACGAGGATGTGTCCTCAACGATTTCAGAATCAAGGCCGCCCATAATACCTGCTATTGCAACAGGGCTGTTGCCATTGCAAATCATAAGTGTATTTTCGTCGATATGGCGCTTTACACCGTCAAGAGTTTCAAAGTCGAATGGCTTGTCAAATCTCTTAATTCTGATTTTTTCCACCTTACGTGAGTCGAAGGCGTGCATTGGCTGACCCATTTCAAGCATAATGTAGTTTGTAATATCGGCTAAGAAGTTAATTGCACGCATACCGCAGTAGAACAAACGAATACGCATATTAACAGGGCTTACGTGTCTTGTAATATTCTCAAATTGCAAGCAAGAATATCTTTGACAAATTGGGTCCTCAATCTTTAAATCAATTTTAGGGAGATTGTTATATGCGCTTAGGTCTGCCTTTGGAAGCGGCTTTAATTCTCTGCCTGCCAAGGCTGCAATTTCTCTTGCAATACCGTAGTGACCCCATAGGTCAGGACGGTTAGTTAAGGATTTATTATCAACCTCGAAAACGATATCGTCAATATCGTAAATTTCCTTAATGTCTGTGCCAAGGGCTACGTCCTCAAAAATTTCCATAATTCCTGAGTTTTCATCGCTTAAGCCAAGCTCCTTTTCAGAGCAGCACATACCGTGTGAGGTGTAGCCTGCCAAGGCTCTCGGAGCGATTGTAATTTCACCGATTTGCGCGCCAAGCTTGGCAAATGCGGTTTTCATTCCTACTCTTACGTTTGGCGCTCCGCACACAACGTCAACTAAGTCACTCTCTCCTATATCAACCTTTAAAAGATGAAGCTTCTTGGATTCGGGATGGTTTTCAACGGAAACGATTTTAGCAACTACAACTCCGTTTAAATCCTTACCCTTGTAGAAAATTTCATTCTCTACCTCTGCTGTGGAAAGAGAGAACTTTTGTATTAATGCGTTTAAGTCGACACCGTCAAGATTTACAAAATCTGATATCCAATTCATTGAAATTAACATATTCTCATCCCTCCTTATTTGTCGTCTGTAAATTGGTCAAGGCTTGTTAGATTGCCGCTGTTAAGGTCACGAATGTCCTTAACACCGTACTTCATCATTGCAAGACGTGTTAAGCCAAGACCGAAGGCAAAGCCTGTATATTCATCAGGGTCGATTCCGCCCTCGGTTAGTACATTTGGATGAATCATACCGCATGGGCAAAGCTCAAGCCAGCCGCTGTGCTTACAAGAAGGACATCCCTCACCGCCGCAGATGGCACAGCTGATATCAAGCTCAAAGCCGGGCTCAACGAATGGGAAAAAGCCGGGGCGAAGCCTTACCTTTAAATCTCTTTGGAATACCTCGGAGAGCATTGATTTCATAAAGAAAATAAGGTTAGATATGGAAATGTTCTTATCAACCATAACGCCTTCCATTTGGAAGAAGGTATTTTCGTGGCAAGCATCGGTTGACTCGTTTCTGAAGCATCTGCCGGGGAATATTGCACGAATCGGCTTACCCTCATTTATAAGCTGATCCTTATACTTCTTGTAAATTGCGTTTTGCGCAGCAGATGTATGGGATTTTAAAAGCTGACCGTTTTCAAGATAATATGTATCCTGCATATCACGAGCCGGATGGAACTTAGGAATATTAAGAGCCTCAAAGCACTCGTAATCAGTTACAACCTCGCTGTAGTCCTCAATGTTAAAGCCCATTGTACGGAAAACGTTTTCGCAATGGCGCTGAACAAGTGTAATTGGGTGATATGAGCCCTTTACAAGATGAGTAGGAATGCTCAAATCAATTTCAGGGAAGGAGTTAAGCTCTCTTTCAAGCTCAATTCTGTTAAGCTCCTCAATTTTATCTGTAATAGCCTGTGTAGCGTAGCCCTTAAGCACGTTAACTGCCTGTCCAAAGCTTTTCTTTTCCTCGGGGGAAAGTCCGCCCATTTTCTTCAAAAGCTCTGTAATTGAGCCATTCTTACCAAGATAAGCAACACGTATAGCCTCAATGTCCTGTAAGCTTGCAGCCTGACTAAGCTGATCGTCAAGCTGGTTTTTTAGCTCGTTTATCTGCTCGTTCATCTTTAACCTCCAAAATGTATATTAAACTTAAAATATATAATATTAAATTTCAACAGTTAGTATAACACAACATAATACGATTGTCAACAATTTTATATGTTGACGTTTTAATTTTTTTAGTGTAAAATGTATGTAGTATGACTTACAAGGAGACAGTATGATAAAAATATTTTCCTGCGGACTTCTCGATACAAACACGTACGTTGTTTTTGAAAGCACATCCAAGGAAGGAATGATTATAGACTGCGGTGTTGACCCAAGCATTGTTCTTTCCTTTGTGACAGAGAATGGAATCAGTATTAAATATGTTGTTCTTACTCACGGTCATTTTGACCACGCAGAATATGCAGAGGAGTACGAAAAAGTGTTTGAAAATGCAAAAATAGTCTGCCACGTGGATGAAAAACAGGTTTTATACGACACCGAAGCTAATCTTTCCTCCTGGGGACGCTTTCCTCATTGCTATGATTGTAATTATACCTACGTAAAGGAAGGCGATATACTTACTTTAGGAGAAAAAAGCGCCAAGACGTGTATGAATTTTAAAGTTTTGCACACTCCCGGGCACACTCCCGGCTCAATGTGCTTATATGATGAAAAAAGCAAAATTATGTTCACAGGGGACACTCTTTTTAAAAGGAGCTATGGCAGAACGGATTTCAAATATGGCAATACTGCCGATATGTATTCTTCCCTAAGACGCCTTTTTTCTATGGACAGGGATATAACATTTTATCCCGGGCATTACGGAAGCTCCACTATTGGAGATGAGGTGTAAGGCTGCTCTTCGTTTGGGATTAGAGCCTTTGGCAAAAAAATAAATTTTAGGGTCAGTTTTGCTGACCCTTTTGTGCAATTTTTAAGAAATTATTATTTATCTTTAAATTTTTGATTTTTCGGTTGTTTTTATTATTAATATATAGTATAATATTTAAGATAGTTTTTTATTTTTATCAAAGGGGGTATTTTATGCGTCAGCTTTACGCTTCTATTAATGAGTCCTTACATTCGGTTTTGCCAATTTGTGCCATAGTTTTATTGCTTAGTATATCTATTGCCCCTGTTATGCCCGGTGTTATGGTTATGTTCCTTATGGGAGCTATGCTTCTTATTTTCGGAATGAGTATATTTACAATAGGCTCTTCAATTTCTATGGAGCCTCTCGGTGAGGGTATAGGTATTCAGCTTTCCAAATCAAAGACAAAAATTCTTCCTTTTTTGATTTGCTTTGTGGTAGGTGTTCTTATTACTATTGCCGAGCCCGATTTACAGGTGCTTGCGGAAAAGGTGCCTTCTATCAACAACTGGCTTTTGATTTTGCTTGTTGCCATAGGCGTTGGTATTTTCTTGGCTGTTGCCTTTATAAAGACTAAATTTAAGATCAGACTTTCTTATATTTTAGTCCCCCTTTATACTATTGTTTTAATTTTGGCAACACTTCCTTACATACCGGGAACTAATATTGGCTCTGTTGACTTTATTCCCACTGCCTTTGACTCCGGAGGAGTTACAACGGGTCCTATTACTGTTCCGTTTATTATGGCTCTGGGTGCAGGTCTTGCCTCTATGCGTAAGGATAAGCGCTCTGCTGAGGACAGCTTCGGTCTTGTTGCTCTTTGCTCCATTGGACCTATTTTGTCAATTTTAATTCTTAGTCTTGTTGTTAAGCCTGAGGCTGTTACCGAAGGTGCCGATGCTATCAGCTACGATATGAACACACGCGAAGCCTTTTTAAGATTTTTAGACCCTGAAACAGGCATACTAAAATATATTAAAGAGGTGGCGCTTGCTTTTCTTCCTATTGTAGGAATGTTCCTTATTTATCAGCTTATATTCAAGAGATTTAAAAAGCATCAGGTTTTAAGAATTTCGGTTGGCTTTGCTTACACTTATGTGGGTCTTGTTCTTTTCTTGACTGGCGCAAATGTTGGCTTTATGCCTGCGGGTCAGTTAATCGGCGAGGTTATTGCCTCAAGCGAATTCAAGCTTGCTCTTATACCTATCGGTATGATTCTCGGCTACTTCGTTGTATCTGCCGAGCCTGCTGTTCACACCTTGAAAAGACAGGTTGAAGAGGTTACAAACGGTGCTATTTCCCATAAATCAATAGGAATTGCTTTGTCTATCGGTGTTGCTGTTTCTGTTGGTATTTCAATGGTAAGAGTTCTTACAGGTATTCCTATTTTGCCTATTTTGATAGTTGGCTATATTATTCCGCTTATTATAACCTTCTTTGTTCCGCCGATTTATACAGGTATCGCCTTTGACTCCGGTGGAGTTGCATCGGGTCCTATGGCAACTACCTTTATTCTTCCATTCGCAATCGGCGCTTGTAATGCTATGGGCGGTAATGTTATGACAGATGCTTTTGGCATTGTTGCTATGATTGCTATGACTCCTCTTATTACTATTCAGGTTCTTGGCTTGATTGGTAAAACAAAGCAGGACAGAATGATGAAGAAAATTCATCTTGAGCTTGAGCAAATTGATGACGGTATCGTTTACTACGACGAGGAGGCTGCATAATGAACGGTGACAGAATTACAATGCTACTCTCCATTATTCAACGTGGTAAGGGTGCGCAATATATTAAAATGATGAAGGAAAAGGGTCTGTATCTGCATTATCAATTTGTAGGTCACGGTACTGCCTCTTCCGAAATGATGGACATTTTAGGTCTTGGAAGCAATGACAAGGACATTATGCTAAGCTTTGGCACGTACAACGCCATTGACTCCTTAAGCGGTGAGCTTAGCAAAATGGTCGGCGCTACAATGGGCTATAACGGTCTTGCAATGGTTATTTCTCCCTCTGCATTCAGCAGAATTACAGCAGAAATAATCAAAAGAAACAGTAAGGATATTGCAAAGGGGGATGGAAGCAATATGCACAGTGAATTTGAGTACAGTCTTATTTTAATTTCAGTTAACCGCGGTTATTCCGATGATGTTATGCAAACAGCAAAAAAGGCAGGCGCTACGGGTGGTACTGTAATCAAGGCGCGTTTGGCTGAGGCGCAGGAAATTGAGGCTTATGCCAATACAAAGCTGAATGATGAAAAGGAAATTGTTACCATTCTTGCTCCGAGCAGTGTAAGAAATCAAATTCTTGAGGATGTTAACAATGGATTCGGACTAAAGTCCGAGGCACAGGGCACAGTTCTTTCCGTGCCTGTTGACAAGGTATTTAAGATATAACAAAAAATCGTATCGGTTTTGACTGATACGATTTTTTTATTTTCCTATTGACAAAGGGATTTTTATTTGGTATAATGATTGGGACAGAGTGTCCCAATTCTTTTTTGGAGGTTGTTATGGCTAAAAACGAGGAGCTTTTCACTAAAATAAAAAAATGTATTGATAACTTTTTTGACATAAACGGATATTCTCCTTCCGTTCGCGATATTTCCGTTGTTATAGGCACGCCAAAAAGCACGGTGCAGAGGTATCTTGATTCTATGCGTGATATGGGAATTATCAGAAATGGCAAGTACGGTATTGAAACCGACCATATTGCAAAATCGGAAAGAACCTTTGTTTCTGTTCCGTTGCTTGGCTTTATTCCCTGCGGCCCTTTAACCGAGGAAGAGGAATATGTTGATAGCTACATTAAGCTTCCAAGCTCCTTTTTGGGCAAGGGTGAGTTTTTCATTCTTACCGCAAGCGGAGAATCTATGACCGAGGCGGGAATTGACGATGGAGATTTGGTTGTTATAAGAAAGCAAAATCACGCAAAAAGCGGAGATATTATTGTTGCTTTGGCTGACGGTAAAAATACTCTTAAAAGATATTTTCCCGAGCCCGAGAACAAAAGAATAAGGCTTCATCCCGAAAACAGCTCTATGCAGGATTTTTATGTAAGCGAGCTATATATACAGGGTGTGGCTACAAAGGTGATTAAGAATTTATAATGGCAGAATACAAAAGAATACCCTTAACAATTAATGCGCTGTTTATGAAGGATGGCTCTGTAAAGCCAAAAAAGATAATTACCGCCGAGGGGATTTTTAATATTGATAAAATTGTTGATATAAAAAGGTACTGTCCCCGTGTGGTAAGCTGTGTTGCGCCTATACAGTACACTGTTATTGTTGAGGGAAATGAAAAAAAGATTTATTTTGAGCCACACAGCAATATGTGGTTTTCGGTAAAGGCATATGAAGGATAGAGCTATTTTACACAGTGATGCAAATTGCTTTTACGCATCCTGTGAAATGGTGCTTCAGCCACATTTACAAAACAAGGCTGTGGCTGTTTGCGGAAATACCGAGGAGCGACACGGAATTGTGCTTGCAAAAAGTGAGCTTGCCAAAAAAGCCGGTATTACCACAGGAATGCCCAATTGGGAGGCTTTGCAAAAATGTCCCGATTTGGTAATTGTTCCTCCGAGATTTGATTACTATGTCCGTTTTTCCAAGCTTTTACACGGAATATACGAAAGATATACTGACTGCATAGAGCCATACGGTATGGACGAATGCTGGCTTGATGTTACCGACAGCATAAAGGCTCCTATGGAAATTGCCGAGGAGATAAGGCAAGCAGTTAAGGACGAGCTTGGGCTCACCGTTAGCATTGGCGTTTCCTTTAACAAGGTTTTTGCAAAATTGGGAAGTGATTTAAAAAAGCCTGATGCCATTACCGAAATTACAAGGGAAAGCTTTAAGGAAAAAATATGGCCTCTTCCCTGCTCCGAGCTTTTATATTGCGGAAGGCAGACAACTAAAGCTCTTGAAAGAATGGCTGTTCATACAATTGGTGATTTAGCCGCTCTTCCTCTTGATTATATTACCAACAAGCTTGGCAAAAACGGAAATATGCTTTGGCATTTTGCAAACGGCCTTGACGATTCACGTGTGGCGCATATGGATTATTGCGCGCCTGCAAAATCACTTGGGCACGGAATTACCTGTGTTGAAAATTTGGAAAGTCCTGATGAAGTAAACAAGGTAATAGTTTCCTTGTGTCAAGATATCGGTTATAAATTAAGAAGCATGAATTTGTTTGCAGGCGGTGTTTGTCTTACCGTTAAGGACAAGAACCTTTTTTGCAGCTCATATCAAAAAAGGCTTGATGCCCCTGTGCAAGACGAATTGACAATTTCAAAGGTGGCTTATGAATTATTAGTGGAAGGCTATGATTTTAAGCAAAGCATAAGAGCTGTGACGGTAACTGCAATTCATTTAAGTCAAGGCGGCACACCTATTCAATCAATATTGTTGCACGACTACGAAAGGGACGAAAGACGCAAAAAATTAAATTCAGCTCTGGATGAAATCAATGACGAATTTGGAAAGGGCGCAATTAAGCCTGCTGTAATTTTGGGAGAGAGCAAAATGCCGAAAAACTCACACAAGGAAATTGTACTGCCGGGAATGATGCACAAATAAATGATTTATAATATTGGCATATTAATTAGAAAAGCCTCTACGGACTAATGGGCTGTTCCTCTTAAGGACAGTTTTGAGAGTACATTACCTACCGACACAAAAACGGAAACCGCAGATTGATTTTCTGCGGTTTTTATGATATAATAAAGACAATAATTTTAAAGAGGAAAAGGAAGATGCTTATGAGAGATGTGATTGAACATTATAACAAGCTAATTGACGAAAACAATGATCCTGCTCGTGATCCTAAACCTTTGAGAGATTATATGGATAAGTGGGACGGAGAGAAGTTTATCGAGAGTATGCAGCTTGATAAAAGCAAATCCGTATTGGAAATAGGAATAGGAACAGGACGACTTGCTATAAAAGTTGCACCAAATTGTAAAAGTTTGTGTGGAATAGATATTTCCGAAAAGACAATCCAAAGAGCAACTGAAAATCTATCAACGTATAAAAATATAAAACTTATTTGCGGTGATTTTATGTCTTGTGAATTTGAAGCACAGTTTGATGTAATATATTCGTCATTAACCTTTATGCATATAGAAGATAAATTATCAGCTATACAAAAAATTACTACTTTGCTGACAAATAACGGGGTTTTCGTTTTATCAATAGATAAAAATCAGAATGAATATATCGATATGGGTGACAGAAAAGTAAAAATATATCCCGATAACCCTGACGATATATGTAGATATCTTTCAATATCAAAACTTAAAATCATAAATAATTTTGAAACAGACCACGCATACGTAACGGTTAGCAGAAAAGTCTCCCTTGTGTAAAGGCTTTTCTTCATGTTCATCTGTTGCTTGTCAATTTTTCTCACAAGGACTGCATTTATGGACACAAACGATAAATACGGCATACCTCTTTCGAGATATACCGTATTTTTGAAAAACTGTCCTTTGGCGTGACGCACTAAACCGTAAGAGATTTTTTATATTTGGCTCATTTCAAGGGTGTCAATTTGAGCTTGCTCTGTTTTGTCATCATTTCCCTTTGGTACGGGCAAATTCCATTTGAATATAATGGCAAGGACACGCAAGGCGATTACGATTCCTATGGCTATGAGTATTGATACCAAATGGGGAATATGCTTATAGGTCAAGGCATAGAAGGTAGAGCCGCACAGTGTTGGAATTAAATAAATATGCTTTCTGAAAATGAACGGAATTTCAGCTGAGCAAACATCTCTTAGCATTCCGCCGCCAACAGCAGTTATACAGCCGCAGAAGATAAGCAATACGGGGTTAGCATTTGCATTTATTTCAATTGCTACATCCACACCGAAAACGCAAAATACGCTAAGACCAATAGCATCGGTGAAATCAATTACAAAATCGTGGCTGTGCTTTGTTATAAACGAGGCAGTTTTCGGAATGAATGCCAAGGCAAAGCAAATTAAAGCAATAGCAATACAGGTAATTGCCAAATAATGATATTCTCTGTTAGTTAAAATTCTTGGAGTTGTACCTAAGACAATATCTCTTACCGTACCGCCGCCGAAGCAGGTAAGCAACGCAAAAACGACTGCTCCTACCGCATCGGTTTTTTTATTGATTGCAATAACTGTGCCCGAAATTGCAAAGGAAATAACGCCTATGTATTCAACAATATTTAAAATTATATCAACCATTACGCACCTCAAATATGTTTTACAACGTAATAATAGCACAAAGCAAAGGGAAATTCAACTTATAATGTGGAATTTTCCCTATATTTATGTTAAAATAGTTATGACACTGAAATTACAAGGAGATAAAAATGGAGATTAAGCCCATAGGATATATAAGAACAGCCTTCCCCACAAAGTTTGGCTTGCCAAGACAAAGCGGGCTTTGCAAAAGCATTATGGCAACTCTTGTTTTTGAGCCTGAATTTAGGGTGGCAGAAGCATTGAGGGGATTAGAAAGGTACAGCCACGTGTGGATAATTTGGGGATTTTCCGAAAACAAGCAATCGAGCTTTTCCCCAACGGTGCGTCCTCCGCGCTTGGGTGGGAATACGCGCATGGGGGTTTTTGCGACACGCTCCTCATTCCGTCCCAATTCCTTAGCTCTTTCCTGCTTGAAGCTTGAAAAAATAGAAAAGACAGACACTCTTGGCTGTATTTTGCATTTAAGCGGCGCTGACATGATGGACAAAACTCCTGTTTATGATATAAAGCCATATCTTCCTCACATTGATTGTATTAATGACGCTTTGGGTGGGTTCAGCACTGAAATTGAGGACTATACAAAAGAGGTTATAATACCAAATAAGCTAAGGCGCAAAATTGACCCATCATTAATTGTATGCTTAGAAGAAGCACTGGGTCAAGACCCTCGACCGTCTTATATTGATGACAGGGACAGAGTTTACGGCTTTTTCTTTGACAGGTACGAAATTAAGTTTACGGTTGATGGCAAAATTTTAACGGTAGTGGAGATTAGTGAGAATGAGACATAGTATGAATTTACATAGCTCGCCCTTTTGTGCGATTAAATCGGGGCAAAAAACCATAGAAATGCGTCTTTGCGATGAAAAGCGCGCTTTAATAAAAATCGGTGATGAAATTGAGTTTTACCAAAGAGACAGTGGCGAAAAAATGCTGACACGTGTTCGTAATTTAACAAAATTCAAGGATTTTGCAGAGCTTTACGAACAATACGACAAGCTTAATCTTGGCTACAACGAGAATGAAATTGCTGACCCTGACGATATGAGCAAGTATTATAGCAAAGAGCAAATAAAGCTTTACGGAGTATTGGCAATAGAGATTGAGTTAATTTAAAGGAGTTACCGCAGCTTTCAGCAGGAGCAAGCCCCCAACTTACAAATTATTAATTTTTGCAGGTTAGCATTTCGGCACAGAAGCAAGCCCTGCCATACAGGTTTATATGAAAAAAGCACAGAGCTTTCTTGGCTCTGTGCTTTTTTCTTTATTAAAGTAATTCTTATTTTAAAGAAAAGTACATAATAAGGTATGCTAAGGTAATTATACCAATTACGACAAGCATTGGAAGAAGCATCATTCTGACTGCTTCCCAGTAGGTAGTCCATTTTTCCTTGAAGGTGGATTTCCTTTTTCCGTCCCTGCTTATGTATTTACCATAGCCTACATTTGACATATCTGCAATTGTGCGTCCGTCGTCAATATAGGTTACCTTTTCCTTTTTCTTTTTTTCCTTCATTAATTACTCCTCTAACAAATGGCAGGCTGCAAAGTGACCTGTTTCGTACTCCTTATACTCAGGGGTTACGTGCTTGCATATTTCCTTTGCGTAAGGGCAACGGGTATGGAAGCGGCATCCGCTTGGTGGGTTAGCAGGAGATGGAATATCACCTGCCAAGGCTATACGCTTCATCTTAATATCGGGATTAGGATTCGGTATAGCTGAGAACAGCGCCTTTGTATAAGGGTGAAGCGGATTTGCAAATATATCGGTCTTTGAGCCAAATTCAACCATTGAGCCTAAGTACATAACGCCGATTTTATCGGAGATAAACTTAACAACGCTTAAATTGTGTGAAATAAACAAATATGCTAAGTTCATTGATTCCTGAAGGCTCTTTAAAAGGTTGATAATCTGTGCCTGAATTGATACGTCAAGAGCTGAAACAGGCTCGTCGCAAATTACAAGCTTTGGATTAACACTAAGGGCACGGGCAATACAAATTCTTTGACGCTGACCGCCTGAGAACTCGTGTGGATATCTTTCGTAATAATAATCACGCAAGCCGCACTTGTCCATTAATTCAAGAACGTAGTCCTTGACCTGATCCTTAGGAACGATTTTATGAACATTTACAGGCTCTGACAAGATACCGCCAACTGTGCTTCTCGGTGGGAGTGAGGAATACGGGTCTTGGAAAATGATTTGCATTTTCTTACGTATTTCTCTCATTTGGCTTGGCTTTAAATCGGTTATATCCTGACCGTCAAATATAATTTGACCGCCGTTGGATTTATGTAGCTTAAGAACGGTTCTTCCCATTGTGGTTTTACCGCATCCGCTTTCGCCAACGATACCAATGGTTTCGCCTGCGTGAAGCTTGAAGGAAATATCATCAACTGCTACAAGCTCCTGTAAAACCTTACCTGTTATGGTCTTTTTAATTGGGAATGCCTTTCTTAAATGACGAACCTCTAAAAGCGCATCCTTATCAAAGGGCTTTTTAAAGTCCTCCTCCGCTTGCGCCTTGCGTGCGGCTAAGTATTTTGCCTTTTCAGCCTCGTCATCATATTGAGTAGACTCGTCAACAGGCATCTGTGTGTCCTGCTCGCCTTCCTCTGCCGTTGCTTCTTCGGTCGGTTCCTCTGCGATTACTTCCTCGGTTGCTTCTTCTGTTGCTTCCTCGGATACCTCTTCGGTCACTTCCTCGGATACTGTTTCGCTAACCTCTTGAGTGATTTCGTTTTCAACGCACTCTGCCACATCATCACAGGAAATGGAGTTTTCTGCTTCTTGCGCTTCTAAAATCTTATCTTCAGCCATCTTGCTCCTCCTTCTCCTCTTCGTATAAATGACAAGCTACATAGTGTGTTGGGCTAACCTGTACCATTGGAGGATAATCACCTGAGCATTTGTGAATGCACTTGGAGCATCTTTCCTTGAAATAGCAGTGGTTAGGCATATTAATTGGGTTTGGTACGTTACCCGGAATATTGAAAAGTGTATCTGTATTTGATTCAAGAGTTGGCTTTGACTTTTGCAAGCCTATGGTATATGGGTGCATAGGATTGTGGAAAATTTCAGAAACCGTTCCCTTTTCAATTACTCTTCCTGCATACATAACCACAACATAGTCAGCCATTTCGGCAATTATACCTAAGTCGTGAGTGATAAGAAGAATTGAACCGTCAATTTTTTCCTTAAGGTCACGTAATAAATCAAGAATTTGTGCTTGGATTGTAACGTCAAGAGCTGTTGTAGGCTCGTCAGCTATAATCAAGCGTGGGTTGCAGGCAAGCGCCATAGCTATCATAACTCTTTGACGCATACCGCCTGACAGCTCGTGTGGGTAGGACTTATACACTCTTTCCGGCATAGCAATGCCGACAAGGTTAAGCATTTCAATTGACTTATCCTTTGCCATTTGCTTTGTTGCGCCGGGCACGTGAATAAAGGTTACCTCGTCAAGCTGTTCGCCGATTGTGAATATGGGGTTTAAGGATGTCATTGGCTCTTGGAATATCATTGCGATTTGCTTGCCGCGAATACGGTGTATTTCGTTAATCGGCATTTTAGCAATATCGTAAATCTTTTCCTCCATTTCATACTGTAAGGCGCCATCTTCGTTTCTCTTTTGAACGGGCTCCTTTACAGTCTCTCCCTTTTTGTTAACCTTTTCTTCATAAACAATTTCACCGTTTTCGTCTGTTTCGTAAACGGGAATCATTTTGCCGCTTGCGTCGTACTTATAGTCATTTGCCTTAAAGCGAATGTCACCTGAGTAAATCTGACCCTGCGGGCCCTGTAAAAGACGCATAACAGACATACTTGTTACACTCTTACCGCATCCACTTTCGCCAACGACACCGACGGTTGCATTTTTCGGAACATTGAAGGAAACACCGTTTACCGCCTTTACAACGCCTTGGTCTGTAAAGAAGTATGTGTGTAAATCCTCAATTTCCAAAATGTTTGCGCTATCTTTAAGCTCAGTTATAAATTCGCTTTCATCTGCCTTACGATACTTATACGCCTCTAAGCGCTTCATAACCTTGCTGTTTTCCTTGGCGATTTTGCGAATTTCCTTACCTGAAAGATAGGAATTTACTGTTTTTACCTCATCACCATTCTTTTCCTTTGAAATGAGGCTTTTGAGTTTATCTATAATGCTCATATGTTATCTCCTCATCTTAGGGTCAAGGGCATCTCGTAAGCCATCGCCCACAAAGTTAAAGCCAAGAACGGCAATTACAATACAAATACCCGCAGGTCCCCATACGTTGAAGTGGTTCTGCAAAATATCCATATTGGTTGAAATAATGTTAATCATTGTACCCCACGCTGCATACGGTGGCTTAACGCCAAGGTTCAGGTAGGACAAGGTTGCCTCGTACAAAATCATACTACCAAGGCTTAAGCTCATTTGAACTATAAGCTGTGGCATTACGTTTGGTACTAAGTGCTTGAATATCTTTCTTCCTGTGGAGTAGCCCATAGCCTCAGCGGCTACCATATACTCCTGCTCTCTTAAGGAAAGAATCTGACCTCTTACAAGACGTGCGGTTCCTGTCCAGGAGAACAAGGTAAGATATATCATAAGTAAATAAATACGGTACTTTCCGTCAACCTCTGCGGCATCAAGAATAGTACTGATTATAAGGAGAATAGGAATACCAGGTAAGCACATTAAAATATCACAAATTCTCATTATAATATTATCAATTGCGCCGCCGAAGTAGCCTGCTACACCGCCTAAGACAACACCGAGTATTGTAATTACAAATACTGCGATAAAGCTAACTGTCAAGGAAATTCTGCCACCGTACATAAGTCTTACGAAAATATCGTAGCCCTCATTATCTGTACCTAAGATGTGGTCCTTTGAGGGAGCAGCCAAGAAGTTATCCTTAACCTCTTTTTCGATTGTCTGATAAATGATATATTTATCTCCGTTGTCGTCAGTCATTTCAATTTCTGTTGTTGTATAAATGGTCTTTCCGCTTTCATCAAGCTCTGTTTCGCCCCATTCATTATAAACAAGAGGTCCAAAGAAGCTGAATATGAAAAGTCCAACAACCATTATAAGACCCACAATACTGAGCTTGGAACGGAAAAATCTACGCAAAACCATACGGGTTGGGGACATAAGCTTTACATTTTTATCTAATGGCTCGTCCTCTTCCTCTGCTTTTTTGTTGTCCTCTTCCTGCTTTTTAAGCTCGTCTTGTATTCTTTGCTCTTCTTCAATACGTTTCTTTTCTTCAATTTCCTTTAAGCGCTTTGCTCTTAATTCCTCAGGGTCGTAATTTCTTTTAATTTCACCGTTTGGAGAAAGAGTTACACCGCTTTCGGATATATTTTCGGCGGAAGCTGTCAGGTCTATTTGATTAATGTATTCTAAATTAGCCATTTAAACTTCCCCCTTACTCAAGCTTAACACGTGGGTCAACAACTGCGTACATAAGGTCTGATAACAATACACCTACTACGCTCAAAATTGCTAAGAACATATTGTAGCCCATTATGAATGGAATATCGCCCTTGTTCATTGCCTTCAAGGCTACGTTACCGATACCGGGCAGGTCAAATACCTGCTCAGTGATAATAGCACCTGAGAACAAGGATGGCAACAATGCTGCCAAGGTTGTTACTATTGGAATAAGTGTGTTACGGAATGCGTGCTTGTAAATAACCTTACTTTCCTTTAAGCCCTTTGCTCTTGCTGTACGAATATAGTCTGAGTTCATAACCTCAAGCATATTTGTTCTTGTCATTCTCATTCGACCGCCTATGGAAAGGATTACTACGGTCAAAATCGGCAAGAACATATGCATAAAGTAGTCAGGCAATAATGCAAGTCCTGTTGCAGAGCCGCTTGCGTCTACAAGTCCTGATACAGGGAAAATGTCCAGCTTTATTGCAAACCAGTCCTTCAGCATTTGTCCAAAGAAGAAGGACGGTAAAGAAATACCTATCATTACGAAGATTGTAACAACATAGTCTCTTATTGAATACTGATGTGTTGCTGCTGTTATACCAAGTGGGATTGCTATTAAAAATTCAAATACAGTTGCGATTAAGGCTACTGCAAAGGAAACGCCCATATGGTCAACAATTACCTCGGCTACAGGTATGCCGTAAACGAAGCTTGTACCAAGATCGAAACGGCATAGCGCCTTTAGCCAGGTTAAATAACCCTTAATGATACCTAAGAAAGTAGGATTAGCCTCAAGTCCATACATTTCGTACATCTTATCAACAGTTTCCTGCGGTACTGTTGCACCGCCCTGATTCATTGCGTTGATTTTATCCTGAATAAAGTCAACAGGCATTAAACGAATCAGAAAATAAATTATCAAGGATACGCCGATAAGTATCAATATTGATAATGCTAATCTTTTAAGAATGTACTTTAACATAGGTCCTTGTATCTCCTATATTATTTCACAAATTCAAGTTCCCAAATTCTGTCAAGAGGTGAGGAATATGGGTTAGATGCCTCAGGTAATGAGGAAGCATCAATTACGTTTGCATTATATACGTAAACTACGCTACGCTGATATACAGGAAGCTCAATTGCAAGGTCAAGAACATAGCCCATTGCTTCTCTGTAAAGCTCTGCTCTGTCAGCACGTACGTCTGTTTCACGAGCCTCTTCAATTACCTTGCTGAGCTCGTTCAAGATGTCCTGCTCTTCCTTTGAGCCTGAGCTCTTGATTGTTGGGTAGCCCCAAGCAAGTGTGCTTGTAGCTGTTGAGTTCTTGTGGTAAACCTGATACATATCAGGGTCAATTGTTGAGCCCCAAGCTGCTGCCCATACCTCAAGTGAGCCTGTGGAGAGCTTTGTAAGCGCCTGTGTATCTGCCTGTACAGTAATGCTCCAGCCTAATTTGTTAAGAAGCGCCGCTGCGTCTCTGAAGGTCTTATAGGTTGGGTGATCCTGAAGATTTGAGCCTGCAATTGTAAATGTGAACTTAAGCTTGCTTGAGCCTGCTGTAACGCCTGCTCTTTGCATATAGTCCTCAATAAGAATTGTTGCGTCTTCTTCATTGAAGTCAGGCAACGGATAATCACGCTCGTTGTTTTCGTCAAGCTTGCCTGAGCCATCCTTTGGATATGCCCAGCTTACAGTTGACATTGGCCAGAAAATTCTTTCTGCTGTACCCGGACGGTAGTAGTCAAGCGCTAATGCTGTGTTCATTGCACACATAATTGCCTTACGCAAGTTAATGTCTGTAACCTTAGATGCGTTAACACCGATATAACCGTAGCCGAGCTGGTCATTAAGAATATAGTTAGCGCCGATTTTGTCAAGAGCCTCAATCTTTGCAAAGTTAGCGTCTGTCAATTGAGGTGTTGCATAGTGGATAGAGCCGCTTTCAAGCATTGGAAGTGCGTTAGATGCACTTACTACCTGATAGCGTACCTTTTGAATCTTAGCGTTTTCAATGCCCTCGCCTACTGTGTCAAAATAGTTGTTAGCCTTGAAATATACTACGTTACTGTTATAGAATGCGTTGCCGGCAGGGTTATCTGCGTCGGAACGGTCTGTTGCCTTATAAGCGCCTGCGCCCATTGGAACCTTGATGTTAAGTGGGGATTGAATGATTTCTTTCATAAACTCGAATGAACCCCATTCAACACCGAACTGGTTGTTTTCAATGTCAACACCAACGCTTGAGCCCTTACCGTAGTAGTGCTGTGGAGCTACTGCAAATGCAAAGTTCCATACAGCCTTAGGGTCAATACCGTCAATTGTGATTTGAAGAACGTCATACTCATCTGCGTTAGCTACTGTACCGTCGCTATTGTGAGCGGATGCAATCTTATATGTTGTTCCGTTTACTTCAATTGTTGTACCCTTCTTGTCTTCTGTGTGACCAAGGGAAACGATACCTGAAATGCTATCGAACTTAAGTGAGCCGTCTGCCTGCACCTTACCGCGAAGGATTACGTCCTTTGCGTTGGAAACGTACTCGTTAATTACCTTTTGTGCAGAGCTTGTGTATGAGAATACCGCAGGAAGTGCGCTTGAGATTGTATCATTGTAAGCATACTCAATTGCCTCTTCCATTGTATCAATTGTAGAACCGTACTGCGCTCTTACGCTTTCAATCTGGCTCTTGTCGTCTTTTCCGTTAACCTTAACGTATGTAATTTCAACATAGCCCTGTGAAGCCATAAAGCAGAAGAGCTGATCCTTAAACTCATCGTGCTCCTTATAAGGAGATTCTGTATAAGCCTCTTTTGCTGTGTTGTATGCAGTTTGAAGCTCTTCCTTATAAAGCTTACAGATATTTTCATAGTCCTCAAGAAGCTGCTTTTTCCAATCCTCGTGAGAAATAGAGGATGGGTCGTGTGTAACCGCTTCCTTATAACCGTCACTTATCTGGCTATCGGACAATGCGTTGATAGCATCTGTCATCATCTGAACGTCTGCGTAAAATACGCCGTCCTGCTGTGTTTTACCAACTGATTTGAAAAGGTTTACAAGCTCGTTAACACGGTTCATAGCGCTTGCTGTTGCAGTTTCGGAAAGCTGGCTGTCAGCATCTACGCCTGTGTCAGAGCTTTGCTCCTGAGTTCTGTACTCAGTTAAGCCTTGAATCTTTGTTGAATAAAGTGTTGCTGAGCCTGCGTAAACAGGGTCTAAGTAAACGTAAAGGTTGAAAAGCACGTCCTCCATTGTAAGAGGCGCTCCGTCTGAATACTTAATACCGTTCTTCAAAACGAAGGTGTAGGTTGTTGTTTCTGTTGCTTCATCATACTTTGACATATAATCCTTGGCTACAACTGCCTCGTTTTCACCGAAGGCAACCTCTACCTCGCCATTTACATACTTAGATGTAAGCATACCGATTTGTGTCATTGATACTATTGTACTGTCAGCGCCGGAGGTTGAATAGAAAGGATTGAATAATCCGTCAAGCTCCTCTGACATAATTACAAGCGCGTCCTTGTTGGCAGGCAAGCCTGTGCTCTGTGAACCGTTATTTGGGTTGTTCGGATCAGTATTTTCATCTCCGCCACAGCCTGCAAAAATTCCAACAAGACTCATACACATTGCAATGCAGAGTATCAAAGAAAGAATTCTCTTTTTCATGTTGTTTCTCCTTATTTATATTAACTTAAATTTTGAGCAAAAATTATTGTTTGTTAACGATAAGCACTAAGCTGTTACCGTCAAGCTCATACTCGATTGTCTGTGCATCACCGTCATTTACTATTTCAACAAGTATGCCTGAATAGTCAATTCCGTGTGTTGCGCCCATTCCGCAAATCAAGCCTATGGAATAGCCTGCATCTGTTCTGTATGAGCTTGTATCAGGTGAGAATACGCACTTTGTGCTAACCTTGACTGTTCCTGTTACGGTAACACCGTTTAAGGTTGCATTTGCATCAATGATACCGGCAAGCAAGCCGAAGCTTACATCCTTTCTCATAGGTGCGCCTGTGTCCATATTCATAGTTACATTTTCAAAGGCAATGTTTTCTATTACTGCCTCTGAGGTTATCTGTCCAAATAAGCCTGTTGCATATTTGTCAGCGCCTATTGTAGCCTGATAGAAGCTTATATTCTTTAGCTTAACAGCTTCACCGTTTTCCTGCTCCTTACCTATAAGCTTACCTGTAAACTTACCGTAGGTTAAGTAGCTTGCCCAGTTTCTTGTAACATTTTCAAGGTCAATATCGTTTTCAATTACATAATTACCGTTTGAGGAAATGTTCCTAAGCTGGTTAGCGGTAAAGATGTGATACCATTCACCGTCTATTGTTTCAATGTAAAGCTTCATTACAGGGTCGGTTGCTGTTGCATTATCATAATTCAATTGTCCTGAGTGCATTATTGTTTCCCCACTCAGCTTAACTGTTCCCTCAGGGTCTGCATATACAGCCTCAAAGGTTTTTCCGTCAATTTCAGGGAATTGATACATTTTAATTGCACCCTTGCTGCTCTTTTTGTCCCAGGCAGGAACATTAATTTCAGTATAAGGAGCTACCTTATATTCCTTTAGAAGAGTATTTGGGTCATCAATTGAATAAAATTCAAACTTGAATTCGGGAATCCATGCAGCATAAAGTGTGAGCACAGGCTCTGATGCTGTGTATTCCTTATTTGGATCAAGCTCTAAGCGATCGTTTTTAAAATCCCACATTTTTGAATATTCATATGTGGTTTCGCCACTGGGGCTTTCGGTTCTATTACATTCTGCATACCAGCCAACAAAGGTATAGCCTGTTTTACTTGGAATGAAGGAGTTACCTGAGCCTCTGCCCTCATCGTCGGGAGTCATTAGCTTGGCAACCTTTTTGCCATTCATTGTAGGCAAGCTTTCTAAGCTGTATGTATCTACTATTACTGATGTTCCTGCTGTAAATGTTCCGCCGTTGGCATCGTATTTAACGCTGACACCGTAGCCGAAGTTATCATACGTGCCATACGGAGAATCATCACAGGATGTAACAAGCAATACGGTAATTAATGCAATAGCTGCTAATAAAATTACTCTTATTCTCTTGTTCATTTCTTTAATTGCATCCTTTTATTACTTTTACTAAATCACATAAGGGGTCTATCGTAGCGCTTTTTCATCTTTACCATAAACAATACGGAAGCTACCGCACCGCCAACAAGCATTACTGACAATACAATAATTGCTATTACATAGCCAACTGTTGACCTGTCTTTTTGCGGTTCTACTGTATCAATCGGATTGTCATTTGGTGTATTGGTGTCGTCCGGAGGTGTTATATCGGGGGCTGAAGCCTCGTCCTTCAGACGTTGAATCTTGTTTTCAGCCGATACCAAGGTAGCGTAATCTGTTACAAGCGCCTGCTGGTCTCTTGTAGCTATCTTGTTATATGCCTCACGTGCTGCTATAACAAGCGGCTCGTGTGTAAGCTTGATTACTCTTGGAAGCTGAGCAATTGCGGCAATTGCTGCCAAGGTTTCATCGGTTGCGGAAATTGCGCCGTCTATTACCTTGTCAAAGTATTGACCGTAAATAAAGGTTTCGTAGTATTGACCGTTTGAAGGTCTTATCATAACAAGCTGTCTGTCTATGTGTCCGATGTTATTCATAAAGCTTGCGCCAAAGAATACATCATAGTAAAGTCCCGAAGGAACATTCCACATATAGAAGTCTACTATTCCTAAGCCTTCCTTAACAAGAACATCACCGTTGTTGAGCGGTATTTCATATGTACCGTTACCCGGAATGTTACTGTATGTGTTGTAGTATGCTACGTCAAGCTGTTCCTCAAGAACAGGAGCTACGTAGCTCTTAAATATTACTGTTTCAAGGCTATCACAGCCATAGAATGCCTTGTGTCCTATTGCATTTAATGAGTGTGGAAGCTGAACTGTCACAACATCGGAGCCTGCGAAGGCATAAGAGCTTACTCTTACTGTGTCCTCGGCAACGACTACAACATTTTTACCCTCAGTGCCTGCATATGTAATAAGCTCATAGCCTGAGTCTACCTTGCAGTAGAGAGAGCCGTTAACAACCTTTACTGTATCTGTCATATTAAAGGTGTAATTTTCAACCACATAGCTTGTACCGTTAAACTCATAATTTGTCTTTTCAACAAACGGAGCTATTGCACAAAGAGCGAATGGGTTATCGCCAACTGACTTAAGGCTCTTGCCATAGGTCAAATCAAACGGAGTTAAGGCTTCCTTAATAAATACGTGATCTCCAAGTGTTTCTGCACTTGTTATATCAGCCCTTGTAAGTCCTGAATATGCAAATGCGTATGAAGCAATATTGCGTGAAGCACCGAGATTTTCAGCATTATTTAATGACTTGCAGTATGCAAATGCACCTGTGCCGATATCTGTACCGTTTGCGTTAAGTGTTACGCTTTCAAGTCCGCTTAAGGTAAAGGCATATTCGCCAATGCTTACAGCGGCGGACAAATCAACGTTCTTTAATGAAGAAGTATTTGCAAATGCGTTATTACCAATTGTTTCTACTCCCTCAAGATTAATGCTTTCAAGCTTTTCGCAGCCATAGAATGCAAGCTCGGGTATGTCCTTACGTTCGCCTACATTTGCACTTACAAGCTGTGTACAGTATGCAAAAGCACCCTTGCCTATTTCCTTGACATTAGTTAAGTCGATTTCCTCAAAGGCAGCACCGTAGTAGTGATATACATAAGAATCGCCCGAAATCATTATATTTGCGGAGTCCGGAGTATCAAATGAGTTTGTAAATACGAATTGCTCATCACCTGTAAAGGCAAGCTCGCCAATAGAAATTACATTCTTAAATCCAACGTTATTACCGTTCTTATCAAGAATTGTCTTTAATGAGCAAGCATTGTAGAATGCCTGATTGCCTATTACAATATTTTCGCCAAGTGTTACTGCTTCAAGATCGGCAGCGCCCATAAATGCAGACTCACCGATTACAGCATTGTCGCCGATTGTAAGTGATTTAAGCGGTGAAATGTAATCGTAATAGTAATGGCGCACATTGTTCTTTACGTAGTACAATAGCTGCCATCTGCCGCTAATTCTGTTGTTGTACATAAACGCGCCCATTTCAAGCACGACATCGTTACCGATAACCACGCTTTCAAGCTTGTCGCACTCGCAGAATGCGCCCTCTCCAACAGTTACGCCATTTGGAATTACAACGCTTGTAAGCTTTGTATTTGAAAATGCGTACGGAGCTATGTAGCTAACACTGTCAAATGATGGATGAGCGGTAATTGCTGTGCCGAAGAATGAATATTCTCCAATCTCGGTTAGCTTACCGAGAGTTATGCTTTGAAGCTTGTGACATTCAGCAAAGGCATATTTGTCTACACTTGTAACGTCGGGGAGCTTAATTTCAACGATGCCTGTGTTTTCAGCAAATGCGCCGATACCTACTGAGGTAACGCCCTTAAGCTCAAATGTACCCTCTATGGTAGGAGCTACCAATACAAGCTCTTGTCCGTCCTTGGATACTATGTATGTGTTATTTTGTGGCTTGAATACTGAATTATTCTCAGCTACTATAAATCTCTTAACACCTGTTCTTGCAAAGGCGTATTCGCCAATTACATTTACGTCCTTACCGATTGTTACGCTTGTAAGCCTTTCACAGCCATAGAAAGCGCCCTGTGGGATAACTGCTGCATTGATTGTTCCTATTGACTCGTCATCACTGTTAAGTGTTGTCATAGAGCTTAGCTTTGAGCAGCCTGCAAATACGTACGGACCGTACTTAACAAGCTCAGCGTGAACTGTTACGCTTGTAAGGGACTTATTTCCATAGAATGCGTATCCGCCAATGGACTGAAGTGTTTGTGGAATTACTACTGAGGAAAGAGTTGTGTTACCTGCAAATGCGTAATCACCGATTGCGCGTGCATTGTCAAGAACAAGCTCTCCTCTTAAATTACAGTTTTGGAATGCGCCCATATTGATAAGCTTAACGTTCTTTAAGCCAACGGACGGCAATACCTGTCCGTTTTCATCCATATAGGACACGGTTCTTAAGCTTGTGCATCCGAAGAATGCGCCATACTCAATTGCCTCTACTGTGTAAGGAATTACAACCTCTTCAAGCGCTGTAAGTCCTGCAAAGGCATATGGGCCGATTTTTTCAACACCGATAGGAATAATTACCTTTGTTACTGTATTTTCACCAAGGAATTCCTGCTTTGTAAGGTTTGGATCCTCCTCGGAGATTTCGTCATTTTCATCCTTTTCTACATAGTCAAAGTTAGAAAATGCGTAAGCACCGATTTCTGTAAGGTTCAGGTTGGTCGGAACTGTTACAGTGCCGCCTGCACCAAAGTAGTGAGTAAGTGACGGGCCTGTTCTTATCCAAGGATTTTTAACCTCAACGTTAACGGTTTCCGAGAAGTAGGTTCTTTCTCCATCGAGAAGAACTCTTACTGTTACAGAGGCATATCCCTCTGCCTTGGCAACTACAACGCCGTTTTCATCAATTTCTACAATATTTGTATTATTGGATTGATATGCTATTTTTGCTGAATCGAGATACGGTGTAAACCTTGACTTAAGCATAACTGATTCGGATGGGAACATCTTCAAGTCAAAGCCACCGTCAAACAGCTTAAGATCTCCTGTTGAGCCTATATCTCTTTCATCATTGTTAAGGTAGTAGAATGCCTTTAAGGTTTTGTAGCCTATTACGTCAAATTCGTCAGCTACCGGCTTATCGTATTCCTTGTAATATTGGGCAAGGCTTGGATTGTTCTTTACATCCTCGCTGCCGAGAACCGTTACGTGGAACTGTGCTACGTGACCGTTTGCATCCTTAGCCTGAATCCAAGTAACACCCGGGCTCAATGCAACAACCTTATCGTTTACTATCTTTGCAACTCTCGGTCTTGTGGAGTTGAACTCAACAAGCTCACCCCAAGGGTTGTCAGTTCCGTCAGGATTTGTTTCCTCATTTGGATAAAGGATTGGGTTAAGCTGATATACCTGATTTACGCTTAAGTAGTTTGTTTCGTTCTTTGATTCCTCAAAGTAGAAGTCTACATATTCATCCGGCAAGCCTATTTCATAGGTTGTCGTATTAAGTGCGTAGTCATAGCAGGTTACAACGAAGGAGTTTGGATGTGCTGATTTTTCCTTAATATCATAGATGTAATCTGTAAGCTCATACTCAACATATGTTGTATTGTTGAAGGTTGAATATACAGGTGTTAAGTAGCTTTCGAAGGATTCCATAAGGTTTTTGTATCCGTCCTGCGCGTACTCTTCATCTGTTGCTTCTCTTACATAACCGAAGTTAAGCGCCATTGCGTGATGGTTGTCGTAAACGCCAACTCTTGCAAAGAGTCTGTTCTTCTTTAAGTCCTTATCGTATTCTGTGTAGAACTCGCAATCTGTAATGCTTGGAGCCTGATAGTCAATTACGATTGGGAACTCAAAGGTATTCTTTAAGTTAGTGTCACTGCCTCCGTCCTCATAGTCAAGGTAGCCCTCGATTTTAACTGAAAGCTGCGCATTGTTCGGAAGGTCATAATCCTGAGTATCGAACTCAACCTCAATGTTTGCGGGGTAGATAGAGCCACCGTCACCGTAGGATTTACGGATGTCGTGCTTTTCTGTCTCAAAAATTACCTCGCCCGTTGCATCGTTTGTAATGGTAATAACCATCTTAGCGGCATTTCTTAAAAGGCCTGCCCAAACGAAGCGGAAGGAGTGAACCGTTTCGTCAGCATAGGAAAGAGCGATAAAATCTTTGTTTGCGGCAATAACCTTATCGTTTGGATTCTGCTGGAAGTAGTATGCGCCCAAGTAGCTTACGTAGTCGGAGTAAAGACCGCCTATAGGACGTGTGGCATAAGCGTCAGCCATTACCTTATCGTCCTGTGAAACACCGTCGTCAATCTCATCGGGGTTTGTTTCATAGTAATCTGTATCGAAAAGAGGTGCTTTTGTCCAGTCACCGTAGAAGGCAAGGAATGGAACGTTTAGGTCAATGGTTGTTCCGCTGGTAGCCTTTAAGCATACAAAGCCTTCAACGTACATACCGTTTTCAAAGGACTCGTCAAGATATTTCTTATCTGCATCGGAAAGAGTTATCTTTGCCTCAACAACTGCTATGTTGCCGCCGCTTACGCTTACCTTATTACCGTTTTGTGTACCGTTTGTTACCTTTGTTACCTCAAATGTGGCACCGCTTAGGAGATAGCCCTCCTCGGTTACGGTTGTTTCACCGCGAACTGTTTCTGTGTCACTTACGCCCTCTGTCAACACCTGAGCCGTTAAATCATATGTAAGTGCTGCTGAGCCGAAGTTGTTTATTGCGAATTTAAGTGTGTATACGCCTGTTTTTTCCTTGTCATCGCCAAGCTCAATTTTTGCCTTGTCCATAACAGAGCCATCTTCTCTGTCGTAGGTTTGAATGTAAGCTGTTGTTGTTGATGCCTTTACAAGATTGGCAAGACCCGCGCCTTGCTTTCTTACAGCGTACGGTAAGTCGCTCTTGTTTCTCATAATATCGGCAGTTGACATTAAGAGGCAGTTAACAAGCGCGTTTGTTGCCTTGGACTTTTCAGCGCCCTCGGGCATATTTTTAATGCTATCGTATTCGTTTGTCACGTATTGACGCAAAAGCGCAATAACACCTGACATATTAGGACACGCCATTGATGTACCTGACAAGCGGTCATAGTCGCCACCTGTTACAGCAGAAAGGATGTTACCTCCGTGAGCTGTAATTTCAGGCTTAATGCTCAGGTTAGGCGCAGGACCCCAGGATGAGAAGTCGGAAATGAATGGGCCCGATGTTTGCGCGCGACTGATTTTAATTTTTCCTGTTTCGCTTGCGGCTAACAATTCACCGTCGTCCTGTGAAATTGAACAGATTGGAATTGTAATTGTACCCGCGTTCATTTTAATATCACCGGATACGTTGTTGTAAATGATGATTGCAGAAGCGCCTGCCTTTTGAGCAGCCTGCGCCTTTTCCTCGAAGGTTGTTGAGCCACGGCGAACCAAGGCAATTTTTCCTGTTACGTCTAAGCCCATATAGTCAGCAGGACGGCCCGCACCGGGAACTACAACATATTCAAGCTCAATGGCTTCGTTTGAGTCCTCGGGTATTCTGTCCTTTAAGACCTCAGCAAAGAAGTCCTTTTCCTTGCTTGAAGCATTTGTTGCCTCAATAAAGTAGATTATTGAGCCGTTGTATAAGATGTAAGGAGTCTTTTTACCGTCGATAGATGCAACAGACATAGCACCCTCATAGGTTGAAGGTGAACCGACTGTTGATGTATCGGGGTTAGATGTAAGACCCAAGTTACCGTTTTTATCGGAGCCGTATGCAGAGTTGTAGCTGTTTGATGCGGCAACAACCAAGCTAATGCCTGCATCTCTTATCTTCTGATATACGTTACCGTTTATCGCTTCCTTATCGCTTTCACGGCTGAAGCCTGCAGCTGTACCAAGTGACATATTGATAACGTCAACGCCTAAGAGCACGCAGTCCTCAAGAGCAGAAAGAATCCAAGAGGTACGAGCTGACTCCTCAACGTCGGAGAAGGTTTTCATAGAAACTACCTGTGCTTGCGGAGCAACGCCTGTAATTACGTCATCATTACCTACAATAACACCGGATACGTGAGTTCCGTGGTTGTTATGCAGTGAGTAAACGTCAGCGTCACCGTCAGCATAGTCAAATGCAAACGGAACCTTGTCGCTTACATAAAGGTCGTCGGCAGTAACGCCCTGCATATAGTATTCAGCGCGAGTGTCCTTAGCGAGCAAGAGGTCAGCCACCATTTGCTTTGTTAAGCCAAGCTTTTCTCTGTCTGCTGTAAAGTTACTGTCAAGGAATGCAGTATGTGTATAGTCAAGACCTGTGTCAAGCACAGCTATAACCATACCCTGACCCTGATACTTGAAATCGGAGCTGTTGAAAATACCCGTATCCTCATAGAAGTTAACGTCATTTTCTACAAGCTTTGATTCAGCAGGTGCATATACCTCACCAACCATAACAGTTGCCTTTGTGCCGATTGCGTCGCAGGCAGTGTCAAAATCACAGGCTTGAATTAAAATTTCAAAGCCGCTGAATATTGTGGAGTAATTAGCGCCTTGAGTATATTTAACTCCCTTTTCGTCAAGCTTTTCAAGAATGCTTGTCTTCTCCTTTAAAGCCTCGCTGATAAGCGCCTTAGCCTCACTTGTAGAAGCATACTCAGCCATAGACAAATCAGAGCCTGACCAGTCATATGCGTCCATAATGGCAGGCAAGTCAAGATCGACAATTACAGATATTGTATCTGTGTTTTTAACAGTGCTTGGCAGCTTTTGTACCACGCTGTTGTTAAAAAATTGCTCGATATTTGTTTTAAGGTTTCCATTATACTCGTTTATGTACGTTGGCGCTGATGTGGACACGCCAAGTGCTGATGTACAAATTGAGAGCATCATGGCGATTAGCAGTATTACCGATACGGTGGCAACGGCTAATCTTACGATTCGGTTTCTTTTCATTTTGTTTCGCCTTTCCTTATATTATTGCGTGTATAAAATATAAAACATTACATACGTGATTAATTTTAACATATTGGTAAGTAAATTGCAAGGCTTTTTTATAACTATTATATAATATTAGGCCAAAAGCTTCATCAATTTACCTTGCTTTTGATTTACTATGATAAAACGAAAAAACACTAAAAGCCTTAGAGTTCAATAGGCTTTTGACTATTTTTGGCATTTGTAAAAAACGCAGGCTTTTTTGTGTAAAGATTACTTTGTTACTTTTTTGTGACAAGAAATTTACTTTTTGTTTCATTATTTTGATTTTTTCTCAAAATTTAGATTGATTACGAGAAAAAGCCATTGAAAAAAGCTTGTATTTTGCCCACCCTGTGTCTGTTTTTTGCTTTTTTTTACTTTTTAAAGCTACATATTTCCTTCTTATTGACATTTTCTTGTTTTTATGTTAAAATAAGTAGGAATATTTTTCGAAAGGAGCTTACTTATGTCAAATAGAGCATTGAAAAAGATAAATTTGATTTACGGTATAGCAACGACCCTGCTTATATGCGTTGTGGCTGTTTTGTTCATTGTTATGTGCATTGACATATACAACTCAGGCCCTTCTCCCTTTACAAGAGAAAGCGTTGGCGAGCATTTTTCAAAAATTGCGGTTTTGGTTTATGCGCTTCTTTGCCTTGTGGCTTTTGGCGTTGTTCTCAGCATAATAACACCGAGGGAGCATAAAAAGGAAAAGGGTAAGGTAAAGGATTCATTAGTACTGCACAATTTAAGCTTGCGTCTTGAAAGGGTAAGCGGCCAAGGCGGTGCTATGATAGAAAAGCAACGTATTCTTCGCTTGGTTATGGTGCTAATCAGCGTACTGCTTATTGTGGCTGCATCTGTTATTTCCTTTGTCAGCGTGCTTAATAATTTTGACGCTTCAAAAACCGACATTAACGCAGAAATGACTAAGGCTTGTCTTTCTGTCCTTAGATATTTTGCTGTTCCTGTGGTTTATCTCGTAGTTACTGCTTATGTTTGCAAATTCAGCATAAGAAAAGAGCTTGAAATAGTTAAAAATGAGCTTAAAAACGCAAAAACAGCCGAGGGAGTGTCAGAAAATGGCACGGAGCTTGGTACATTTACAAGGCTTTCACAGGGACTTACACAGAGCTTTAAAAATGCGTCTGCACCTAAAAAATGGCACAGAATTTTATCAATTGTAATGAAGTGTGTTGTAGCTTGTCTTGCGCTTACCTTTATAATCTTGGGTGTTACAAACGGAGGCATGGCTGACGTGCTTACAAAGGCAATTAATATTTGTACAGAATGTATAGGGATGGGTTGATTATGAAAAAAGTGTTCAGTAAAATAAAAAGCCTTCTCCCATCAAAGAGAAAGCTGATTCAGCTTTATGCGGCTCTATTGTTTAATGCAAACATTAAGGGCTTCTTTAACGGAAAGATTTACAAGGGTCCTTCAAAAAACATCTGCGCCCCCGGTCTTAACTGCTATTCCTGTCCGGGCGCTGTCGGAGCTTGTCCCTTGGGAGCTTTACAAAATGCTCTCGGAGCAAGTCAGAAAACCGTTCCATTTTATGTTATCGGTATTCTCTTGCTTTACGGCTTGCTTTTCGGTCGCTTTATTTGCGGATTTCTTTGTCCGTTCGGACTTATTCAGGAGCTTTTATATAAGATTAAAACCCCTAAGCTAAAGAAAAACAAGATTACCAAAATTTTGTCTTATTTAAAATACGTTATTTTGGTATTGTTTGTCGTTGTCGTTCCTATTCTCTACGCATTTAAGGACAGAGCTATTCCTGCCTTTTGCAAATACATATGTCCTGCCGGCACTCTTGAGGGCGCTATGGGACTTCTTTCCAACAAGGTAAACGAAAGCGAGCTTGCGCGTCTTGGTCCTTTGTTTACTTGGAAATTCCTTTTACTTGTCAGCATTGTTGTAGGCTCTATATTTATTTTCAGAATGTTCTGCCGTTTCATTTGTCCTCTTGGCGCTATTTACGGTCTTTTCAACCGTTTCAGCGTATTCGGAATAAAGCTTGAAAAAAGCAAGTGTACCGATTGCGGACTTTGTGTAAATAAATGTAAGGTAGATATTCGCCACGTTAATGACCACGAATGTATAAATTGCGGTGAGTGTATTGAGGTTTGTCCGACGCAAGCGATTTCTTGGAAGGGCTCAAAGCTTATTTTACCGCCCAATGAAATTGATGCTCCTGTTTCTATAAACGAAAACAGCTCCGAGGATGAAATTTTACTTGCAAGCAAGCAAAGAGAGGAATTCTTGGCGCGCAATGAAAAAATCAAAAAGCGCAATAAGATTTTAAAAATCGTTGTTGCTTGTTTAATGACAGGCGTTTTGGCATTTGCTCTAATTTACTACAATTTCATTGATGTTATCAAGGAGCCACAGCTTCCACCAACAAATAATCAGCCTCCTGTTGAAGATAATGCTCCACCTCTTGGAAACGAGGTTGGCAATACCTGCTACGGTTACGATATGGAGGTATTTGACGAAAACGGAAAAAATGGAGAAAGCTTTAATCCTGCAAGCAACAATGGTAAAATCACAGTTATAAACTTCTGGGGTACTTGGTGCGGCGGATGCATTGAGGAGCTGCCTTATTTTGACACAATTGCAACAGAATATAAGGACACAGTAACAGTTGTTGCTGTACATACACACAGAGATTTTAATACTGCTGCGGATTATGTAGATACGCATTATAAGGACTCAGATATGATTTTCGTTAAGGATACTTCCTTAGACGAAAGCGATGAGTACGCTGATGAAACCTACTTTAAGATGCTTGGCGGCGGAGATTCCTATCCTATCACTATTATTCTTGATAAGGACGGTGTGATTATTGCATCAATTAAAGCCTCAATGAACTACAATTCACTAAAAGAAATAATTGATACGGAATTGGCAAAAAACGATTAAAAAATTTCTGTAAGTAAAAATGAATAACAAAGCACCGCCGAGAGTTACCATTATGGTAACTCTCGGCGGCTTGTTTTATTAATTCGGAAGAATAATCGTTGTAAGTATTTTTTTCTGTTCTTCGGTGGGCAGCGTTAACTTGCCATTGTTCAGGAGAGCAACAATACAGTGCAGTAAGAACCACCCGTCAGCATGAAACGCAAACTGCAATTCATATGCCTTGACTTTGCGCAAATGGGCAGGAACCGAGTTCAATGTAGCCTTAACATAAGGCTCTTTTATAATATCAAATTCGTCCTTGTATTTTTCTTTTATCTTTTCACCAATCGCGAGAAGTTTTTCTTTAATCTCCTTGTTTCTCAATACGATGATCTGCCACGCTGTTTTAAAGTATCCATCATAATCTCCCCAAGTTTTGATATATCCACGTTCAGAAAGCCAAGCATAATCTTCTTTTGAAAGGAGATTTTCTTCTTCGTGTTCATAAAGCGAAAGGACACGTTTTGCGACTTCATGCTCATGTCTAGTAACCTCGATGCGTCGCCCCGACCACTCGGTATCAACCTTCCAAAGCATATGATCCACGTTCGCATTATAACACGGTCCACACCAATCTCTCATATAAACGTAATCGTTTGGCAATTTCAGTTCATCCGCTACAACAGTGGCATGAGCGATATTATGTGCTCCGTCAGGACGAATGGTAGCAACCTCTTCAAAGGTAATTGTATTGTCAATAAGTTTTTCCCCCGACATTGCTGCGATATACGGTATAAGCGACCACAGAAGAAAGTTTTTATCTCTGAGCGGCTTTTCTCGTGTAGAATTGGAAAGCATTTGATTGCAGAAAATATTCTCATCGTCCAAAATTCCACTGTTCATCAGCTCATCATATAGCTCATTTGCAAACAATCCTGCCGCTTTTTTATACATTTCATCTTGCATAGTCAAAAGCTCTACTGTGGGCTCGCTTATGATAAAATTGACGATATATTTATCATGACTTTGCTTCAAAAAGCCGTATTTCTCCAAAAAATCGACCTCAGTTTCCACATACACGGGCGAAACACCGATGGCATCTGCAATTTCATTGACCGTTTTTGCTTCATTACGTACACAATAACAGATGTTCTGCGAAAGTGCGGAACGGAAAAATTCATCAGTAGATTTAGTTCCGATAGCACCGTTAATGCCAACTGCGGTGAATTTGATTGGATTAAATTTTAGTTCACTTGTTTTTCTCATAGTATCCATACCTCGTTTCAATTCTTTTTTCGCTTCAAACAAGTGCCACTTGACCGTGCCGAGAGGAATATCTAAATCTTCAGCAATATTGGCTTGCTTACGGTTTTCGAAATAGTATGCAATTACAATCTTACGTTGGAGTTTTGAAAGATATGCGATTTCACTCTGTAATTTGCGAACCGCATCAGTATTGTCATTATCATCAAAAGCCGAGTCGGGATCCGCAATAATCTCAGCCATCTCATCAATGGGTACGCCTATAATACTTTTAGCAGTATCTCGATAGTAATTGCTGAGTGCATTGTGCGCAATCGTCCAAATAAATTTGCTAACATCTCCAATATCGTCTTTGATCAAAAGTGCGCGAAACGCCTTCAATACTATATCTTGAGATAGATCCTGTGCGTCGTGTGCGTTTTTGCACCGCTTCAGTGCAAAGCCAAACATGGGTTTTAAATATTCAGTTATGATTTTTTCGGCATCTTGTCTGTTCACTTATTTGTACCTCGTTGAAAGCTTTCACCCATATAGACACGGATTTTGAAAAAGGTTGGGAAATTTTTATAATTATATCATGAAATTGTGAATTAGTCTATACAAAGCATTTGTGATCACAAATGCAGACTTATTAAGAAAACAAGGCAGAGAACGTAAAACTTTCTCTGCCTTTTTCTGTCGATAGGTACGCAATTGTATGATTTCTTGAAGCCATCCTTTAGGGTATGGCTCCTACAGGACAGCTCCTATTATAATTATTCAGCGGTTACTGTAAATTCAACCTCAGCTTGTGCACTTGATTCGATTGCAAAGTAAATCCAATCACCCTCTGTGATAACGGTGAATGTGTTTCCGCTTGCATCCTTTATAACAGGGTCAGCATCCATAGAAAGCTCTACGGTTTTGAGTGTTACATTTTCGCCTTCAACAGTTACTGTAAGAGTTGCCGCCTCGCCTGTATATCTGTAATATACACATGAAGCATCAAGGCTTACGCTATACTTACCTGCCTCGGTAATTTCAATAGCATTATCTACGGTTTCGCCCTCTGCTGTTGCCTTGGAAGCATAGAATAATGTAACATCCTCTGCTTCACCGTTTTCGGTAGAAACAGCGATTTTGTATACTCTGTTATTTGAGCCGAAGGTATATACCGCCTTTCCGTCAGCAACGGTTGAAATGCCCACAGGTGTGTCGTTTTCGTCAATTACGTCATCACCGTTTGTGTCGGAATAATATACCTTAATTACTACGTTTGCACTGTTTACGGAAAGTGTGAATTTTGTTCCGTCATTGCTTGGACGAACATTAACTGTATACCAAACAGTTGAATTTGCGTTAACGGTTATGCTCTCCTCGCCGCCAAGAGTGTCAAAATCAAATGGGAGATCAACGCTACCCGTTTTAATTGTGGTCATATATACGCTTGCGGTAAGCTCTGTTCCGAATGCTGTTTCCTCGTAGGTTGATGTATAGCCCTCGGGATATTCAACCTTAACTACATAGCTGTTAGCATAGTTAATGCCATCGAATACGTATTTTCCGTTTTCGTCAGTTGTACCTCTTGCAACCTCGGTTAATTCACCGTTTACCTTAGTATAAAGAATTACGGTTGTGCCCTGTGAAGCTTCGCCTTCCTTAAGCACTAAAACAGTATAGCTTTGGTTTTCCTTGCCATATGCTACTGATAAGGTAGCGTCAAGGTCAACGGACTCACCGATTTCCGCATCAAATGAGTTAATACCGATTATAACGCCTTCGCCTGCGCATAATGGGTAAATGTAAACAACCTTATCTCCGTCACCGTAGCTAAGACCCTGTCCTACGCCCTCAAAGGAAATTATAACGCTTGGGTCAACTGTTATTTTAATAACGCCATCCTTGCTTGCTGAGTAGGAATAGTAAGAAACGTGATCCTTCTTAATTGATACATCTATATTGCTTGGTGCATCTGTTACATTTTCTGTAATATCAATAGGGCTTGAATGTGTGCCCGGAACCTTGAGAGTTACTGTAATGTCAGCAGAGCTTTGGTGCGGTCCTATATTGAATATGCCTGTTTCATTAAGAACAATTGTTTCTGTTTCGCCGCCAATCGAGCTAATTAAGTTATAGCCAAAGATATATGCGCCTGAGCTTAAGTTAATAACTACAAGCTTTCCTTCATAGTCAACAACCTCATACCAAAGAAATTCACTGCTTGCATCAAAGCTTATATTATCGTAATCAAAAAGGTATATAGGGCTATACTCTGAAGAGCCTGCAAGCTCGTCTGTCACTGTAATTGTGCCGCTTAAGTTGCCGTCCTTTGTAAACTGAATATATTCCGCAAAATATTCACTGTCAAGAACCGCATAATATTCTCCATAAGGAGCTACAATGCTTGCAACACCGTTTTCATCTGTTTCTGCAAATGCAATAAGCTCACTGTCCTTATTATATAGCTTTACGGTTTGTCCGCTAAGACCGTTTGACACTGTTATTTCATATGTAACGTCAGTAACTATTGCCACATCAAGGTTAAGTGTGGTAGAGCCTGCGGGAAAATAATATTTGCCGTCAACCCCTTCGCTGATTATAACATATGTAGGGTCGTTGCAAACAACCTTTACATAGTATGTGTCGGGGTCAACGTTTTCAAATTTTACCATACCGTTTTCATCGGTGGTTAGGGTCTTTCTCATTCTGTTCTTGGAATCGAAAAGCTGAACCTTTACATCGGCAAGATTATCGCCAAGCATAGTGGAAAGCTTAACAACATAGGCTAAAAGCTTTTGTACTGTAACTGTGCCATCATATACACCTATACCGAAGCCAACTGCCTCATTATCAAGCTCGTAGCTTCCGCCGCTTAAAATTTCTGTAACCTTAACCATAATTTCCTCGCCGCTTAAAGCTACAAAGCCATAAGCTACGCCATCAGCATCTGTTACAAGCTCGGTGTTAGCGCCTAAAATATGCTCGCCCTGAGAAAGCTGAACAACTGCACCCTCAACAGCCTTGCCGTCAGAGTCGAATACATTTACGGTTACCTTTTTAATTGTGATTGTAATTTCACGTGAGCCTGAGTCAAAATAGATATAACCAAGCTCGCCCGGAGTTAAATAGTCGGTCATACCGTCTATTTTAATAACCTTTGCCT
The DNA here is from genome assembly GCA_017461055.1 of Clostridia bacterium. GTDB lineage: Bacteria > Bacillota > Clostridia > Oscillospirales > CAG-272 > RGIG2000. The sequence continues at coordinate 27,573 of JAFTZI010000056.1, read as the reverse complement.
TAAGAGCAGAGCCGTCAAGCTCATATTCTCTTGTTCCTGTACCGTCAGCGCCTGTCTTAATAGGCTTTGAAAAGCAGAGCTCACCCTGACAAATTTGTACGGTTGCACCGTTTACGGGCTTACCCTTTTCGTCAACAACGTTTACTCTTACAAGATTTGGATTTGTTTCTAATTCATCCTTTTCATCATCGGTATTTGATGAATCGCCCGGATTTGAGCCGTTTGTTGTGTTTGAGCTACCGCTTGATGAAGATGTAGGCGGAGTAGGATTTTCCTCATCATCACCGCAAGCTGACATTAGTAAGGTCATACTAAGCACAGCCATTATGACTACTACGAGCAGCATAATTCTTTTTAAATTTTTCATAAATTCCTCCCAAAATCAGTATAGCCCATTTTGAAGCTACACAATTTACGCATATATTATAACATTTATTCAGTTATATTGCAATACGTTGACACCAAAAAATATTGCGGAAGGCTTTCCGCAATATTTTTGATTTTATTCTCCAAAGTACTCGGCAAAGGTGAAGCGAACCGCTGTTTCCGCTTCCTCACCGTCGTAAACAATCACAAAGTTTTGATTTGCCTTGATTATTACCTCAAGCTTTCCTGTCTCGGAATCAGCTTGATATTCTGTTCCGCCGTTTGCTATAATCTTAACGCCCTCAGGATTTTTAACCGTTAGCTTTGCTTTTGTAATTGTTCTTAAGGTTACCTCTTCGCCCTTTGTCACAAAAATTGCTTCTGTTGTAATGTTATCCTGTGCGCCTGCTGTAATAGGAGCCGGTCTTTCAGAAGTGCCAAGCGCTTGCATATTTTCATAGCAGCAAGCAAACAACCAAGCGTTTTCTTCAACTACACTCGAAGTATCGTCCTTAAAGCAAAGGTTAGATTCACTATCAAGGTCAAACCAGCCCTCTTGAGTGCCTATGTTTTTGATTGCCTCTTCAAGCTGTTTATTTAAAGGATATACACCCTTAGTACCGCAAAGCTGGGCGTATTCCTTAAACATCTCGTTATAGCATTCCTTTAAAACTATCTTTCCGTTGTCGTCGTAGTATATTTTTCCAAGTCTGCCGGTTTCACACATTACTGTAAATGGCGCTAAGTACTTATACTCAGTGTACTCTGCTTCGCCCTCTACTATTGTTCCTTTAATAACCGCAGTTGATATTCTTAAATAAACAAGTGGGCCGTCAACAGTATTAAGGTGATAATAGCCATCATTTTCATTAAACACTACCTTTAAATCAGGATTTGTAACATCAAAATCCACAAATTCGCTATTGAGATAGTTGTCCTTTTTGGTTTCATTTCTATTTGCGTGAACATCTGTCCATTCAAGGTCAACAGTTGCGTTTCCAATACGTTCAATTTTAATTATGCAGTTTTTAGTAGCAAAGGTACGTACACCAATAACATATTGTGATGTACCGCCTTGATTTCCAATAGCTACGCTACCGTCCTTAATCTCTATTTCAAAGGTTGAGTCCTCGGTAACATCAATTGGACAGTCCTTTAAAACGTTATGCGGCGAACCGTAATAGCCAAAGGTTACCTTCTTGTCTGATACGCAGCTGAATTTGTAAATACCGCCACGTGTCGGGGTAAAAATGAAATATGTAAGCGCGGGACGATCAATATTTACATACATTCCACCCTCTGAAACAGAAACTGACTCATACGGAATGTGCTCCTCTATTGTTTCGTCAAATACCCATATTTCTTGCTTATTGGAGCTATCTGCGTAAGCATAAAGGGTAACTGTTTTTTCTGTCACATCACTACTTAATATGCACTCGTTTACATCACAGTAGTACTCGCCCTGTAATGGCTCAATTTCAAAGGTGTAATCTCCCTTTTCCTGTCTGAAGGTAGCAATGCCCTGTCTTGTTGGCATTTCGCCTAAGCTTTCTCCATCCTTAAACATTTCAACAACTGCGCTTATGTTATTTCCAAAGGCATCAACCGCCATTATCTTGTAATCAACAATCTCAGGCTCTTCCTTTTCGTTGTCATCCACATTACCGTTGTTGCCTGAGTCTATTGTAGATGATGATGTAGGAGTAGTAGGTGTTGGTTCGGGAGTTTCTTCGTTATCACAGGAGCATACTGTCAATATTGCTCCTATTATCAAGCATAAAAGTGCTATCTTCTTAAATAATTTTTTCATAGCATTCTCCGATTAATTTTATTAAGCAAATGCGGTAAGGCGTAACCTTACCGCACATAATTAAGCCTCTTATTCTGCGTCAGCCTCGATTAGCTCATAGATTTCTGACATAGCATCATCAATAAGGTTTCTTCTCACTGTTTCAACAGTCCAATTTTCCAATGCTGCCATAAGCTCCTCAACAATTTCGTCTATTTCCGCCTTAATGTCAGAGCTTGAAATAGTAGCATTGTCTATCATGCTTTCAAGCTGTGCAAGCTTTTCCTCTGAGCTTGCAGGCGCTTCAAGTGACTTATAGTAGTAGCAGAGCTTTGTCCAGGAATGGTCAATTCCTGAGAATGAGAATTTGTCCATAAGAGCTTGGAGTAATTCTGCAAGCTTTGCATCAACAGGAACACAGCCCTGACGCTCAGGATAAATCATCTCATTGCTAACACCGTCTGTTCCGTCCTCGATTTTGTCAAGATATTTTCTTGCCTCGTCAGTAAGGTCGGAACCCTTGCCGTGATAAATGCCATTGATTATATCATCCATTTTGTAAAGCTCCCAATTTGCTTCAAAGTCGCTCTTCCAAAGCTTTTCAAGTGCCTCGTAACCGTCCTTTTCATAGTAGTTCTTATAGTAAACATAAGCCTCGTGGTCGGTTGCTGTCCATCCAAAGTTAAAGCCATTGTTTTCAATAAGCTGAGTTATTGACTGTGATGGGAAAATATTTGTTGTATAGTGGAAATCTGCATACAAAATTGAGCCAAGCTCACCGTTTGGAAGCAAGTGGCAATAGTAACCGTATCTTGGGTCGCTTTCGTCCTCGCAAAGCTTAACGTTAATACCGCCTGTTATTGTATCCATAGTTTCCAAATCATATGTGAATGCGCCTATGGATGCTTCCTCAAACTTATTAAACTCCTCGCCTACATACTTAAGGTCAAAGGTAAATGTGCCTGCGCCGTATACATCATAGTAACCGATAGCGATATAGTACTCTACGCCCTCTTCAAAGTATGCTATCATAGAGCAGTTTTTTAAGTCTCTTTCAAGCTTTCCGTCTCCGTCAGGGTCGATAAGCAGCTCAGGACAGTATCTTTCGCCGATTACAGAATCGTCAAAAAGAACTCTGTCGCCATTGTTCTCATTATTCCATTGATTATGGTCGCCTACGAATATCCATCCGTCAACCTCCTGTGAGGACTTAGATGTTATACGATATACACCTGATTTTGTAGGTACGAACTTGTAAAGCTTACCTCTTGGCATAAGAATTTGTGTATATGTTACTGTATTCTTAAAGCCCTCTTCGCCCTCTTGTGTTTCAATAGCATCAAAAGCTGAGAAGGTTGCAAGTCCTTTTATCGGGTCTTCAAGCTCTTTATCGGTTCCGTAAGAATCATAATATGCACAGAGCTGAAGCCAAGAATTTTCGTCTGTAATAAAGTCGTTTTGTCTTACAAACTCCTCAAGGTAGCCCTTTAGCTCCTCTGTTACAGGGCAGTAGCCATAAAGCTGAGAATTGGAAGCATAGTTACAATACATAATGAAAGGAGTATATTTGTCTTCACCGTTAACGACAAACTTTCCATCCTGAGACAGCTTGATTACTACTGTGTATCTGTCCTCCTCTTCCATTTTCAAGGAGAACTGTGTATTAACGCCAATAAGTCCAGCCAAAAGAAGCGGGCCGCCCTTTTCACCTACGTGATAGTAGCCATCCTCTTCATTATATACAACATCAACATAATGCTCGAAGGTGTTATCATCCCTAAGGCCCTGTGCCGCATATCTTGGAATGTAGGTTTCGATATTGATTTCGTTTTCGTTAACTACTTTAAAGTTATCAAGGCGGGCAACGTCGTCGCCATCCTTTTCGCTTTCATCCTTAACGTAGCAGAAGGCAACCTCATATATTCCGTCTTCCTCTGCAACCCAAGGACAGCAGCTTTGCCATGTATCCTCTAAGAAGTTACCTTCATCATCCTCAAGAGGTCTTCCTGAAATTGTGTAAATGTCCTTTCCGTTAACTAAAACGTAAAGAACATCGTAAAGTCTTTGCGATGATACAAAATAATCAAACATAATTGCTTGACCTGCCTTCAACTCAACATCTGCGTAAAGGATTGCAAAGGAGTTATCAATATCAACGTTTGTCGTTTCAAGATATTTTTCATCGCCCTCACCCTTTACAACGAATGGCCAAGCGTATTCTCCATCCTCACCGTCCTCGGGTCTGAAGGAGATTGTAATGTCACCTACTACGGTAGCATCCTTAATTTCACTTTCATCTGACATTTCAACGTCAGGCTTAAGTACAGGAGTTAAGTCATAAATTGATGAGTACAAGCCTTGCTCATAGTCGGTTGCTACATAATGGTCAAAGGCATTTGTAAAGTATCTTGGACCAAGTACACCGCCGACCTGTATCATAGACACAACTCCATAGCGGTCAATAATAACCGAGCATGGGTTAACTGTAAAGCCGAATGCGTCCTGAATACCAAGTGCGTCGAGAGCAAATGAGAAGGTGAGTGGGCATGGCTCTTCTGTATAATAGCCGCCCTGTGCAAAGGACTCCAAGAAGCTCTTACAGTCATCCTCTGTATCGCCGTAAGCATTAATGGCAATAATCTCCAAATCCTCGCCATATTGCTCATAAGCCTGTTGGATGTATGGGAATTCTTCAATACAGTAAGTACAGGTTGTGTACCAGAAGTTAAGCATTACAGCCTTTTTACCGCTTGCAAAAAGCTCTGAAAGCTTAATTTCCTTTGATACGAAGGATTCGGTTTCCTTGTCGTATGAGAAGGTATTCAAGGTAAAGTCATACATAGCATCGCCTAAAGCAACGGTCTTTCCGTTGAAGTTACCGTCATTTGCAATGACTTGAGTACCTACCTTAATTTCAACACCTGTTGCGTTGAGTGCATAGAAATCATCATAAACATAGCCCTTTGGGAAGCCTTCAACATACACGTACTTTGCGTGCTTTGGCTCAGCGCTGAGAACAACTATACCGTTTTCGTCAGTTGTTCCTCTTGCGTACATAACAGCTGTCATGCTTGCCTCTTCTTGCAGGAATACGCTTACTCCCGAAATAGGCTTGCCTGTATTTTTGTCAGTAATTTTAACAGTATAGCTTGACTTTTCTCCCTCTGTACTGTCTCCCGGATTATTATTTTCATCATCCGTGTTGTCATTGTTACCGTTGTCGTTGCTTGATGAGGTTACAGGCGGTGTGGAAGAGCTGTTTGGTGTAGGATTCTCTTCATCGCCGCAGGATACCATAGTTGCCACTGTGATAAAAACAAACACAAGGGCAAGCAACAAGGACAACAATCTCTTGGTTCTTTCCATATTATTTCTCCTTAATAAATTTAAGCTTAAATTAAACCACGTAGTATGATACCATAAAAGCAACAAAAAATCAATAGAATCCAAGCAAAATATTTTAGTTTGCTAAAAGAGTAACACACTGTTCATAAATAATTTATATTACAAGTTGTTTTTTAACGCCTTTCTGAGAGGCGAGCCCTTTGGAAATAATGTTAAGCCGACTGTATATGCAAGCTTACTGTGGAAAAGCTTGTTTTTAAGTGAGCTTGTCCTTTTTGGAATGGTGATTTCCGCATTTTTGGAGAAGGTTATTTTAATGCCCTCCTTTTGAGCAAGATAGCCGATACACTTGGCAATATATTCATCGCCTTTATCGTAATTTACAGACACGTCCCTGCCTTTTTTGCAAATCCATCTGAAAATTGTATCTATTCCCTCCAGGTTATCTCCGAGCAAATCCGATGCAATATAATCGAAGCTGTCCTTAGCCTTGGCAGCTGTCAATTTTTCCACATTGTAGCTTTCCTTTACGTATTGGCATAGCTCCTTATCTCCTTGCGCTTTTGCGTAAGAATAATGAGCTCTTGACATCAGTTCCTTCCAAGCGATAATGTTTTCTTTAATTTCGTCGGCGTATGCGTTTGCTCCGATATTATTAAGCATAATATCAAAGCTTTTGTTTGTCATATCAATTTGACCTTTGATTTTTTCGCTTGTGTCTGCAACTATAGTTTGACCGTTATGAACATTGTAAAAGTAGTACCCTGTGTGAATATTTCTTAGTTTTTTGGCATACTTGAAGGCGAAAAATGTGATTATCACATCCTCCGAATATGTCATTTTTTTCATAATGGCATCTGTCTTTTCAATCTCCGCCTTGGCTTTGAGCAAGAGCTCCCTTTTAAACACCTTATTCCACAAAACGTAGTATGAATGCTGTCTGCCCTGATGTAAGGCATACTGCTTTAAAATTCCGTCGCCCTCCAATACCAAATTTCCAGATATTGTTGTATCGCTTTTGCAGGACGCAATTGCCGAGGCTGTTTTAAACGCCCAGTCATTTATAATAATATCTGCATTTTCCTTAATTGCTACATCAACCATCGGCATATGGTAATTAAAGGTCACCGAATCATCGGAATCAACATATGTAATATATTCACCCTTTGCAAGCATTAAGCCATAGGTTCTTGCAGCTAAATGTCCTCTGTTATTTGTTTTTACGTACACAGGGTGGTACTTTTCTATAATTTCGCTATAGTCAATGCTTGATCCGTCATCAATTACTATAACCTCAAAATCCTTAAGAGTTGAGGTGCATACACTGTTTAAGCATTTTTCAAAATATTCCTTGTTTGTGTTGTATAGACAAATTATTACGCTTAATTTCATTTTTTCTCTCCTTTTGGTTGTTTCATTTTATTATACTACTTTTCTTCTTTCTTGTCAACCTATTATCATATGCGCCTTTGGTGAAATTTATCAAATTATTATGTTAAAATAGTTGCTTTTTTATTGACTTTTCATTAAATATAGGGTATACTTAACATAAGCTATATTTTATATATAGGAGGCTTTAAATGAAGAAGAATATACTTGGACTAATTGTATCGATGCTCCTTGTTCTTTCCTTATGCTTTATTGTTGTAGCTTGTAATGACGATGAGGAGCCGAATAACAACCCACCGTCTACCTCATCAAGCAACACAGCAAGCGATGATGTAGAGGACGGTGATGAGGAAGAAAAGCTACCAACCGGTCCCTTTGACTCCGAGGATGCCGTTAAGCTAACTGTTGATTATAAGACAATGACATATGTCGGCACATCTTTAAAGGACTTTTCCCCAATTTTTGACGAGCAGGACTTTGTTAAAGATCCGCGCGCTGACATGGAAGACGGCGAGTTTCCTGTTTTCCCTGTTTCATTTGTTCCTGTTTATGATGCTGACGGAAACGGTGATGTAAACAGCGCTGACCGTGAGCACATATATGAGGTTACTGTTGATTTAGGTGCTGAGCATTATGTTGACAGCATTTATGTTTTCTTCGAGGCTGCGGGTGATTCCATTACCTTTGAAACGGGTGAACCCTTTAAGTATGACAATACCGTTACATACACCTGTGAAAGCATGAGCTGGGCAAGTGTTGACATTAAAAAGCAGACAAGATACATTAATGTTAAATTCAACAACGGTCAGGCCCCAAGCGAGCTTGTTTTCTACGGTATAAGAACCGGAAAATATGACCCCGTCAATACAGAAAAGCACGAGTACAAGGATTTTGATTACTTCCTTGGCATAAACGGTAACCAAGCGGACAGAAGCTCTACGCTTAAGTGCGCTTCCTACTTCAGAGATTACATTAACTGGCTATGGTGCTTTGAGAGATCCTCTTACCCCGAGGCTCCCGGAACAACCTATACAACCGTTATGTCAGGCTTGTACGATGCTATCTACAAAAATTTGACAAGCGCATTATTTGAAGTCAGACCTGTTCCTTGCTTTATGTTCGGCGCATCTGATTTTAATCTAACAAGCCTTAGCGATTACGTAAAGCCCGAATCGTATGTAATGTACGGTGAATTTATGTACCAGACAGCATTAAGATTTGGCTATAACAAGGATTATACAAAAGAAAATGCTAAGCACTTAGTTAAGGTTCTCGGACTTCAATTAAGATTTAACCAAAACACAATTCAGTGGATTGAGGCGGGAAATGAGCCAAACGGTGAAGGAAATGACGGATTTTCTCCATATGAATTGGCAGCATTTACATCCTGCGCATATGACGGTCACTGTAACACAGTTATAGCGCCTACCGGCAGCGGTGTTGGTGTTATCAATGCAAATTCCAATGTAAAAATGGCAATGGCAGGCTTGGCGGGTGTCGGCACAAGATATATTCAAGCTATGTCCTTCTGGATGAAGCACAATCGCTCTGACGGAGAGTTAGCCCTTGACGCATTTAACGTTCATACATACTGTAAAAAGCTTATTACCCACAACGGTTATCAGGTTTATGTGGGCGTTTGTCCCGAAATTGGCAAGATTACCGAATATGTAATTGAGCTTTGCGAGTGGAGAGATAAATATTACCCTGACAAAGAGGTTTGGTTAACTGAGTTCGGTTGGGACACAAATACAAGCTATCAAACAGAAAACGCTTGCCATCCATATGCTGATTTTACAGCGAGAGAAATTCAAGCTATGTGGATTGTTCGCGCTTACTTTATGTTTGCGGCGGCAGGTGTTGACCGTTGCGCGCTTTACATGGCATCGGATTTTGGCGATGAGGCAACATGCGTTGGTAAATACGGTACAAGCGGTGTTATTTCTGTTTCCGGAGAGTTTAAGGATTCCTACTACTACATTTATACCTTGAAAAACACAATGGGTGATATGCACTTTGCGGAAATAATTGATTCAGGCGATGAAAACGTTTGGATTTATCGCTTTGAAAATGGCGAGGGCAAATCCTGCTACGCATTGTGGTGTCCTACTATGGACGATGTAAGAGTTGACGGTTATAAGCTTAATATAGACGGCACAAACGCTACATTGACAGAATTCAAAAACCTTGAAACGAGTGGTGTTTCAAGCGATTTGACTGTTGAGGACGGTTGTGTTACTGTTAACGTAAGTGAAAGACCGATACTTGTATTTTCTGAATAATTTGGTTTAATAAGGAGAAAAAGCAATGAAACCAGAAAAAATTAGAGTTACGCCTGACATGCTTATTAATGATTTTGGCGTAGAAAGAATTGAAAACTATTTTTGTGAGTTTGACAACGACGGTGACCCACTTTACGGTGTAGAGGGCGCTGCGCCGCAGATTCACCAAAGACATGACCATTGGTGGATTGGTGAAAGCGATCTTTGCTTTACTGTTGATTTGGGCGCTATTTATCAAATCACAAATATGTATATTTTCAACAACTATGACGAGCATAAGCCCGAAAAGGATAAGCACGACTACGGTGTACGCAAGGTTAAGGTTAAGATGGGTACTCCGTTTAGCTGGGAGTATAACGAGGAGTTAGCTCCTGAGGTTAGAAAATGGACCGGCTTTGAAACAAAGTACGAAACACAGTACATTAACTTCTCTTTTAACAACAACCAAGCTCCAAGCGAAATTATCATTTACGGCTATAAGGTAAGAGATATTGAAAAGGATGTGCCCGAAAGAGCTGTACAAACCTTTAAAAAGCTTGATAAGTTTGTTGGTATGAACGCATTTGTAAACGACGCAGACGATATTTGCCGCGCTGTTACCTATATTCGTGAGTATCACCCTTGGCTCTGGACAGTTGTGCCTGACGGAGAAAACACATCCATCGCTATGTCTCCAAGTCTTAACAAGGCGTGGGATTTTGATGAATATTATTCAAGAATGAAGCGCTTCGGCATTAATGTTTGTCCTACCATTTCCACACACAGCAAGAGAACTCCCAAGGATTTATCTCCTAACTCTTGGGCTCCCGAAAACTTCTTAAGCTATGCTTGTATGCTCTTCCAATTTGTTGCAAGATATGGCTCTAACAAAAATATTGACCCTTCACTTATCAAGGTAGATGAGGGACAAGAGATTAAAATCGGTATGGGTGTGCTTGACGCAGTTGAGCCGCTTAACGAGCCTGACGGAACCTGGCTCGGACGTGAGCAATATTTCTCTCCGTTTGAAATGGCTTCCTTCCTTAGTATGTGCTATGACGGTCACGAGGGCAAGTATAAGAACTGTGGCGTTAAGCAGGCTGACCCTAATTTCTTAATGTCTATGTCGGGCGGAGCAGGTCTTTCTTATTCAAGACTAAAGGCTGTTGAATTCTGGTGCAAGTACAACAGAAAAGACGGTAAGCTCCCATTTGATGTAATTAATGCTCACTGCTATTGCGGTAAAAAGCTTGATGAAAAGGGTGTTGCTGAGCTTGTTGACGTTAACTTGGTTGACCGTGGCGACCAAACAGGTAACATCTTTGTAGGTGTTAGCCCTGAGGAAGGTCACGTTGTTGCTAACTTTGATTCAATCAGAGATTGGAGAGACAGATATTATCCTAATATGGAGATTTGGCTCACAGAGTTCGGTTGGGACACTAACCAATCCTACAAAACCTCTACATCTGCTCACGCGTATGCTGAATACACAGGCAGACAGGTACAGGCTATGTGGCTTGTTCGTGAGTACTTGCTCCTTTCCTCTATCGGTGTTGACCGCGCGGCTATGTATATGTCACGCGACTGCGGTCCTGAGGAAACTGCTGTTGGTAAGTACGGCTCAAGCGGTTTAGTTCGCTTCCCAATTGAAATTGCGGCTAACAATGTAATTCAAGGTAACAAGAAGGATTCCTTCTACTATATCTACACATTAAAGGAAACTCTTAAGGATTGCACATTTGCAGGCGAGATTGAGTCTACAAACGCAAATGTAAAAATCTTCAAGTATGTAAACGATGAGGGCAAGGCTAAATATGCTATTTGGTGCACAACCTCTGACGGTACAAAGGTTCCCGGTTATATTCTTCCTGTTGGTCAGGGCGAATACAGCCTCGTTGAATTCGGCTTTGAACAGTATAAGGGAAAATGGTCAAATCTTGAAAACAATAATGGCAAGGTTGTTGTTAATGTTTCAGAGTGTCCTGTTTTCGTTGTAGAAAAGTAATTTAAACTATAAAAATCACACACTCCTCAAGGGATTTTCCCTTGGGGAGTGCTTTTTATATTCAGCTTATTATGTACTAAGAGTGCATATTAGTAATTGCAAAAAAGCAGGACTCTTTTAAAAGTCCTGCTTTGTTTTTATTAGCCTACGATACCACTACGCTCAATACCCTGAACAATGTACTTTTGAACAAAGAGATATGCAATGATAAGCGGTAATGCAATCAAAATTGTTGCTGTACCTGTAATTGCAGAGGAGTATGCCTCCAAATTCTTTGTTGCCATAGCCAACGAATCAGGAACACCTGTGATACTACTCATAAACTGCATTGAGCCTTGTCTGTCCCAATAGCCCGGCTCGAACAAGATAGATGTATAGAAGTCATCTGTCCATTGCCAAGCAAATGAGAAGATAAATACTGTTACAAGCATTGGTATTGCAAGTGGAATAATGATTGTAAAGAAGGTTCTGAATGTACTGGAGCCATCAACATACGCTGATTCCTCAAGCTCATCGGGAACGCCCTTAAAGAACTGTCTTAAAAGGAATATGTAAAGACCGTTCTTAAAGCCAAGTCCTGTAAATGCGAGAATATACTGTGGAATAAGTGAGTTAACAAATCCTGTTTCTATAAGTCCCATTGAAGATAAAAGCATGCCTATGGGGTTACTTGTTCCAAACAGCTTAAAGAACATTTCCATAGCAAATCTTAAGCTTTCCTGCGGAACCATCATTGTAAATATTACAAGCCCGAATACAATTGAATTTCCCTTGAACTTGAACTTTGCCAAGCCATATGCGATAAGTGAGCATATTATTGTTTGGATTAAAGCAATTGTAAGAGAAGCTAAGAATGTGTTCAAAAATGCTGAGAAATAACCGTTTTCAGTAATTATGTATTTATACTGATCTAAGGTTGGATTTTTAGATATAAGAATTACTGTTACATCCTTAAAATCGCTTGCGCTCATAAATGAACCGGCTATTTTTGTAATATATGGGAACAAGATTACGTATGATACGCCAAGCAAAAGAACAAGCTTGAAAATTAAGAATACTACCTTCTTTAAGAAGAACATATTCAAAAACTTTGACTTAAGTCTTTCGCTGAGAGGAGCTCTTTCAAAATCAACACGGATTTTGTTTTTGGATTCTCTTTTAATTTTTACTGTGCTATCCATATTGACCTCCTCCTTAATCTCTTCTTTGGTAGAATACTACCGTCTTCATAATCAACGCAACCAAAACAATAAACAGTAATACTACTCCAACGTAAACCCACGACATTGCACTTGAAATTGCAAATTTGGACTGGGAATATATCTTTTCGATATAAATCATTACTCTGTTATCAGCAGCAGTAAATGCGTCAATTACTGTATAGATGGCATTAACAAGAATCATTGGGCTTATCATTGGAAGAGTAATCTTCCAGAAGGTTTCCCAAGCAGACGCGCCCTCTACCTCACAGGACTCATAAATAGCCGGTGAAATAGATTGTAAGCCTGATAGGAATATAAGCATTTGTACACCTGAACGGCTAACGATGTCGAAAATGTTATTAACAAGGTCAACAACGTATGTAACGAGCTCGGTTCCTATTTTTATACCGCTTAGCATATTCTCAAGGTCCATAGCAGACATAATTCCGCCTCCCTCGGCGCCCGTATTATCGTCTACTCCACCTTGTGAATTGCTAACTGATTCCATAAATGCAGATTTTGTGTCAATTGAGTCAATGATACCTGTTGAAAGAACAACCGGTAAGAAGAAAATCGCACGGAAAACTGCACGTCCTGTCATCTTTTGGTTAAGAATGATAGCCATAAACAATGAGAAAATAACTATTGCAGGGATTTGCAAGAGAAGGTCCTTAATACCGTCTACAATTGTGATTGAGAAGTATGGGTCTCCGTCCTCTGCAAACAAGTACTTATAGTTTGCAAAGTTATTCCACTCAAGCTCCATTCTACCGGGTAGAAGTGTATAGTCTGATAATGAAATTTGAATTGAATCTATTACGATTGGTGCGTAAACAAATAAAATACCAATAACAAAGGGAAGAATGAACAACCATCCGGAAAGAGCCTTTCTTTCTGTTAGTGAAAGTCTGAAGCGTCTTTTCTTCTTAGGTAAATCATTATTTGCGTTTGCTGTTTCCTCGGTAGCCTGAGCATTTTCTATGCTTACTGTCTTATCCTCGGGGTCAGTCTCGGTATCTGCTTCCTCGCTTGCTGACTCGGCAGATTCTTGTGTTTGCTCATCGGCGTCAGTCGCAGAGGTTTCCTGTACTTGCTCCTCAGTAGCAACCTCAGAGGCTTCCTGTACCGGCTCTTTGATAATTGGCTCTTCCTGAGTGCCATCTACGGTATTTTCCACATCATCCTCTACCGCAGGAGTAACAGGAATTGCTTGAGTCGCAGCCTCCTCTGCCAATCTTTGAGCCTTATCGGCTAATGCCTTCTCGCTTGGGACAGTGTGAACAATGTCACAAGCGGAAAGCTCCATTTCGCTACTAACAGAATTAGGAGAATCTGTAGTTAACTTAACTTCGTGTCTTTTTCTTGTTTTTGTGTCGCTTTCTTGAAAGCGATTATTAGAAATTTTCATCATTCTCCTCCTTCTTACTTAGTATATCTGTGATAACCAAACGGGCTTACTGTTGCATTTTCGCCATTTGGTAATTCAACGTCAATTTCATAGCTTGAATAGTTAAGAACAAAGCCAACTCCGCCCTCGTACTCAACCATTACAACAAGTGAGCTATCAACGGCTCCGCCGTCCTCTGTTCGTGTTGCATCAAGGAAATCGTGGTCTACAATGTACTTATTCTGTAAATCCTTCATCAATTCATTGTGTGCCTTATAGGTTGATATAATGGTATCCTTAAGGTTTGCATAGCTTACGGAATAGTACTTATTGTAATTAGGATCGAACTTCAAAAGCTCAATGTTCTGCATAGCAACTGTAAAGTAAAGTGATGCGCCGTTTTCAATTGCCTTTAAAAAGGCATAATCAGTATCACCCTCCATATTGTATGCGTTGCCTGCAAATTCAACTGATGCGTGATATACAATACCGAAGAACGGTACGCTTTCACTCATTTCACTACGACGGCTACTGTCAAGAGAAGCTGATAATACTGCACTTGCATATGGCATAGCATATGCGTTACCTGCATCTAAAACAAGCTTATATGAATTGTTTCCGCTTGAGCCTGTGAGCAAGCCAAGCATTTCAACAACCTGGTCCTTAGCCGCTTCTCTGTCGTAATAATCTTCCTTATCAAAGTCGGAGTTCAAATCAGAGCCTAAGGTTCTTACTGAAAGGTATTCAATATCGTACTTAGAAATTGATTTGTAGAACTTTTCGTATAAGTAATCAAATGCTGTGCTTGATACTGCAACGCCACCGGTTCTTTCAAAGGTCTGTGTTGCCGCATAGTAAACTCTCTTTGTTGTATATCTGTTGTCAAGAGTTCTTGCACCGTGCTTCTTATGTGAATAGCCGCTAAACATCTTACTTCCGTAAGAATAGCTGAACTCTACGTCAGGAATTACGTCAAAATCGTTTTCTTTTGCGTATTCCATCAGGTCATTAAAGCCCTTCTTACCGCCTAATACCTTCTGCCATTTGATTGAGGTTGGGTAGGTGGAAAGCAGACCGCCGTTTGCAAAGCCCTTAAGAATATAAGAGGTATTGCCAACGCCTGCGTCCTTTAATTCCTGATAAATTGTTTTAATATCATCAAAGGTTGTCAGCTCCTTGTTAACGGTTACAGGGAATGTTGCAATTTTTTCCTCAACCTGAATTGAACCGAAGGTTTCAATAAAGAGCTTTACAAAATCAGTATTGATTTCGCTATCGGGAATTTTGGAGATTGTGCCATTCTTTTCTAGGTAATCTCTGTAGAATTTTGCCATTCCCACATATGAATTTTCATAGTAGGATGTAATTCCTGCCTCGCTTGCCACCTCATCGTCTGTTAAGAAGGTGTAGCTTACCTTACATAAGCCCTTGTAAATGTTGCTTGATGTAATGCTGATTTTCTTAGATGATGATGAACCGCCTGAGAAGGAGTCTGCCAAGTCATACACGTCAGACGGTGTAAGCTTGAAGGCTGTATAAATTGAGTGATATGCTGTACTGTGGTTTGAAATAATTGTGCCTAATGCATCACAATCCTCAATAACAGCAACGAAGCCTGTTTTTTCTGTTTCGTTTGTCAAGCCGAATACAGGCATTGTCATATTCTCTGCATTCTTAGTTGTTACCTGATAATATGTATAGTCGTTACCGTACATATCATTTTCAAACTTAACCTGCTTGTTATTATCTTCAAACAAGTCCTCAAATCTTACAATAGCGCCACTTCCGTCAGGAATGAAGGTATAGCCCTTATCGCAATATTTGATAGCTTCGCCATTCTCGTCTACTCCTGTATTTGATGCGCTTGCTGCGTTGAAATATGGGAGAAGTGCGATTGTATTAACTGTGTAAAGTGTTGTGTCATAGGTCAAGCTGTTTGTGTCAACGCTTGCCTCTAAGCCTGTGTTTGTTACCTTATAGGTAGCAGTAATCTCAAACTTTGGTCTTAAGCTTGTGGAGAAGTCATCAATGCCCTTTTCCTCAACCTTTTTGTAAGCATCATCTATTTTCTTTTCAAGTTCTGCTCTTTCTTCATCAGTAGCATCATTTGAAATTAGATATTGCTCAACGAACTTGTTGCTTGAGCCTGCTGTTTTAATAACATAAACCGGAATTGTTGCGCAGATTGGATATTCCTTTAAGTTAGTATCAATTCTTTCCGGTGTTGGACTTTCAAGCCAAATGTAAGAATCGGCAAGAGATGGATACTTAGCCAAAATATCGGCTGCGCCCTCTGCTGTACAATAAAGGTTATAAGCACCGCGAATAGCAGCCTTAATGTTTTCCCTTAAATTTTCCTCCCTGTCAGCCAAGTACTCATCTAAGAGGGCTTCCATATCATCAACACTTATTTTGTTAGGAATGAGCAATCTTTTTTCCTGCTCACCAAGCATATAGTAAACCTCTATGCCGTTTTCCACAACCTTAACGCTTGCTTGATTTACTGCAAAGCAGTCGCTGTAGCTATGAAGAGTTTTTGCTTCGCCTGTTGAAACAATTGTATAGTTCAAATCAAGCTGTGAAAGCGCATATGGCTTTTCTCTCTTCAAAAGGTCACTGGAATTAATGTTTTGTGGGTTGGAAAGAAGGATTTCGCCTGTCTTAACGTTTTTAATTGCCATTTCGCCTGACCCCGTGTCAACATACATAAGCATATTTCCGTCAGGGCTGGTAGCAACAGGATCTCCCATTGCCTCTACTCTTTGTTCCTTTGTTCCCCAGTCAGTTGCCACATAGTTAATCTTTTTTGTTGTATTGGCAAATGTGACAAATGTCATTGGTAAAACCATTACTACGGCAAGAATGGCCGCTAATATTCTCTTTTTCATATTCGCGTACCTCCTTATCTGTAGCTTAGTTCACTGGTAATCGTCGTTACAAGTGAAACCATCTTAGAAATTAATGAAGTGAACAGTAATGCAATAAACATAATGAATACCATACCTACAATTGTAGCAACGATTGTAAGAATGTTCTTACCCATTGAGTAATCATGTGTTACCTGCATACCGATGATAACAAGGAATGCCATCCATATAGCTGCGATTGTTATTATTAATGTAGGAATCTGTGATTCTGTACCAACCAATACGTTTGTCAAAATTGTAGAGATTACAATGAACAACGGTAATGGATATAAGCCATATGATGTTGCAATAAAGATGTCCTTTAAGCTTCCCTCACCGTCAAACAAGGTGGTAAAGCACCAGTTTGCAATAATGAACAGGAAGAATGGAATTGCAACTGAAAGAATCTGTGAAAAGATTGTTCCGTATTGCTGTTGTGGGTTGTAGTAATAGCCTTGACCTATTGACTGATAATAGAATGCAAGAATTGTAAGACCTAAGAAGGTAAAGGATGCTCTTATAGAGCCACGTTTTTCGTGCTTCAAATCCCAATATCCGTCAAACGGGTGGAATATTAAGTGCATACCGTAGCAGATTTCCTCAAGATAGGTCCTTGGGCCTCCCTTAACGGCAGCCGCTTTATTAACCTTACCCATCGCGCCAAACAGCTTACCGAGGGCAACTACCAAAACCACTATGCCTGCAACGAATAAAAGGAGCCACTTTTCCATAAAGTCGGAACGAACCTCTTTAAATGCAGTTGCATAGTTTTCAATATCAAAGGCATTCTGGAAATACTCGATTGCCTGGTCATACTTACCCGCACGGTAAAGCGCCTTACCCATAGCAACATATGCTGTGTCAAAGTTGTTGTTTCTTGCAAGAACCTTGTTCCACTCATCTGCTGCATCATCGTATCTTCTTTCGTTTTGAAGCTTGATAGCTCCGCTTAAAAGCTCAGCATACTCTGTTCTTCTGTAAACCGTAAAGGAACGGTTTGTTTCGTCAAGAACAAGAATGTTAGAGCCTTGATATGTAATTGAACAAGCCTTTACAATATTACCAAACTGTCCGCCCTTATCGCCGAATATGTATAAAAGGTTTCCGTCACTGTCGTATGTGTATATCTTTGAACGCTTGTTGTCAATTATTGACCATACTCCGTCAGGACCGCTTGAAATATCTCTTATGTTAGACACGCCCTGTGGAGCTGATTCGTTTGCTGCGGTTACAACTGTATTCAATTCAACCGCAACCTCACCTGCTGGAGCAAAGAAGCCGTTACGCTTCATAATATCTGTACCGTTAGCATTCAAGAGTCTTACAGGTGAATAGTCACTTGTTTTAGTTGTTAAGCCCTCTAACTGATTTTGCTCGTACTCGCTTGAGAAGATAATTGTACCGTATACAAACTCGCCTGTTGTTGAGTCAAGCTCAAGGTTTGTATATGTTGTAGGTACATTGCCCTGCTCAACTGCTGCAGGAGCAATAAGCGCGATAATTGCATCCAAGCCCTTTACCGCAACCTTTGGAGCACCGATAAAGTTGATAAAT
Organism: Clostridia bacterium; assembly: GCA_017461055.1. Taxonomy (GTDB): domain Bacteria; phylum Bacillota; class Clostridia; order Oscillospirales; family CAG-272; genus RGIG2000. The sequence continues at coordinate 9,369 of JAFTZI010000056.1, read as the reverse complement.
TCGCCCTCGTATGTCATTACAAGAATACCGTTCTTGGTCATTGCGGGAGCTACATAAATTCTTCCGTATTTATCAACAACACAGCTGATTGGGTCGTAGTTATCAATAAGCTCGGACTTTGGCTGTTCTATTGTTCTTTGATATTCAAGAGTTTCAGGGTCGAATATTACAATTCTTTTGTTACCCTTATCACATACATAGAGTCCTCTGAAATCGCCATCATCAACAACAAAGGTACTTACAGGTGTGTTCAATGAGTCCTCAACACCGTCAGAGTTTACAAATGTGGAAATATAGCCCTTTAATTCATAGAACTCATTAAGAGCAACTATTCTGTTGTTACCCTTATCGGTAATATAAACACTGCCGTTTTCTGCTGCTTCAATATCAGAAGGAGAGTTCAAATCCTTGTCAAGACCCATTGCGGTAAAGTTGTATGCGCCACTTCCTGAGGGAACATAAGCATCAGGTGAGTCAAGAACAAGACCGTCAATGGAGTATGTATATGTGGAATACGGAATTGCCGCATATGCTCCCATTGGCAAAAGCATTACAAGAGCGCATACAAGTACTAAAATTCTTATTAATTTTTTCTTCATAAGCCCTCCTTAATCCTTCATACCACTCGAAGCCATTGTTTCGATAATGTTACTCTGTGTTATTACAAATACAAGTATAGGTACAATCATCATAATAACTGTTGCAGCGGCAGAAGCACCTGCACGGGCAATACCGCCGGCTGTAATCTGGCTGATTGCGTAGTTAAGTGTCTTTAGCTGTTCACTGAAGATATACTGTGATGCACCTGTATTCCATAAGCCCTGGAATGAATAAATGATAAGTGTAAGCCAAGCAGGCTTAACCATTGGCATAGCGATTACCCAGAAGGTCTTGAACTCGCTACAGCCATCAAGACGGGCGCTTTCCAAAACGTCGTCTGAAATTGAGGAGTCCATAAACTGCTTCATAAGGTAAAGACCCATAGATGAGCCCCATGCCGGAATAATGATTGCAAAGAGATTGTCCATAAGACCAAAGGTAGAAAGGGTTAAGAAGTTTGCTATTGCTGTTACAGTTGATGTAAACATAAGGGATCTTTGAATGATCCAGAAGCAGCCCTTTCTTCCCGGGAATGGAATCTTTGAAATAGCGTATGCAGCAAGGGATGAGAACAAAAGGTTTCCGAATGTACCCATTGCTGTAATAAATACTGTGTTAAATATGTATCTTGAGAACGGTACCCAAGAATCACTTAAAAGCGTAAACAAATCTGAGAAGTTCTTAAAGCTTGGATGCTGAACATAAAACCTTGGTGGGAACATCCACAATTCGTCAAGTGGCTTTAATGATTGAATAATAACATAGTACATTGGCAGGAACATAAACACACCCATTATAATAAGGAAGAATGCAATTCCTGCGTCGCCTCCTACCGAACGGTTGAGGACAACTTGGTGATTTCTTACTCTCATTTTTTGCATAATTATTGTCCCACCTTCGATAGCATTTTATTTACGAGCGTATTCGCTCCTATCATTATCATAAATAATACAAAGGCAATTGCTGAAGCATAACCTACTTCCCATCTTGTGCTACCGTAGTCATCAAGACAGTGCATTATTGTGTGACATGAATAGTTAACTGACGGGAAGCCGCAAAGTGCAGTTACAACGCCGCCAAATCCGAATGAGCCTGTAATTGCCATTACCGCGCCGAACATAAGCTGCGGTCTCATCATAGGCAATGTAATATACCAAAGCTCCTGCCATCTGTTCTTGATACCGTCAACGGCAGCCGCCTCAAACAAGCTCTTGTTAATTGTCTGCAAGCCGGCAATGAATGAAAGGAACGCAGTACCAAGTGACATCCACAAGGCAACAACTATACAAAGGGTCATTGCATATTTTTCATCGTGGAACCACAAAATAGCGCTATCTATCATACCAAGGTCAAGCAGTACACCGTTTACCCAACCGTATGCGTCGTCTGAGAAAAGTGTTGCCCAGATAAGATATACGGAGCCCGAGATTGACGGTGCATAGAAAATAAGTGTAATAACAGCTCTTATTCTTGGAGATAGCTCATTGATAAACCAAGCTACCAAGAATGAAAGAATGTAGGAAACAGGTCCTGTAATCATAGCGAACACAAGTGTGTTTTTACAAGCAAGAAGGAATATGTCGTCCTCAAAGAACAATCTTGTATAGTTCTTAATGCCTATAAACATTTCCCAGTTCATTTCAAGCATGTTAAAGTTTGTAAAGCTGAGCACAAGAGAAAGAACAACAGGGAATACTGTGAAAAGAATGAATACAAACATAAATGGCGCTATCATAAGATAAGCTATCTTGTTTCTCTTCATTTCATGCCATGTCCACTGAGCCATGGTCATATCCTTTCTGGAAACTGCTTTCTTCTTCTCTTTCTTTTTATTTTGGTCTTCGGCAGCCGCATCCTCTGTGGTTACCTCGGAGCCTTCGTTTTCTGTATTTACATTTTCAGTATTGTCTAACGCCTCTGACTCTTCATTAACAATACTATTCTGTAAATTTTCCGATTCTTCCATAACGGTATCGTTATTTTTGTCTATACGATCTTCCATTTACAATTTCTCTCCTTTATTATATAGTATAGTAATGAATTAGTCTTCCGCATCTCTGTCTGCGATTTCCATATCGAACTCTTCACGCTTTCTGTCGATTTCCTTATTAATTGCAGGAACATATGAAAGCAAAGCGTCCGCAGGGTCACTACCCTCGTTATACGCTGCTAAGAATGCGAAGTTGACATAACGTGCAAGGTAGTAGCTGCCCGGATGGTTTGGAACTGCATCAAGATTTTCAAACTGAGCTGCAATGTTTGCCGCCTCCTCTGCTGTCCAAGGAAGCTCACTCAATGCCTCAATGTTTGCAGTAGCGGGTCTTGCGGCAATACCAACGATTGATACGATTTCATCTGAGAAGGCAGCCTGGAATTCTGCGCCTGTGTACCACTCCATAAATGTCCAGGATGCGTCGTAGCTGTCACATCCGTCAAGCATTAGGCATCCGGTAACGCCTGCAATTGCTGTGTTATTGATGACTGTATTTCCGTTTTCATCCTTTGTTTCATAGCCAGGTAGCGGAACAAAGCCCCAAAGACCCGAAAGCTCGGATGCAAATACTGCCAACTGGTTACAGGTTGTATATGCTGCTATACCTATTGGCATTTCACCGGTTCTGAAACGGTTTGCAAAGTCGAACTGATACGGCAGTGAATATTGAGTGTACATATTACAGAGCTTGGTAAACGCATTTAATACTCCAACATCGTCGAAGTTAATGCTCATACCGTTGTCCTTATATGCCTCATTACCGCTTTGATAAATAAAGGTATAAATGTCGTTTTGAATACCTATCTCCATATTGTTGTACTGAAGAATAGGAAGAATGGACAATAAATCGTCCCATGTTTTCGGAATTTCCAAATCAAGTGATGCCAAAACGTCCTTACGGTAGAACATCATTGAGAATGTAAGTGAATCTGGCAAGCCGTAGATTACCTCATCTGTGGTGCCTGTTTTGGAATTGTAATTGTAAAGAGTAAGCGGAACTACTGCTGCATCGGGGAATGCAGATAAAATACTGTTTTCGCGCTCCTCCTCTGTCAATTGAACATCAGCCTCGGGATTTTCCTTGGATGAAATAAACTGGTTAAGCGGAATTACCGCATTACGAAGTGCAAAGTCAATAACCGTTGTACTTGCTTCCATCAAGGATACGTCAGGACCAACGCCTGCCAATACTGACGGTAACAAGGTATTACCTGCTACCAGCTTTAAATCAACGTTTATATTTGTATCTGGAGTAAAATCATTATTTATAAGATTTCTTATGATTTGCGCACGGTCACGGTCAGTAGCCACCCATACCTGAATGGTTTCCTGTCCCTCTTCACCCTCTGAGCCGCCAATAGCGCTGTAGTCTGTTACAAAGCTTGCAAAGAAAAGCTTAATTTCAAACCAAAGTGACTGGAAGAAATTTGCATCTCCCTTTGGCAATTTCTCATTACAATTCTGAAGGGTGTATTCGTCAACCTGTAACGGTTGTGTTTTTACACTGTTAATCCATGTACCGAGTGAACCGATATGGGATTTAAGTGTTGCAAGATTGCCTGCAATTTCGCTTTCGTCTCTTGCCATTTTTTCAAGCAATAAGTAAACCTGCTCGATGGTAGAGGTCTTTTCACCCTTACCTGATGTGCTTACAAGTGTGTCATATACGCCCTTGAGTCTTATTGCCTCGAGCATCATTGTGTTAAGCACGTTAGGCATTACTCTTGCAAAGCCATAGTTACGGTTAGCGTCAGGTGTACTTCCTGTAAGCTTCAAAATTTCAAGATAGCAGTTGTTGATATTGTTAAGTGATTCGCTAACGTCCTTAACAACCTCTGCCATATCGCCTAAGCCCGCTTCTAATCTGATTGTATAGGTCTTGCCTGCCTCAAAATAGAACTGGAACGGTTCTTCAGAGCCATCGCTTAGGTATATTGTCTTCCACTTATCTGCATAAGGGAAGCGACAGTTGTTTGCTTCAGCAAACGGAAGCTCACCGTTAATGTACACTCTTCTTGAAACGTACATACCCGAAAGGAGCGCTTGTCTGTATCTTACAGCAAGTGAGTAGAAGCCGCTTTCGGTAGGAGTTATGGTATATTCCATCCATTCGCCAATATTCTGCCATTTTTCCTTACCAGCAGTGTTGTACTTTGTATACATATGTGACTGCTCACCTGTAATACCCATTGTAAGAGGTGAGGTTCTGTCATATACAGGATACATAGTAACTGCTGAAACGTAATCAGGTGCTTCAGCCTGGAATTTTTGAATAGCATCTGCTGATGGCTTGCTGTTTTCAGGTGTTATACCCTGAGCCGCAAGCTTATCAAGGTATTCTTGATATGTATCAACCTTTTCAGCAGGACGAAGTGTAATTGATTGAATTACAATCGGCTCTCTCTGACCCTCAAGGGAGATTGTGTTCTTGCCCTCCTTGAAGTAGAACTCAAGGGGCTCGGAATAGAAGCCGTTTGAATCTGTAATCGAATATGTAATCCATTGTGGGCTTTGAATAACGTTTGGACGGATATCATTACCCTTTTCACCGTTTTCAAGCTCTTCTCTTTCAAAGGTTTTTTCGCCATCCTCATATGTGTAGTCGTAGGTCCAAACCTTAGAAAGAACTATTGAACGAGCCTCAGAGAACGGAACCTGTCCGTTGATATAGAATACACGCTCAATTGAGTTTGACTTGTTTCCTGTTTGGCGGTAAACAATTTCAATTACATAGTTAGCGTCCTTTGCAATATCAACTGACCATGTAATAGTACCGCTTGCAGGAATCTCAAGCCCCTGCTCGTCGCCATTGTCACCGTACTTGGATTCGAGCTTTGGCTCATCCTCTCCGTTACCGTTGGTAAATTCATATTCACCAATGTTAACAGATACGGTGTCTTCAGCCGCTCCGTATATTCCGTATTTCTCTCTATACTCCTCATAGGTGATAATGCTGAGAATATCACCAACGTCGGAAATAGAGGGAGTGGAGCTTGTGGAGCTACCGTTATTGTCAGCAGCGCTTGTTACTGATGCAAGGGGTAACAGCATCACAAAAGCTAACAGCAGTGCTAACAATCTTTTTGCCTTCTTTTTCATAAGAAATCCTCCGTTTTAATTTGATATGCCTCGTAAGCGTCGAGGCATAAATTATATAATATAATTTGTTTAATAATTTTAGCATAAATATATAGCAAAGTCAAGTTGATTTTTTGCACAATTTATACAAGAAAGTAAAGAAGGACTTGTCTATCGGTCCATTTTTTTCATTTTAGTTACGAGCTCAAAAAATAAAAAAGCTTGGCAAAATAAAAAAATTTAGCCCAAAACCCACTATTTACAGGGCTTGCGCATTTTTTTGTAATTTTTGTCAAATTTTCTACATATTGTGCAAATTGCACAAAAACAAGGCTTGTTTTTTGTCACCTTTAACACCCTGTTTTTGCCACTAATTTTAATCTTTTTTCTTGACATTGAGGCAATTTCAGTTTATAATATTGTTAACAATATTCCCAAGGAGGAGTCTTATGTATTATTTGGGCATTGATTTAGGCGGCACAAACATTGCTGCCGGAATCGTAAACGAAAAGTATGAAATTGTAAAAAAGAAAAGCACACCGACTCTTGCTAACCGTGACGGTAAGCTAATTATTAAGGACATGGCAGAGCTTTGCCGTTCCCTTATTGCCGAGTGTGGCTTGACTGTTGACGATATAGAATATGCGGGAATTGCAACTCCCGGCACCGCTAATTCCGAAACCGGTGTCGTTGAATACGCAAACAACCTGCCATTCAAGAAGTTCCCTATTGCCGATCTTTTAAAGGAATATCTCGGAGTTAAAAGGGTTTTGATTGAAAATGACGCTAATGCTGCTGCAAAGGCGGAGGCAATTGCAGGTGCTGCACGCGGTAGCAAGTATTCAGTTATGATTACTCTTGGCACAGGTCTTGGCGGTGGCATTGTAATTGATAACAAGGTATACTCCGGCTTTAACTTTGCAGGTGCTGAATTAGGTCACGTTGTTATTCAAAAGGACGGAAAGCAATGCTCTTGCGGCAGACGCGGATGCTGGGAAGCATACAGCTCTGCAACAGGTCTTACCAATATGACTAAGGAGCATGTGCTTAAGGCAAGACAGGAAGGCAGAAAAACCGTTATCGAAGATATGATAAACGGTAACCTTGACAACTGTAATGCAAGAGTTTCCTTCGCTGCTATGAAGCAGGGTGACGCGGTTGGTAAGGAAATTGTTGATGAGTACATTTCTTACCTTGCAAGCGGTATTGCAAGCATTATTAACATCTTCCAGCCAAACGTGCTTTCTATCGGCGGCGGTGTTTGCAACGAAAAGGATTATCTTTTGAAGCCATTATTTGAGCAGGTATTCGAGCAAACCTACACAAAGACAGGCGTTACTCCTCAAACAGAGCTTAAAATTGCTGAGCTTGGCAACGACGCGGGCATTATTGGCGCGGCTGTTTTAGGATTATAATTACACAGAGCAAAGCCGTGGAAAAACCACGGCTTTAGTTTTCAAAAGCGATTTGCGAGCTTGATATTTTTACACCTTCACAAGCAAAGAAAGGAGGACTGTATGGACTTAAATACACCCGTTAAGGAGCTATACGGAGTAGGCGAAAAAATAGAAAAATATCTACACTCCGGCGGACTTTTTTCAGTAAAGGACTTGATTTATCATTTCCCGAGAGCCTACCAGAACAGAGGAGATGTGCGGTATGTAGACGATATTGCGTCATATAACAATTACCACTCTTATATCTTAACTGTTGCAAGCGAGCCGAAGACCGCTATGATAAGACGCGGAATGAATATTATGAAGCTTCGCGCATTTGATGAAACGGGCACCGTAAACATAACTTACTTTAATCAGAATTACCTGAAGGACGTATTTGTAGTAGGCTCAACCTTTAGGTTTTGGGGCAAAATCACGCAGGAAAAGCAGACCCTGTGTATGAGTTCTCCTGCATACGAGCCCATTTTACAGACAAAAGCTCTTGCACCGTTAATTCCTGTTTATCCACTTTTCTCCGGGCTAAATCAAAAGTTTTTATCAAGGCTTATCGGCGAGGTGATCGATCAATTACCTACGCTTGTAAGCGACCCTTTGCCAAGTGAAATAAGACAGAGTAACAAGCTCTGCACCTTGAATTATGCCCTTAAAAATATTCATTTTCCCGAAAGCGAGCAGGCGTTGGATGCGGCTATTCGGCGACTAACCTTTGATGAGCTGTTTATGTTTGCGCTGTCCCTTTCAAAAATGAAGGTTACGCAAAGGTCAATGAGCGCACCTGTAATTAAGGACACCGATGTTTCCCCACTATTAAGTCTGCTTTCATATACTCCGACAGGGGCGCAAGCAAGAGCAATTAATGAAATTGCCCTTGACCTGTGTCCGAAAAACGCAGATAAGGTGTGCATTCCTATGAACAGAATTGTTGTAGGTGATGTAGGCAGCGGAAAAACTCTATGTGCCGCCGCAGGAGCATATATGGTATGCAAAAACGGCTATCAATGCGCTTTGATGGCGCCTACTGAAATCCTTGCATTTCAGCATTATGAGTCCTTAAAGCCTTTGTTTGATAAATTGGGGATTGAGTGTGAATTATTAACAGGCTCAACACCTGCAAAGGCTAAAAAAGAGACACTCCTCCGCCTGAAATCAGGAGAAGCCAAGCTTGTTATCGGCACTCACACGCTTATTCAAGGCAGTGTGGAATTTAATTGCTTAGCTCTTGCAATTACCGACGAGCAGCATCGCTTTGGCGCACGTCAGCGTGCCTCATTAAGCGAAAAGGGTATGAGCGCGCACACTCTTGTTATGAGTGCTACTCCTATACCGAGAACTCTTTCCTTTATGCTTTACGGTGACCTTGATATTTCCTTAATTGACGAAATGCCGCCAAACAGAAAAAGGGTTTCCACCTACGTGGTAAACGAGAGCTACCGTCACAGGCTAAATGATTTTATAAGAAAACAGGTTGACAGCGGAAACCAGGTATATATTGTTTGTCCTACTGTTGAAGAAAAGAAGGAGGACATTGATAACGTAACCGACTATGACCCCTTTGCCTTGGCTCTTGACGACAGTCAGCCACCGTTAAAGGCAACTGTTGAGTATGCCAACGATTTACAGGAAAATGTTTTTCCTGACCTTAATATCGCCTTTATTCACGGAAAGCTGAAGCCACGGCAAAAGGATGAAATTATGATGGAATTTGCAAAGGGTAGCATTAATGTCCTTGTTTCCACAACGGTTATTGAGGTTGGTGTAAATGTGCCTAATGCTACTCTTATGATAGTCGAAAATGCTGAAAGGTTTGGTCTTTCTCAGCTTCATCAGCTAAGAGGACGCGTAGGCAGAGGCAGTGACCAGTCCTTCTGCGTTCTTGTTTCCGACAGCAAGAGCGCCAAATCCAAGGAACGGTTAAATATAATGCGTACGATTTACGATGGATATACCATTGCCGAGCGCGATTTACAAATGCGCGGTCCGGGCGATTTCTTCTCATCAGGCACGTCAATTCGTCAATCCGGCGACACAGGGTTGGGTATTTCCAAAAGCTGTACCGATACTGAGCTTCTTCATTCTGCCTTTGCAAGCGCGAAAGCTTTACTCGATTCCGACCCTGAATTATCTGACGAAAAGCACCTAAGCATAAAGGAAAATTTAAGAAAATTAATTGATGAAAAATCAAGTACTATTAATTAGTTCGCTCAAAAAAGTCTGTCGCGTTTAAGCAAAATTGCACAAAAG
>JAFTZI010000055.1 GCA_017461055.1 Clostridia bacterium | reverse complement strand
TTTATTTCACCCGATAAGAAGGATTAATTGCAAAAGCAAAGGGGAATTTAAAATGAGCATAACAAACGAGCTTGACCATGCAATAAAGCTGTCCGAGGCGAAAACGGGCAGCGGTGGGTATATAGTAGGTGGCAGGGTGAAAAGCACGTATATGACAAGGGAAGAGTGGGAGAGCTTTAAGGGCTCTATGTCGCCGCAAGCGCTTAAGGAATACGGTGAAGGCGGAGGAGATGAGCTTTCAGAGAAAAACGGGTGTCCGCCGAAAATGGCATCCTATGGCTCGTCAAGCCGCATGATTTATATGCTTTCAAGGGATAAAGAGGGCTTTCATTACGAAAAAAAGCTCGCCACAACCGTGGGTGGCAAGGCAAATCTTGATGGATTTTATGAGGACGAAAACCGTTATGTTTTCGTCGAGGCAAAATGCCACGAGCCTTATACTGCAAAAAAGAATGTGGTAAGCATGCGATATCGCGGGTTATATGAATACATTAATGAGCATATGGCAGAAGGTCTTTTAATAAAAATGGAAAAAAGCACAAAAGACAATTATATGAACGTGGAATATTTTGTCGGTGACGAGCCCTTGGAGCGCTTTGATATAAAGCAAATGATTTGTCACCTTTTGGGAATTGCAACGGGGATTTTGAGGGGCGAGCTTGAGCCAAAGCAGATAGATTTCATTTATTTGCTTTATGACCCGACACAGCTTCGGCTTGTGGGCAAGGTCAAGGAAACGGTTAATGCAATTTACACGCGTACCTGCTATGAGTGTGACCTTGTGGATTTTGAAGCTCTGCTTCAAGTTATAGTTGCTTACCTGAAGAAAACAAAATATGGCAATGCTCCGGATAAGAATTATAAATTCACCTTTTCGCGTCAGACACAGAAAAATTACTTAGCATAAAATAAGGGCTTGCAAGCGCAAGCCCTTATTTATATTCTATTGTAATACAGGAAGCGCGTACTTCTTGGAGAAATCATTGTACAGGCTTTGATAGCCGGAGTAGGATTTCTTCATTTCGCGTACTGCCTCGTGGAGATTCAGGTCGTTTTGAGCAATGTCAATTACGCAAGCCGCAATGTTTGAGCAATGGTCAGAGGTTCTTTCAAGGTTAGTAAGAATGTCGTTCCATACAAAGCCTGCGGAAATGGAGCAGTTGCCCTGCTGTAAACGGTAAATATGACGTGCGCGTAAGGCTTCCTTAAGCTCGTCAATAACCTGTTCAAGGGGCTCTACCTTGTAAGCAAGCTCAATGTTGTTTTCACGGTATGCGCTCATAGCAAGCTCGATAATTTCACGTACGCTATCGCAAAGCACGCTAAGCTCTGCCTTTGCTTCGGGTGAAAATTCAAGACCCTTGTCCTTTAATTCCTCGGCTGATTCGATTACATTTACTGCGTGGTCGGAAATACGCTCAAAGTCACCGATTAAGCGAAGAATTTTTGCCGCCTCGTCACTGGCTCTGTCGCCTATTTCGTGGCTGCTCAGCTTAACTAAGTATGTGCCGATAACGTCCTCGTAACGGTCCGTTTTGTCCTCAATATCTCGAATGAACTGGGCATCCTTGCTTGAATATTCATCAAGCGAGATAAGGCTAAGGTTAAATGCGCCCACAGCATCCTCTGCCATTGTGGTTGCCGCCTTGTGACAAACGGAAAGAGCCACATTTGGAGTTGCAAGCAATCTTTCATCAAGCCTTGGCTCTGTTTCCTTTTCATCAGTGTCCTTAATAAGCTTATATGAAAGCTTTTCAAGTAAGGATGAAGCAGGAAGCAATACAGCAGTACATACTATATTGAAGATGGTGTGCATAACAGCAATGTTAAATTCGTTTGCTGTTTCCGTAAAGAACGGTATAAAGGAACGAATAATCAAGAAAATTATAAGCAACACAATTGTACCTATTACATTAAAGAACAGGTGAACCAATGCTGCGCGCTTACCGTTTTTGTTAGCGCCTGCTGAGGAGAGAAGGGCGGTAACACATGTACCGATGTTCTGACCCATAATGATTGGGAACGCCGCGCCTGTTGAAATTGCGCCTGTTGAGGAAAGCGCCTGCAAAATGCCGACGGATGCAGAGCTTGATTGAATAATACCTGTAAGGATTGCGCCTGCCAAAACACCGAGAATCGGACCAAAGAAGCCGAATTTGTCGCTTGTAAATACAGCGAAAAGATTTGTAAATGCAGGCACGTCCTTTAAGCCGCTTACAGCATCGGACATTGTGCTCATACCGAACATAAGTGTTGCAAAGCCCAAAAGAATTGTACCGATGTCCTTTTTACGTGAGGACTTGCAGAACATATATAAAACAAGACCAATAAGCGCAAGAACGGGAGTAAAGGAGTCGGGCTTAAGCATTTTTATGTACCATGCATCTCCCTCAATTCCGCCTAAGGAAAGAATCCAAGCGGTAACCGTTGTACCTACGTTTGCACCCATAATTACGTTGATTGCCTGTCTTAAGGTCATCAGGCTTGAGTTAACAAAGCCAACCACCATAACCGTTGTTGCCGATGAGCTTTGAATAACTGCGGTAACGGCTAAGCCTGTTGCAAAGCCTGCCATTTTGTTTGTGGTGAATTTTCCTAAAAGAGTTTGGAGCTTGTTGCCTGCGCTTCTTTCAAGTGCTTGTCCCATTATGTTCATACCGAACATAAAAAGACATAAGCCGCCCACAAGTGTTAGTACGTTCCAAATATCCATAGAAGTTCCTTTCAATATATGATTGAGTTTTGCAAAATTGCCTCGAATATTTTATCAAAATATGTCAAATAAAAAAACCGTTGGCTGTAAAATGAATGTAAAGCTTATGTAAAGTGGCAAAAATATAGGTGTACTAACCGTTGTCAGTACACCTATTTAATATTACCGGTTATATGAAACAGTTTCGTCTCCTACATATGCAAGGCTTGCGCCATCATAAATATATCCGCGAAGGATAAATTTTGTATCATAGTGGCTTTGCGGTATTCCTGTAATTGAATATTCAACATATCCATAATCCGTTGACTCTAATGGCTTTAATAAAACCTTGTTGTTTACAGCAGAAACAACACCGCCCTCAACTGTTAACGGGTCAGACTCTACGTTAGTCTTTGCAACTGCAAAAACACCAAAGCTAAAGGTAAGCTCCTTAGCTTCACCGTAGATTTGAATTAAATCACGGTTAATACCAAACTTGAACGCTATGCTGCCTGTTGCTTCTGAGAAGGAGTAGCCATAGTCAACTACCAGGGCAGGAGCGCTTACAGGGTCAGCAGAGTAGTCACACTGTGGGCAGTAGCTGTCCTTTTTACCCTCGCTTGCGTATCCGTTTGCATATGAGTAGGTGTCCTCCCACTGATGTCCGCCAAGGCTTGGTGAGTAAACATATACTTCCTTTTCGCAAACATAGCAGTACTTTGAGTACATACCGCCTGTTTCGCAGGATGGCTTGATTTCATCATATTTTGCAGTTTCGCCCTCGGCCTGATGCTCGTGAGCTAAAATAACAAATTCCTGGAAGTCAAGACAGTTACCTGTGTCACCCTTAGCACCGTTTACTGTAATTTTCATTGACTTTACAAGCTTATCGGCACAGTCAATTGCTATGGAACCGCCGCCGGTTTCCGAAACATCTCCTCGTGCATAGGTAGCAACAACGTTGCCTTGCTCATCAAAGAATTCGATTGTTGCTGCGTTATAGTTGGACCAAACATAGAATTTAACGCTTAAAACATACAATTCCTCGTTAAAGGTAATTGTAATTGAGCTACCGTTAGGCGCCCACCAGCCACCCGGATTAGACTGTGACCAGGATGAGTTAGCAGTGTTTCCGTCAAATAGCTTTTGCCAATCACGCTTTTCACTTGGAGCACCCTTTAAGCTTTCAGAAACTGAATATATCTGGTCAAGACCAACTGTAAATGTGTTGTCTACCATTGTTGCTAATGGAAGCTCCTCAGTATATGTGTCAGAGCATTTTGAGCAGGTAAATGTTTTTTCTCCGGGGGTTACTAAGGATGAATGCTTTGTTATAACACCCTCATCATATTCGTGACCTGTTGGGTCAACCTCGTTAATTCTATAGGTTGCCGTACAGCCCGCATCGGTACACTTAAAGAGTAAGCATCCCTTTTCTGTACAGGACGGCTCTACCTCTGTGCCGCTGTCCCAGTTGTGACCAATGGGAGCAAGGTCCTCTGTTTTGGTATTTCCACAGGTACCGCAGGTGTAGGTCTTGACACCCGGGGTTGTTTCGCTTGGCTTAACGGTTTCAGTACCGTTGTCCCAGGAGTGATTGCCTGTTGCAGGAATAATGTCTGTCTTTTCCTTGTCGCAGAAGGTACAAATATAATCGCCCTCGCCATCCTCACCGCAGGTTGCAGGGGTCTTTGTGTTTGTTAACTCATAGGTGCAATTGTGTACTGTGCTACCGTATGCCTCAACCTCCCAGATAGGAAGCTTGTTGTTCCAACCGCAGCTAACTGTAATAGCAATTAAATTAACAGGAGCCTCGGGAACGATAACAATCTCTGTTAAGTCCTTGGTCTTATGAGTGTTTTCGTAAACTATGTTACCAGAAACATCACTCATCTTAACGCCAATGGAAAAGTCGTGATTTGTAACCTCGGCAAAGGAGCCAGCAGAGGTTGAGCCCTTACCGTTAACTACAATGACAATCTTTTCAAATTGCATATTTTCTGTGTATCTGAAATTAAGGGTAAAGCTACCCTCGTTGTGAGAGGATGAGCATCCGTTCTCACGGTTACCGTCAACCAATGCATTAAGTGAGCCTGTAACAGTCCAACAACCCGAGTTGGTTGTAATGTCAGCTTGGTTTGCAATGTTTTTTTGTGCTGCCATTATGCTAAATGCAAAGGATAAGCATAAAACTAATGCAAATGCAATGGCAAGCGTTATTTTCTTTTTCATATTATCTCCTTTCGAATATGAGAAAAATTTTGCTAATTAAAGTTTACCATATAATATATAATTTAGCAAGTGCAAACAAAAGAAAACTTTAAATTAACACCGAATTTTGTTATTTTGCACAAAATTTCAAATTTTAGTTTGCAAAAGAAAGCAGCCTTTTTGCGCAAAAAGCACACAAAAGCGTTCACTAAGGCTTGACAGATTAGGAGGAGAAATTTTCGGTTTTCTCCATATTACCTTGCTTCAACTTAAACTTTACGTTTTTGTTTAAAGATCCATTCGCTACGCTCAGGATGACAAAGGGGAGTGCGTACAATCAAAATTATACTGTCATTCTGGGCTTGCCGAAGAATTTGATTTGCTTTGTGCAAGGCTTTTCAATCTTGAGAAGGTAGCAGACATAAAAATACAGGTGTACTAACCGTTGTCAGTACACCTATATACCTTATTCATTTTTTGGTTTAGGGGTTCCCCGAAACGAAGTATGAGTTTTGGGGGTTCGCGTATTTCCTAAGGTGTCAGCCTCTTGTATCTCAGCTATTTGCAATGCCATTATAAGATACTGCTATTGCATCAAAGGTTGTTTCCTCACCTATGTAATAAATGTCGTTTCCGTCAAAAACATAAAGGGAAAGGAAGAATTGTGTGTCAACGTGACCCTCACCAAAGCCGATAATCTTATAGTTAATCAAGCTGTGACCCTTGGCGGTTAAGCTCTTGCATACAATAGCGCTTGACGCACCCTCAATTCCGATTTCGCTGAGCACTAACGGGTTACCGTCTGCGTACGCTGCCTTTGAAGCGGCAACAGTGCCGAATTCAATTGGGTACTGAGCTAAGCTGTTGTATAGCTCTATTGCCTCGTGGTTTATCATAATACCGATTTGAATACTGTAATTACCGTAGGTTGAGGATGAATAGCCAAGAGAGGTAAACAAAGGACCGATATTGGTAACAGGCGCGTCCTGTGTAGTACAGGTTTCGCAAACGCTTCCGTAGTAGCCCGCATTTGTAAATCCGTTTCTGAATACAACCTTTTCAACCATTGAGTGGGCACCTGTGGGTTCAACAGGAAGCTCAGCGCTTTCTCCGCAAACGCAGTTCATTTTTACCATACCCTCTTCTGCGCAGGTTGGCGGATAAATTAAACCGTCATTGATTGAAAAATCGTGGTTATGGTCGTGGAAAACCTCAAGCTCGGAATACTTGTGTGTGCCTTGGCTGCCCCACTTTAAAGAGGTTACCTTAATAACTATTTTCTTAACAGCAACCGATTTACCTTCTTCGCTTTCAAAAACAGTTTTTGGCTCAGGAATTTCTTCCTCACCTTCGTTATTATCAAAAATTGATTGGCCTGCGAACGTAACATTTCCTAAGCTGTCGTAACCGGTAACGTCGCTTATTGTGTAGTTACCGATACCGTATGCGAGAACCTTTGTAACAAAGATTTCGTACTTAAATTCAATTGTAACAGTGTCGCCAACTGCTCCGAACCAGTCGTTTCCGTCGCTATACAGACCCTTACTAAGCTTGTCACCGTTAAATAAATTCCAAACCTTGTCCTTGCGGCGATTTTCTTCATTTGCATAAATGTTTTCAATGTCGTCAGAAGTTATTTGCACAATTTCAGCGCATATGCTGATTGTAAACATTAGTAAAGCCGCTAAGGTAAGCACTAATGTAAGCAAAAGTTTACGTGATTTCATAGTTTTCACCTCAAAAAATAGTTTAACAAATTAATTTTAACATAAATATTCCAAATATTCAATAGGTTTTGAGGTATTATTTTGTCTTGATGGCTTTATTGACCCGAGGGCAAACGGGCTCGGTTTACATAATGCTGACACAAATGATACCCGAAATTTCTTAAAAAGACTTGAAATTGTTGGACATTTATTATATTATATAGACATGGAATTGTAAACTTCGGCAAATCTGTGAGGAGGGTTTTATGAAAATTAGTGAAAGACACCTGACAATGCTATGTGACTTTTATGAGCTTACAATGGCAAGAGGCTATTTTAATTCTGAAATAAGAAACAAGGTTGCTTACTTCGATGTTTTCTTCAGAAAGGTGCCTGACGGTGGCGGTTATGCCATTTGCGCAGGACTTGAGCAAATTATCGAATATATAAAATCTGTAAGATTTGAAAAAGAGGATATAGATTACCTTCGCTCCAAGGGAGTGTTTGACGAGGAATTTTTAACCTATCTTTCAACCTTTAAGTTTACAGGAGATATTTGGGCAGTTCCCGAGGGAACGGTTGTTTTCCCCAATGAGCCCATTATGACCGTTCGCGCATCAGCCATTGAGGCGCAGTTTATTGAAACCTTTGTTCTCCTTATATTCAACCATCAATGCTTGGTTGCCACCAAGGCTTCAAGAATTGTACGCGCCGCCCAAGGACGACCTGTGTCCGAGTTTGGCTCGCGCCGCGCTCACGGACCCGACGCTGCCCTTTATGGCTCGCGCGCTTCATATATCGGCGGCTGTAATTCAACTGCTTGCACTCTTTCCGACATTATGTTCGGTGTTCCCGCAGGCGGCACAATGGCGCACTCCTGGATTCAAATGTTTGATTCCGAATATGAGGCATTTAAGACCTACTGTCAGCTTTACCCTAAAAACCCAACCCTTTTAATTGATACCTATAACGTTCTTGAAAGCGGACTTCCAAATGCCATTAAAGCATTTACAGAGGTGCTGACTCCAGAGGAAAGAAAAAGCTGTGCTGTTCGTCTTGACTCAGGCGACATTACCTATCTTACCAAAAAGATTAGAAAAAAGCTTGATGCCGCAGGACTTACAGGCTGTAGAATTACCGTTTCCAACTCCTTGGATGAGTACATTATAAGAGATATTATTATGCAGGGCGCTTGCGTTGACGGCTTCGGCGTAGGCGAAAGAATGATTACCTCAAAAAGCGAGCCTGTTTTCGGGTGCGTTTACAAGCTTGTTGCTGTTGAAAACGAGGACGGTGTAATTACACCTAAAATCAAAATCAGCGAAAATATTATTAAAATCACAACTCCGGATTTTAAAAAGCTTTATCGCTTCTACTCAAAGGACACAGGCAAGGCAGAGGCTGATCTTATAACAGTTTACGACGAGGTTATAAATACGGCCGAGCCATACGAGCTTTTTGACCCTGTTCACGTATGGAAGCGCAAGGTTATGGAAAATTATGAGCTTCGCGAGCTTTTAGTTCCTATTTTTGTAAAGGGTGAGTGCGTTTATGAATCTCCTTCCGTTAAGGAAATCAGAGATAACTGTAAGCGTGAGCTTGAATCTATGTGGGACGAGGTATTAAGATTTGAAAACCCGCATAACTATTACGTTGACCTTTCACAAAAGCTTTGGGACGAAAAGCACGAGCTTCTGAAAAAGAAAAATAGATAGGATTTTGAATTGAAGAATTTAAGAATACTTGCTCTTGGCGACATAGTTGGGCCAAGGAGTGTAGAATATTTAAGGAAAAACCTTTGGAAAATAAGAAATAAGCATAAAATTGATTTTGTTGTAGCAAACGGAGAAAACTCAAGCGAGCCAAACGGAATTGACAAGGCAACAGCGGGAGCGCTGTTTGACAGCGGCATTGACGTTATTACAACGGGAAACCACGTTTGGCGCAAGTCAACCGTTTTTGAGTATCTTGATGATGAGGAATTGATTTTGCGTCCCCTTAACTACCCAAGCGAAAATCCGGGTCACGGAGATGTAATAGCCAAGGTGAACGGTTATTCCGTTCTTGTTATGAACGTAATGGGACAGGCGTATATGGATGTAACCGCATCCCCCTTTGAGTCAGTGCGAGCCTGCCTTGACAGAAACAGGGGCAAATACGATTTTGCAATCCTTGATATTCACGCAGAGGCAACGGGAGAAAAAAAGGCTATCGCTTACGATTTTTGCAAGGAAATATCCGTAATTTACGGTACGCACACCCACGTGCAAACCAACGATGCGCAAATTTTGGAAGGCTCTTGCGGATATATTACCGACCTTGGTATGTGCGGTGATAACGATAGCATACTGGGAGTTGACAAGGAGCCCGTTATACACAAAATGAAAACAAAAATGCTTTCAAAATTCACCTTTGCCAGAAACGGACAAATCCAGTGTGACGGTGGGATATTTGAAATAAATATGGGCACATTTAAGTGCGAAAAATGCGAAATTATTAGATTTACAGGAGATATAGTATGATTACAAGTGAGCTTTTAGCATATGTAAAAGAGGGCAAGCTGAACGAAAAATTAGGCGACCTTTACGGAAATGAAAACGTTGATAGCCAAAGAGAAAGATATATAGAGGCAATAAACGACTTTTTGAGCATTTACGGAGAAAGAGAGGTTACACTTTTCTCAGTTCCCGGCAGAAGCGAAATTTCGGGCAACCACACCGACCACAATCACGGAAAGGTGCTTGCAGGCTCTATTAATCTTGATATTATCGCTGTTGCGTCCAAGACCGACGATGGCATAATAAGAATTAAGAGCAAGGGCTTCGACGAGGACTGCGTAGATACAAATTCGTACACTTCCCCCCGGGAAAATGACTTTTTCAAGTCAAATGCTCTTATTGCAGGTATGGCAAAGGCGTTTGTTAACTATGGCTTTAATAAGGGCGGCTATATAGCATATACAACCTCAAACGTATTTAAGGGCTCAGGACTTTCTTCCTCTGCTGCCTTTGAGGTTATGGTTGGCAATATTCTTAACTATTTCTATAATGACGGTAAGGTTGAGAATACAGAAATTGCAAAAATGGCGCAGTACTCCGAAAACGTATTCTTTGGTAAGCCCTGCGGTCTTATGGACCAAATGGCATGCGCTGTAGGCGGCTTTGTGTACATAGATTTTGAGGACACAAAAAATCCCGTAATTGAAAAAATCCCATTTGACCTAAGCGCTAAGGGTTATGCGCTTTGTATCGTAAATACAGGCGGTAACCATGCAGACCTGAACGATGATTATGCTTCCGTTCCTTCGGAAATGAAGAGCGTTGCTAAATGCTTCGGCAAGGAGTATTTAAGACAGCTTACCAAGAAGGATGTGCTTGAAAACGTTCAAGAATTAAGAGAACAGGTAGGAGACAGAGCAATTTTGCGCTCCATCCACTTCTTTAACGAAAACGAAAGAGTTGAAAAGCAGGCTGCGGCTTTAAATAACGAGGACACCCAAGCCTTCTTTGATTTTGTAAAATGCTCGGGCAGGTCAAGCTTTATGTATTTACAAAACGTATTTACAACAAAGAACGTACAGGAGCAGGGTCTTTCCTTGGCTCTTGCCATTACCGACTCGGTTATGAGCGGCAAGGACGGCGCATTCAGAGTTCACGGCGGTGGCTTTGCAGGCACAATTCAAGCCTTCGTTCCCTTCGGTCTTGTTGAGGAGTACAGAAGCGTTATCGACTCCGCCTTTGGCGCAGGCGCTTGCCACGTTTTAAGAATCCGTCCATACGGAGCAATCAAGGTTCTTTAAATGATATACGTATATACCCTTTTTTCAGGCTCAAGCGGTAACTGTGTATATGTTAAAAACGAGGACACTGAAATTTTAATTGACGCAGGCAGAAGCTGCGGCGCTATTGAAAAGTCACTTAGCGCGCTTGGCACAAGCCTTAGTCGAATTAAAGGAATTTTCGTAACTCACGAGCATTCGGACCATACCCAAGGGCTTGAAATAATCTCGAAAAAATTTCAAATTCCCGTATATATGACCTCCCCTTCCTACGATAACTATGTTAGGGGAGGGTCTTATCTTCAAAGGATGGCGCGCTCCTGCAACGTGGAGTATGAAAGGGACATTGGGTCTTTAAATATAAGGTCCTTTCCCATTCCTCACGACAGCGCGCAGAATGTTGGCTATGTTATAACGTCGGGCAATGACACCTTCGGTATTGCCACCGATATAGGTCACCCAACGGAAATAATAGCAGAGAACTTGTCACAGTGTAAGAAAATAATTTTAGAATCCAATCACGACATAAAAATGGTGGAAAACGGACCTTACCCAAGGTTTTTAAAGGACAGAATCCTCTCTCCAAACGGTCACTTGTCAAACGACAAGTGCGCACAGCTTTGCGCTTACCTTTGCGACAAGGGTGTAAATGGCATTACCCTTGCCCACCTGAGCCGTGAAAATAACTTACCCAAAATAGCGTACGAAACGGTTAAAGACCATTTAAACGCCTGCGGCTTTGAAAATGTACCGTTAAAGGTAGCTTTTGCCGATATTACCGTAGAGGCAACAAACGATTACAGCTATCCGTATCCCATAAAATAGTAAAAAGGAAGAAAAAGCTTCCATTAAGGAATGTAAAATGACAGATTTCCAAAAAAAGCTGATACAGGTTGCAGAAAAAAACGAAGCAACCAAAAATTTAATAGATGAGCCATCTGCCATCAAGCTTGAAGCTCTTTGTACTCATATGTTAGAGGTGAACAAAAGTCTTAACCTAACTGCCATAAAGGACGAGGACGGAGTTATACTTAAGCACATTGTGGATTCAAGCGCCTGCATACCGTATCTTAACAAAGGAGATAAGATTTGCGACATTGGCTGCGGCGGTGGCTTTCCTACCCTTGTAATTGGCATTTTAAGGGGGGACGTGTCTGTTTTAGGCGTTGACAGCGTTACAAAAAAGGTTAATTATGTTAAGGAAACAGCCCAGCTTTTAGGACTTGAAAATGTAAGCGTTTCCAACGCTCGCGCCGAGGAATTGGGTCAAAGCGCCGAGTATAGAGAAGGCTTTGACGCCGTATGCGCACGCGCAGTTGGCAGACTTAATTTAATTTGTGAGCTTTGCTTACCTCTTGTAAGGCTTGGGGGCAGATTTTTAGCAATGAAGTCCTTAAGCACAAATGAGGAATTAGACGAGGCTAAGCGTGCAATTGAGCTTTTAGGCGGAGAGGTGGAAAGGGTTAGTCAGTACACCTTAACCGACGGAAACGAAACAATTGAAAGAACAATTATAGTTATCAAAAAAGTGGGGAAAACCCCGACCAAGTATCCAAGAAACAACTCTCAAATATCGAAAAAGCCACTTTAGCATATAAATTGCTAAAAACTTAACATATTGTTCACAATTATATGATAAAATGGTATATATTTTTTATCGCTTTAAAGTGCTAAAGCGAGCATATCTCCTTGAAAGGAATTATTTTAATGGCTACCGTAAAAAAGGAATTAACTAAGCTGACTCCTCAGCTTATGTCGTATGTTGAAAAATGCTCAATGAATACAACCATTGACCACGAGCTTTATGCAAAATACAATGTAAAAAGAGGCTTGCGCGACGTTGACGGTAAGGGCGTTGTGGCAGGTCTTACGGAAATTTCCGAAATCAATGCGTTTTTAAACTGCGGAGAGAGCAAAATCCCCTGCGAGGGTGAGCTTTATTACCGAGGCGTAAATATACAAAGCCTTGTTAACGGCTTTTTAGAGGATAATCGCTTTGGCTTTGAGGAAACCATATACCTTCTTTTGTTTGGCTCTTTGCCTACAAAGGATGAGCTTGCGGACTTTGACGGTCTTTTGAAAAAATACAGGAGCTTGCCCAAAAACTTTGTGCGTGACGTGCTTATGAAGGCAGGCGGCAAGGATATGATGAACATTCTTGCAAGAAGCGTTTTAACGCTTTATTCCTATGATGATAAGGCAGACGATACCTCTATACCTAACGTTTTGCGTCAGTCAATACAGCTCATATCGGAGCTTCCTTTATTGGCAGTTTACGCATATAAGAGCTACGAGTATTACGAAAAGAAAAGGAGCTTGGTAATCCGTCGTCCAAAGACTGATTTATCAATTGCCGAAAATATACTCTATATGCTAAGAAACGACGGAAAATATACTCCCCTTGAAGCAAAAATTCTTGACCTTGCCTTAGTGCTTCACGCAGAGCACGGCGGCGGAAACAACTCAACATTTACAACCCACGTTGTTACATCCTCGGGTACAGATACATATTCTGTAATTGCCGCATCCTTAGGCTCCCTTAAGGGTCCGCGTCACGGTGGAGCTAATGTTAAGGTTGTGGAAATGCTTGACAACATTAAGAAAAATGTTAAGGACTACACCGACGAGGACGAAATAAAGAGCTATCTTACCAAAATTCTTAACAAAGAGGTATTTGACGGTAAGGGACTTATTTACGGTATGGGACACGCAGTTTACTCCCTGTCCGACCCGCGTGCTACCGTATTCAGAGGCTTTGTTGAAAAGCTATCTAAGGAAAAGGGATTAACTAAGGATTATTTGCTTTGCTCCACAATAGAAAAATTAGCCCCAGAGGTTATTGCCAAGGAAAGAAAAATCTATAAGGGCGTTAGTGCAAACATCGACTTTTACAGCGGCTTTGTTTACAATATGCTTGGCTTGCCCAAGGAGCTCTTTACACCTATTTTTGCAATTTCACGTATTGCAGGCTGGAGCGCTCACAGAATGGAGGAGCTTCTCCTAAACGGAAAAATCATCCGTCCCGCATACCAAAACATTTCCCCACGCGCGCCGTACATTCCTATGGACGAAAGAAAATAACAAAAATCAGCCCTTCCCGCTTGCTATTTTTTTTACGGAAATAGCGACACAGGTAGGGCTTTTTTAATTTTAAAAGCAAATTTACTTTACAACCGAAAAACTATTTGGTATAATGAATGTAACAATATTAAGGAGATTTTGTTATGCTTAATAATTTAACAACAAAAAAGAATATACGCTCCTTTGCAATTACTCCCGAAAACCCAACAGGAGAAAAGGGCAAGGGCGGTATGGCAAATATTGGAGAGGGAAGCGCCTCGCAGGCTGCCCGTGAGTTAGGGCAGGGCTGGAAGGTAAATCCGTACATAGTAATGCAGGCAGGAGAAAAAGCTACCCTGGCAGACGTTTTGGGACAAGGAGCAATTAAGCATTTTTGGATTGTTGACAGTACGCAAAACGGTCGTGAAACTATTTTGCGTATTTACTTTGACGGACGAGAAAACCCAAGCGTTGAGTGCCCCTTATATGACTTTTTCTGTAACGCGGACAACCGTACCTATAAGCAGGTAACGTCCTTGCCTATTTGCTATAATCCGAGAAGGGGCTTGAATTGCTATTTTGAAATGCCGTATCGCACAGGCTTTCGCGTGGAAATAGAAAACCTTGGCAGTGATACAGTGCACGTTTATTATCAGCTTGATTGCGAGGAAAAGGAAATTCCCGAAAACAGCCTTTATTTTCACGCTCAATTCAGAAGAGTTAACCCCCTTCCGTATATGGAAAATTACACAATCTTAGACGGAATTAAGGGCAACGGACATTACGTTGGCACCTATCTTCACTGGGGAGTTAAATCAAATGGCTGGTGGGGCGAGGGCGAGGTTAAGTTCTACATAGACGGAGATACAGAGTTCCCCACAATTTGCGGAACAGGCACCGAGGACTATTTCTGCGGCTCCTACAATTTCGACGTTGAGGGCAAATATGTTGAATTTTGCACACCGTATGCAGGAATGTCAAGCTCAGGGGACACGGACCAAACCTACAAATCACAAAAATATTTCGATATGTATCGCTTCCATATAACCGACCCTGTGTATTTTAAACAGGATTTAAAGGTAACCGTTCAGGCTCTTGGCTGGAGAAGCGATGCAAGATACCTGCCCCTTCAGGATGACATTTCATCAGTTGCATATTGGTACAGCGATACCCTTGATGACGAATATCCGTCATTTCCTACAAAAAATCAGCTTGAAATAATATGAAATCAAGATAACTTATGGCTATTTTAACGAAAAAACTTTTTTCACTGCAAAAGGTGAGCAATTTTGTGTCAAAAAATGCTATAATTAATTATTATTAATTTTCACAGGAGAAATTTATGAAAAGAAAAATAATACTTGCTTTAACCCTGATGGCGGTGGCAATTTGCTCTCTTGCGATTTCTGTCTCTGCTGTCGACATTAACGGAATAGATTATTCCTTTAACGGAAACGAGGCAACCGTTACATCAGCTAACCAAGGCTGTGAATTATCCGTTGTCAATATTCCCCAAACCGTTGAGTATGAGGGCGTTACCTATACCGTTACAAGCATTGCCAACAGCGCGTTTCGTAACAACAAGGTTGTAACCTCGGTTGAAACACCGTCTACAATTAAGTCAATCGGTCAGCACGCATTCAGAGAAATGACAGCCCTTAAAACAGTGGTTTTGCGAGCAAGCGAGGATTTTAAACGCTTTAGCGACGCGGAATTTTATCAGTGCAAGGTGCTTGAGTCAATTGATATGTCAGGCTGTGTAGGTCTTATGGGCATTGGCGACGGTGGCACATATGACGATACCTTTGTTGACTGCTATAAGCTTAGCACCGTTATTTTCCCAAAGGGAGTTAGCTATATCGGTGTAAGAGCATTCTTTAATTGCACAAGCTTAGGCGATATAGAAAATCTTGATTTTACCAATGTGACATACGTTGGCTTTAAGGCATTTTGGGGACCGAAGCTAACAGGTGACGTTGTTCTTTCCGAAAATACCACATATGTAGGAAGCCACGCCTTCCGTGAAACAAATATAACAAGCATTGTAATGAGAATGAGCAGTGATAGCACACAAACGACAATGGACGACGCTACCTTCTATAATTGCAAGCAGCTTAAATATGTAGTTCTTCCAAACAATATAACAACAATCGGACAGTATACCTTTAGCGGCTGCTCCGCGCTTGAATATTTAATTATCGGTGACAGTGTAACAAGCATTTCCACAACAAAAGTGTTTGATAGCTGTGGCTCATTAAAGGCTATAATTTACGGTGGCAGTCAAGAAAGCTTTGATGCGATAACAAACGCAAGCGTATTTGGAGTTAGTCAAAGGGCAAGCTTTGATGAATACACACACGGTACATTGCCAAGCGTTAAAACCTTATACTATGGCGCAGGGCTTTGCTCATCCTGTAACGGTATTTTGGGCAGTGAGGCATTTAAGCTTGAAAGCCTTTTAAGTGATATGACCGTAGGACAGGAATGCTTGCATTGCGGCGTTGAAACAGTTTCGGAAGCATATGCTCCTGTTTTTGAGGACTTAGGCTATTCTGTTTCTAACATAAACGGATATTGCTCAATTCTTCAAGGCTTTAAGGTAAACTATGAGTCCATTGATGTGTACAATGAAAACGTACCAACCAAATTAATTGGCTCCTTCGGTGTTCTTGCAACCGCAGATAACAGGGTTGATAATGTAGCCTTTGACGAAAACGGAAACGCCAAGGAGGGTGTTGTTTCTTCTGAAATCAAATCAGGCCACAACTATTTTGAAATAAAATTAGTTAACCTTCCGTCAGATGAAATGCTTGATGAAAGCACATCCTATTTGGATGCTTTCTTCCACCTGTGCGCATATGCAAGGGTGGGTGATGAAATTCACTACATCACCGAGAATTATGCAGGCACAGCTCTTGGTCAGGCAGTAAGCTATAATACCATAAAATAAGAAATGTCGCTATCGGTCAAAAGCCGATAGCGACAAATTTATTTTATAATACTGTATTGCCTTAAAATAGCGCTTAATTGCTTTTCCCTTGTGGATTTGCACATGGGCAAGCGAAATTCGTTTTTGCACATACCCATTTTATAGAGCGCGGTTTTTACGGGAATAGGATTAACCTCGCAAAACAGCTCCTTGATAAGTGGGCTTAAGTATAGCTGAAGCTCCCTTGCCTTATCAAAATTGCCACGTGCGTATTCACAGCAAAGCTGATGAACATAGCTTGGCACAATGTTGGAAACAACGGAAATCGCACCCTTTCCGCCTAATGCAAGGGTTGGCAGAATTAATTCGTCACAGCCTGTGTATATGTCGTAAAAGTCCTTGTATTTCTCAATAAGCTCCTCTGTGTAGCTCATGCTTCCGCCTGCTTCCTTTACCGCCACTATGTTTTCCTGCGAGGCAAGCTCACC
The DNA here is from genome assembly GCA_017461055.1 of Clostridia bacterium. Lineage (GTDB taxonomy): Bacteria > Bacillota > Clostridia > Oscillospirales > CAG-272 > RGIG2000. The sequence goes on along the minus strand of JAFTZI010000055.1, from coordinate 1,626 downwards.
GTATACGCTTAAAGGAATGTTAACCCCTGTGCGAGAGGGCACATTGTACACAATAATGGGGATTTTAACACTCTTGGCTATTTCCTTGTAGTGCATAACAAGACCCTTAGGCGTTGCCTTGTTATAGTAAGGGGAAACCACTAAGCAACCGTCAGCCCCCAATGCTTCTGCGGATTTTGTGTATCTTACTGCAACAGAGGTTGCATTTGAGCCTGTGCCTACTATAAGCGGCACTCTGCCGCCTATTTTTCGCTTGGCAAAGGTGATAATTTCGCTTCTTTCGTTTTCGTAAATGGTGGATGCCTCTCCCGTTGTGCCTAAAATTACTATTGCATCTGTTCCGTTTGAAATTTGATGCTCAATAATTTCCCCGAATGCTATGTAATCAACATTCCCGTCAAAAAAGGGAGTTACAAGCGCAGTGGCGCTACCGAAAAACAAGCTCTTTTTTCTGCCCATAGGTTAAATTCCTCCAAAATCGTAAAAGTACTTGAAAAAATGCGCAAAGTATTATAAAATAATATATTAGAGTAGTATTATATAATATGCTTAAAGGATTATGAAGGACACAATGACAGAAAACGTAATTAGAAACGAATTGCCAAGCACAGACCTTGCCACCAAGGACTTTTACTATGATTTACCCGAGGAGCAAATCGCCCAAACCCCTGTTAACCCAAGAGACCATTCAAGGCTTTTGGTGCTTAACAGAAACGGTGGCTTGGAGCATAAGCACTTTTACGACATAATAGATTATTTAGAGCCAAACGATACATTGGTAATTAACGATTCAAGAGTTATTCCTGCAAGAATATATGGCGAAAAGGTAAGGCAAGGCGAGGATTTTGTGTCCTCTCCTTCCAAAATAGAAACGCTTTTGTTAAAGCAAAAGAGCCAAAATGTGTGGGAGGTTCTGCTTCGCCCTGCAAAGAAAATTAAAATCGGCGGTAAAATACGCTATGGCGATATTTTGGAGGCAACGGTTAAGGAAATTGTGGAGGACGGAAACAGAATAGTTGAGTTTTCCTATGATACAAGCAAATATACAAGCATTTTCGAGGTGTTGAACATTATCGGCTCTATGCCTCTGCCACCGTATATTACAAAAAAGCTTGAGGACAAGGACAGTTACCAAACCGTGTACGCAAGGGAAAACGGCTCCAGCGCAGCGCCCACCGCAGGACTTCACTTTACCAAGGAGCTAATGGAGAAAATCGAGGCTAAGGGCATAAAAATCGTTCCTGTTATGCTTCACGTGGGACTTGGCACCTTCCGTCCTGTAAAGGCTGAAAAAATCACAGACCACATAATGCATAAAGAGTACATTTGCGTAACCGAAGAAAGCGCCAAAATAATTAACGAAAGAAAAAAGCAGGGTGGCAGAACAGTGGCAGTAGGCACAACCTCATGCCGCGTTCTTGAAAGTGTGGCAGATGAAAACGGAATTATCCACCCCACCAGCCAAGAAACAGGAATATTTATCTATCCCGGCTATAAATTCAAGGCGGTAGATGCCTTAATAACAAACTTCCACCTGCCGGAAAGCACCCTTCTTATGTTGGTTTCCGCCTTAGCAGGCAAGGAACGAATAATGGATGCGTACAAAACAGCAGTAGAGGAAAAGTA
>JAFTZI010000054.1 GCA_017461055.1 Clostridia bacterium | reverse complement strand
TCTGCGTTGCTCCTGCTCCTTGACCTTGACGTACGTCTGCGCCTACGGAGAGCGGTGTATTTTAGCAACCTTGAAACGTAATTCCAAAATAACGGAGAATAACTGAAATGAACATTAAAACTGATTACTCTGACGTGTCATTTAAGAATGACGGACGTCTCAAATTATTAATAATTGTAGGAACAAGACCGGAAATTATTCGTTTGGCGGCAGTTATTAACAAGTGCAGAAATTATTTTGACTGCGTCCTTGCTCATACAGGTCAAAACTATGACTATAATTTAAACGGAATATTTTTCCGTGACTTAAAGCTTGAAGACCCTGAGGTTTATATGGATGCAGTAGGTGATGATTTAGGCGCAACTGTTGGCAATATCATTAATTGCTCATACAAGCTGATGGCGCAAATCAAGCCTGATGCGTTGCTTATTTTGGGTGACACTAACTCCTGCTTGTCCGCAATTGCGGCAAAAAGACTTCATATTCCTATTTTCCATATGGAGGCAGGAAACAGATGCAAGGACGAGTGCTTGCCTGAGGAAACAAACAGACGTATTGTAGACATAATTTCCGACGTTAATTTAGCATACTCCGAGCACGCAAGAAGATACCTTGCAGAGTGCGGCTTGCCAAAGGAAAGAACCTATGTAACAGGCTCTCCTATGGCGGAGGTTTTGCACGCAAACCTTGATGAAATCAAGAAGTCCGACGTTTTAAAAAGACTTGGCTTAGAGCCTAAAAAATACATTCTTTTGTCAGCTCACAGAGAGGAAAACATCGACACAGAGAAGAACTTTTTGTCACTTTTTACAGCTATTAACAAGCTTGCTGAGAAGTACGATATGCCTATTCTTTACTCTTGCCATCCACGTTCAAAAAAGCGTCTTGAGGCAAGCGGCTTTGTTCTTGACAAAAGAGTTATCAGAAACGAGCCCTTAGGCTTCCACGACTATAACAATTTGCAAATGAACGCATTTTGCGTAGTGTCCGACAGCGGAACATTACCCGAGGAGTCCAGCTTCTTTACAAGCGTTGGCAATCCGTTCCCCGCTGTATGTATTCGTACATCCACCGAAAGACCCGAGGCGCTTGACAAGGCGTGCTTCATTTTGGCAGGTATTGACGAAAAGTCACTTTTGCAGGCTGTTACCACCGCTATTGATATGAATGAAAGCGGAGATTACGGTATGCCTGTACCAAACTACGTTGACGAAAATGTTTCAACCAAGGTTGTAAAAATCATCCAATCCTATACAGGCGTGGTTGATAAAATGGTATGGCGCAAATTTTAATAGCGTAGCATTATAATTGAATATTGACGCACTGACAAGAATGCCTTATTTAAGGGATTTTATCTTATTTCAGTGCGTCCTTTTTTATTTTCTGAAAAATTTTAATGTTGAAACCCCTTGTATTTCGGGCATTTTTGTTTTTTGAAAATTTTTTTGAAAAAATTTAATTTTATGTGTAACCAAATGGCATTACTTTCCGTCTATTATGGTGAAAGGGCTAATTGCGTCTGTTTACTGTTCCCCATAATCGCAGTGAAAAAGCGCAAAATCAACATATATAAAGGTAGATTTGAAAAATGAAGCCTTCATATATGTTAGATTGGGTCCGGCATAAGAGATTATGCAGAATTAAGTTCAAACAGCGCTGGCTTGGGCGCAAAATTCTTCGTATACTGTTACAAGCAAAATTATTGTAAAAAGGAGGAAATCAAGAGGCGCGCCGAAAAGGCAAAAGAGGTCATATTGTATGCTCAAACAAAGAAAGGCTTATGCAGCTTTCGAAACACGCAAATTTTGGGCATTTTACATAATTTTTTGACTTTCGTTTTCAAAAGGGAAATCAAAAAATTGTGCAGTATGACGAAAAAATTTAACTTGTTGCGACAAAAATTATTTAATGTTGCAAAATTTGATGTTGCGTGTTATAATATAATAGTAATAAAATAAGTTTTAACAAAATTAGGAGGATTTTTTATGGAAATGAATCAAATAGTAAAGCCATATAAGAAAAGACTTATAATTGAGTCTCTTATTAAGGCATCTGCTATTGGAATTTTCTTTGGCTTGTGCTTAACATTTGTTACAGCGCTTATCTTTAGAATTTTCCCTGAAAACTGGTACGGAATGCAGCTTGGCTTTGTATTAAGCTCTGTGATTTCCGGTGTAGTGTGTGCAGTAATTGTAGGAATCATTATTTACAAGGTTCGCTATACACACGGTATTGCGCAAATCGCTAAGAGAATTGACCAGCTTGGCTTAGATGAGCGTGTTAGCACTATGATTGAGTATCAGAATGATAAATCTTATGTTGCTAAGGTACAAAGAGACGACACTAAGAGCCGTATGGCGCAAATGAGCGTTAAGGAGCTTAGAATTAACGTACCTAAGAAAACACTTGCAGGCTGTCTTGCAATTTTACTTGCAATTTTGCTTGTATTTTCAGTTTACGCAGCAGAGCCAAACCCACATTACAAAAAGGCACAAGAGGTTATCGAGTTCTTAGACGAGGTTGTTGATAACTCAGGCATGAGTGATGCTGATAAGGAAGCGGTTGGCGATATTTTGGATGGCTACAAGGATAGCTTAAAGGAAGACATCTCCAAGGAAGAGCATCTTGACATTCTCGAGCAAACAAAGGATAAGCTTGAGGATTACTTAAACCAACAGAAAGAAATCAGAGATAAGATTATTGAAAGCCTTAAGAACAATGAAATTACCAAGGAATTGGCTGACGCTATTGAGTCACAGGACCCTGATAAGATTCAAGAGGCTCTTGATAAGATAAAGGAAGAAATCGAAAAGCAACCAACTGCTGAAGAAAAGCAGGAAATGATCGATCAGGTTCAGGACGCATTCCAGGATGCAGTTGACAGCACTGAAGAGGATTCCGAATTAAAGGATGCTTTTGAAGAAGCGATCGAGGACTTAGAAAAGGTTGAAGAGGAGCTTGACAAGGTTGAACAGGAAATGGATAAAATCCAAGAGGACCTTGATAAGATTCAAGAGGAAATAGACAAGACTCAAGAGGAAATTGATAAGACTCAAGAGGAAATTGATGATATTCAAAAGGAAATTGATGATACTCAAAAGGAAATCAATGATACTCAAGAGAAAATCGACCAAACTCAGCAGGAAATTGAAAACACCGAGGAAAAGATTGACGAAAAGCAAGAGCAAATTGATAACATCAATAAGGAGCTTGAAAACATCGAAAAGGATGAGTCAATGACCGAGGAGGAAAAGGAACAGGCTAAGGAAGAGCTTGAGCAGAACAAGGAACAGCTCGAGCAGGAAAAGGCTGAGCTTGAACAGGAAAAGGCTGAGCAAGAAGAGAACAAGGAACAGCTTGAGCAGGAAAAGGCTGAGCAAGAGCAGAGTAAAGAACAGTTAGAGCAAAACAAGGCTGAAAAGGAAGAAACAAAGCAAGAGCAGGAGCAGACAAAGCAGGAGCAGGAGCAACAGAAGGAAAATCTTGAAAATACTGTTGACCAATCCGACTTTAAGGAAGAGCTTGACCAGACCTTTGACGACTTGTTCGACAACATTATGGATTCCATTGAAAAGGACAATGCGCTTGAGGACACAACCGATAAGATAAAGGATGAGCTTGAAAAGGTTGAGGATGAGCTTAAGGGCGAAGAAGATAACACAATCGAAAACGGCTTTGAGGAAATTGAGGACATCATCGAAAACTCCAAGGCAGACGAAGAGTCTAAGGATGAGATGAGAGATGAAATGGATGACCTTAAGGACAAGATTGACGATATCAACAAGGACAACTCAATGACCGAGGAGGAAAAGACCGAGGCTAAGGACGACGCTATCCACGATACACAGGATAAGATGGAGGATAAGGCTGAAAATGAAGATCAGGCTCAGGACGAAATCTCCAAGGATATGCAGGACAGTAACAACGAGCTTGTTGAAAATCTTGGCGATGCAATTCAGTCTAAGGATGAAGACAAGATAAACGATGCTCTTGATAAGATTCAAGAGGAGCTTGACAAAATCCAACAGGAGTCAGATAAGCTCCAGCAGGAAATTGACAAGAAACAGGATCAAATCGACGACATCAACAAGGAAATGGAAAACATAGACAAGAACGAAAATATGTCCGAGTCCGAAAAGAACGATGCTAAGCAGGAGCTTGAAAATGAAAAGGCTGAGCTTGAACAGAGCAAGAGCGACCTTGAAAGCTCAAAGCAGGAGCAAGAGGACAAGAAGGACCAGATAGTTGAGGACATCTTTAATTCTACTGAAAATGCACCTGATTCTGAAATCAAGGATGCTGTTCAGGACTATGCACAAAACCTTGACAAGAGCGAAAACAAGGAAGACCTTGAAAACGCTACTGAGGATGCAAAGCAAGATATAAACAACGCAATTCAAAAGAACGAAACAAACAAGGAAATTGCTGATAAGCTTGATGATATCCGTCAAGAAATCAATCAATCCCAGTCCAACAAGGAAAATAAGGACGCAATGGAGGACATTAAGGACTCTATTGAGAACAGTGACGCAAGCGCTGACGATAAGGAAGCAGCTAAGGACTGGCTTGATAAGAATGACCAAGAAATCAAGGACGACATTCTTAATAATGACAGCATGAATGAGCAGGAAAAGAATGATGCCTTGGGTGACAAGTATCAGGACATGAAGGAAGAAATCAGTAACGGAATGAAGGAAGACCAAGAGCAGTATGACAAGGACAACAGCTCCTTCCAGGATTCCAAGAATGATAACTTCCAGCAAATAGGCGAGGCTCTTGAGGAAAACAACAAGGATAAGCTTGACGGCGCAACAGAAAACATTAAGCAGGACAACAAGGAGCAGACAGACGAGGCTTGGAAGGAAACTGTTCAGGATATGATAGGCGAGCTTGAAGATATCAAGAATAACGGCGAAATCAGCGACGAAATGAAGGATATCGTAGAGGACTATCAGGGCAAGCTTGAGGATGCGCTTGAAAAATCCGAAACCGATATGGAGGGCGCAAAGGAGGATGTTGAAAACGCAACAAACGAATTCAACAAGGACTTAAGCGACTTTATGGAGGACCACTTCGGTGCTCAGGAAATGGGTAAGGATATGATAGGCAACCTTGACCAGGCTCAAGACAACCTAAACGGTGACAAGGAGCAAAGCAACAAGGGTGAAAACCAAGAGGGACAAAATCCTGAAAATAATGATCAGCAAACCGGCGAAGAGGGCGAAACCGATATGAGTAGTCCTGAAGGTGAGCAGCAAGAGCAAGAGGGCGAGCAAGGCAAGAGCGAGAGTGAAAGCGAAAACGAAAACGAGTCCGAATCTGAGGGCGAATCCGAAACCGAATCCGATAGCCAAACATCAAGCGGTGGCGGAAACGGCGAATATAAAGAGGAAGCAACCATCTTTATCCCGGGATTTGGCAATATGACTCTTCAGGACCTTGTAGACCAGGGCGTGCTTAACGACGAATTTGATAAGATGTTCGACCGTGAATTAACAGAGGAAGAGCGTCAGTACATTGCAAACTATCTTGATTTAATTAAACAATAATTTTAAAAAATAACAGTATACGGAGAAAAGATTATGGGATTATTTAACAAAGCGAACAAGGAAGCTAAGCCTGAAGAGGTTAAGGCAAACGTAGCAAATGCAACCGATACAAAGGTAGAGCCTAAGGCTGAACCTAAGGCAGAACCAAAGGCGGAGCCAAAGAAGGAGCAGGCAGCTGCACCAAAGGCTCCTGCACAGGAAATTAAGATTGACGAAAAGGCAGAGAAGGAATTAAAGCTCTTTGCTGAAAAGTGCGACAAGATATTCACTGAGGTTAAAAAGGATATCATCGGTCAAGAGGAGGTTGTTCAATCAACCATTATCGCCATTATTGCAGGCGGTAACGTTCTTTTGGAGGGTGCTCCGGGTCTTGGTAAGACACGTCTTGTACGTTCACTCGGTAAGGTATTTGACCTACCGTTCTCAAGAATTCAGTTTACTCCTGACCTAATGCCTGCCGACGTTACAGGTACTAACATTATTACCAAGGATGAAAACGGAAACTCCAAGTTCGAGTTCCAGAAGGGTCCTGTATTCAGTAACATAGTACTCGCGGACGAAATTAACCGTGCTACACCAAAGACACAGGCAGCTTTGCTTGAGGCCATGCAGGAGCATAAGGTTACAGTAATGGGTGTATCCCGTAAGCTTGACGAGCCATTCTTCGTTTTGGCTACACAGAACCCAATTGAGCAGGATGGTACATATCCGTTGCCTGAGGCTCAGATGGACCGTTTTATGTTCAAAATTTTAGTCCCAAATCCATCAGCTGCTGAGCTTGGACAAATCGTTACAATGACACAGAAGACAATGGACGAAACAGCTTCTGCTGCTTGTAACGGTGAGGAGCTCTTAAGAATGAGAGAGGTAGCGAAGTCTATTCCAATTGCATCCGAGGTTCTTGAGTATGCAATGGTAATGGTAGCATCTACTCATTATAACAGCGAAATTGCAACCGATACAGCAAAGAAATATATTCGTGATGGCGCCAGCCCTCGTGCGGCTCAGGCTCTTATCACAGCAGCAAAGGTGCGCGCTCTTGTTAAGGGCAGATACAACGTATCCTACGATGATATCAACACCCTTGCTATCCCCGTACTCCGCCACAGAATTAAGCTCGGCTTTGAGGCTGTTACATCTAAGCTTACTGCTGACGATGTTGTAAAGGCACACATAGCTGACCTTAACAATGTTAGCAAGTCATCAATTATCAATAAGAAGAAATAATAAGGGCGGTTTGGCATGAAAAGAAGAATATTAGACGGTGATTTTCTTGACCGTCTAGATGCTGCCTCACTTCTCTTAAAAACACCAATGACAGGCTTTTTCGGCGGTGGCCGTAAAGCAAGGTCATACGGTAACACAGTAGAGTTTGCAGACTTCCGTGAATATTTTCCGGGAGACGATATCAGACGTATTGACTGGAACGTTTATGCGCGTTTTGAGAAATACTTTATTAAGCTCTTTACTGATGAAAGACAAATGCACAACCAGATTTATATAGACTGCTCTGCCTCTATGGCTTGTGGAAAGCCTGAAAAGGCAGCGGCAGCTCTTAGGGTTGCGGCAGCATTTGGATACCTCTCTGTTTCCGCAATGGATAGAGTTTCTTATAAGCTTATCAAGGGCGACAAGCTTGAAGATATAAAGATTACTATTACAAATAAGGACTCCTTCTATCGCGCTGCACAGTATCTTGAGGATACTGAATTTGAGGGGGATTTAGACCTGGAAAAAGCAATTGTACAAGCAAAGGCACCGGGTCACGATGACGGTCTAACAATTATTATTTCAGACTTTTTGACTGAAAGCGACTGGAAAAAGGCTATCGACTTTCTGTTATATCACAGACGTGAGGTAATGCTTATACAAATTATGTCACCTGATGAATTGTATCCTGATTTTGACGGACGAATTCATATGATGGACTCTGAAGCACCTGACATAGCTGATGGACGTAACATGAGGGTGGTTGTCACCAAAAGAATGGTAGAAGCCTATCAAAAGGCATTGGATGAATACGAAAAGGAGATTATCGACTTTTGCGCAGCAAGAAACGTAACCTTCTTAACAGTATCCTCCGATGATCCTATTGAAAGGGTAATCTTTGGAAAGGGCTATGAGGCGGAAGTAATCAAATGAGTTTTATATATCCACTTGGTCTTTTGGGCTTACTTGCCATACCGATCATAATAATTATCTATTTATTAAGATCCAAGTATAAGAGCAAGAATGTTTCGAGTACGTTTATCTGGAAACGGAGCTTGAAATATGTTAAGCGCAAAATTCCTTTGAATTTCATAATGTCATTACTGCTTATTCTTCAGATTTTGACAGTAATTGCGGCGAGCTTTGCCATTGCCCGTCCAACTGTTAAACCACTGAAAACTGACGAAAAGGTAGTAATTATAGACGCTTCTGCCAGTATGCTTGCTGAAAAGGGTGGGGTAACACGCTTTGACTATGCAGTACAGCAGGTAAAGGAAGCGACACAAAATGCAGGCTCAAATAACCAGTACACTATTCTTTTGGCGGGTGAAACTGTAAAGGAGCTTACATCAAGAGAAACAGACAGAGGCACAATTTTAACCAAGCTTGACGGTATAAAATGTACAATGGGCGATGCTGACATAAGCGCAGCGCTTTTAAAAGCAGGTGACGTTTTAAACCAGAACTCAGGCGCAAAAATCCTTCTTTATACAGATAAGACATACATTAACGCAAACGGCGTTGAGGTTGTAGACTGTAAGAGAGACGGAGAATGGAACGCAGGTATTATTGCCTTTGAGGACAATGAGCTTGCTAACGGTATTGAGTTCATCGCAAGCGTTGGTAACTATGGCTTAGGCTCTAACTGTAGCATTAAGCTTTTAATTGACGGTAAGGTTGCAGGTCAAAAGTCCTTGACACTTGATGCCAACCAAATAAAAACAGTAAGATTTACTCACTCAACGACACAGGGTGCCAATGACAGTGAGCTAAAGATTGAATTAAGCCAGGCTGTAAGGGAATATTCTGAGGCGACGGTTGTTATCAACTCAGAGGATAATTTCTCCTATGATGATTCCTTTACTATTTATCCAAAGGAAAAAATCAACCCGAAAATCCTTTATGTCAGCACCTATGTTGACTATAACGGAGGCAAGGTTTCCTGTACACGTTCACTTTTGTACAGAGCCTTCTTAGCGGCAGGCTATTCAATTGATACATCAAATATGTATTCAAGCGTTGACCAGGTTGATGAATATAAGGGCTATGACCTTTATATCTTCGAGGGCGTTGAGCCTTATGACCTTCCAACAGACGGTGCTGTTTGGCTGCTAAATGCGAAGCAAGTGCCCGACAAGGCGGGAGTAGTAATCGATAACACAGAGTACGATGCTGCCGCTATGGGTAACAAAAACGGCTTTAAGTTTGAGCAAACACTCAGCCTTGATGTTGTGCAGGAATTGGTTAATAATGTTTATTTCGACCCAATGAAGATTAACCTTGCAACAGGACCTATCTATGTAGATGCGGCTCTTACAAAATACCGTCCTATCATTAATATGGGCACCTTTAAGCCTGTATTTACCGCAGCGGGACAGGATGTAATGGTTGCAGGTAACGTAGGAAGTGTCCGTATGATAGTTACATCCTTTGATTTCGCAAATTCCTCCTTGGGAGCATATGTTTCTGACTTCCCGATTCTTGTTTGGAATATGGTGAATTACTCTATTCCTGATCCGTTACCCGATAGAACAGCTACTGTGGGAACTGAGGTTTCCTTTAACTATCCCGCTGGCGCTACAACTATTACATATAACTTTAACGGTGAAATGGTAAACAAGAAGGATTTGACAGGACAAGGCTCAAGCGATGAGGAGCTTGTTCATAAATTTGTTATCACAGAGCCCGGTAAATATGAGCTTGTTGTTACATATCCGGACGGTGATGATGTTGATACATTAGAGGAAGTAAAGAGATATGTTGTAACAGGACACGTTTCTGAAAACGAGTCAATGATAGTACAAAGAGTTCCGACAGAGTCCATAACTGCTCCTGAGCCACAGGATGGCTCACAGGAAACGTTTGAGCCTGTTGAGATATTCCCATATCTTATTGCCTTGCTAATAGTATTATTAATAATTGAATGGGGGGTATATTATCGTGACCAATATTGATATTTCGGTAGAACACCCACTGTTATTCTTAATACTTATTCCTGCTCTTATTTTAGGAATTATTCCGTTCTTAAGGCTGAATAAAAAACGTAGGGCATCTACAAAGCACTTAATTCCGTTTATAATACACCTTTCACTTGTTTTTCTTTTGTCAGGCTTGCTTGGCGGCATCAATGTTACCGAAACAACCGATGAAAAGCTTGAAACAAAGGTAGTATTTTTAGCAGACGTATCTGACAGTAATATTAATATGAAGGATGATATGAATAAATTTATCAAGGAAGTCATTAAATCATCTGACAGAAATAACACTAAATTTGCTGTTGTTATGTTTGCAAACAACGTTATCAAAACAGTTGATGACGACAAATTTGATACAAATGCAAGCGATTATTTGAAGTTTGATGCAAACGGTATGAAAACCGACCAAACCAATATTGAGCAAGCGTTAAATATTGCAGCAGAGCTTTTTGAACAAAAGGACGACCCATTTGCCAAGGGACAAAACAAGAAGATAATAGTTCTATCTGACGGTCTTGAAACCTTAGGTGACGGTATTGCTGCGGCTAACAAGCTAAGCGACGATATTATGGTAAGCGGCGCATACTTCAATATGGTAGCTGACGGCACAGACAACAAGGAGGTACAGCTCATCTCCATCAACACAAACGGTAAGGTTGCCGAGGGTGAGGATGTAACCGTTGAGGTCGTTGTTAAGGCTACAAGATTTGTTCGTAATGCGGAAATTACAATTTACGACGGTGATATTGAAAAAACACATCGCACTGACCTTCAGCCGGGAACAAATGTGTTTAAGCTCACATACACTCCTGAGGTTGCAGGTGTTAACACCATTCGCGCCAATATCAAGGTTGATTCAAGAAGTGACCTGTTAGACGGTAATAATACCCTTTATGCTTGGTACTCTCTTGATGCGCAAAAAACAGTTTTGATAGTTGACGGTGACTACGGTGAAAACAGAGGTCAGTTTGATCAAATCAAGGGCAGTACAGTCCTTAATAATTTAAGCGAGTATGAAATCAAGGGTCCTATTTCCCCAAGAGCCTTCCCGAATACACTTGAAGGACTTTTGAAATATGACCAAATTGTTTTAATGGACGTAAACTTTGACGATCTTCCGTCCAATGCAGGCGCTAACCTTAAGCGCTACGTTGAGGAGGTTGGCAGAGGCTTGTTCGTTTCCTTCGGTGATAACTTCTACGATATTAACGAGGGTACATACTATGAATCTCCTATTGCTGAAATTCTTCCCGTTGAGCTGAAGCTACAGGAGGAAAGAGAAACGGTTGCCATGGTTTTGGTTGTTGACCTTTCATCCTCAATGAAGAAGATGATGAGCGGTAGTAACAAGTCAAGATTTGAGGTTGTTGTAGAAAGCGTTAAGAAGGTATTAATGCTTGGAGCTACCGAGTCAGAAAAATTAAATGGCGAGGGCTTTGCTGATACTGACTATGTAGGTATAGTATGCTTCGACCAGGACTCACACGTAGCTCTTGAAATGCAACAGCTTGGCAATGAGGCAAACAGAAAAGAGATTTGCGAAATTGTCGAATATGAATTAAGGCATTATTACTATTCCTACTATCTTGATAAGAACGGTAAGGAATCTGACATTCCAATCCATAAGGACGATGGCGACAAGTATACAACACAGGGCTACACAAGACCCGCCGATTATAGTAGAGGCGGTACTGACGACAGTACAGGTATATACATTAAGAGCTACGGTACATCCTATAAGTGGGCTATTCAGTCAGCCAGTGATATGCTTTCAAAGAAGAACAATGAGGTAACACTTCACATTAAGCAGGTGCTTATGATGTCTGACGGTGCGCCTAACGATATTGGCTCAGGCTATGAGGGTATTGTTGAGCGTATGGCAAAGGCAGGAACTACAACCTCCACAATTTCAATCGGTAACGACGATACATCACAGGCAGCAGAGCTTACCAAGATTGCTGAGGCAGGAAAGGGTACAACTTATGTTGCCCACAACGCAAGCGACTTGACTAACGAAATAGTTGAAAAGGCAGAGGATATAACAGCGGAGCTTGTTAACCATAAGCCTGTATTGCCTTATCAGCTTTCACTGAACTCAAGCGTTTTAAAGGGTGTTCGCGATTACGAGATTATCGGTGGTTATTATAGCTCCGTAATTAAGGAAGAGGCTGACCTTGTTCTCTATGTTGACAGAATGAAGCCGCTTTACGCTGAATGGGCATACGGTCTTGGTAAGGTAAGCGTTTATATGTCCGACCTTGGTAATCCGGAGTGGACAGGTGTACTTTTCGGTGACAGTAACGGTATAACACTTGTTTCTAATATGTTTGATGCTACTATGAACCGCCAGGTTGACTCAACCGGTCTTGATTATACCGCATCACGTGATGAGCTTGAAACAACAGTTACAGTTAATACATACGAAAACGTTCGTGACGGTGAGCATTTAATAGCTCAAGTATTTAACAGTAACGGTAAGCTTGAAACAACAGTTACCTTCGGTAAAATTGCTGAAAAGAAGTACAGAACAACAATTCCAACAAACAAAATAGATGAAACCTATACAATTCAGCTAATGATTATTGATGATGCCACAAGCAAAATCAATGATACAACTACATTTGCTGTAACAGGCTACTATAACTCTGAATATGACGTATTCAGCGATATGGGTGAAAACAATCTTACAGCCATTACCAATAACGGCGGCGGTGAGATTCTTGCCGACACTGAGGGCTTATTTGCTGAGCTTGAGGGTCAAATCCGTATTCTTGAATACGATGTAAGCACACCTGTTGCTATTCTCGCACTTATTTTGTTTATCGCTGATATCTTGTTTAGAAATATAGTTTTCAGGCGCAAGAAGGAAAAGGTAGAAATGACAGACGAGGAGCAGGTAGCTTCTATGAGAGGAAGATAACCTGTATTCAAAAATTGTTTCACAAATTTAATGGAATATATAAAAACCACTCTGCACATTTTGTGCAGAGTGGTTTTGCTATACAAATTTATAAGGTTAGCCGAAAAGCACCGTCATATCACTTTTTTGACACGTTCGAATGCGTACTTTATAACAAATCCTTATTATAAACAGCTCTTTCACCGCCTATAAATTTAGGACGAGTGCGAGCACAGGTGAAAAGCGCGTTGCCGATTTTGTTAGTAGATAAACGTACAGGCACAGCCACCTTTTTTAAGTGCATACCTATAAGAGTGAGGCCAATATCAATTCCGCAATCAGCCTTGATTTCTTCAATTACGACGGGGTTTTTAAAGCTGTTGTAGGCAACGGTTGCTAAAGAGCCGCCTGCCTTCTTTTGCGGTACAACATTTACTCTTTCGCTAAAGGGAACACACTCACTCTCTGTTACAATGGCTCTGTTCAAATGCTCGCAGCACTGAACTGCCAAGTAAATTCCGCGTGGCTCCAAAACAGACATAATTCCGTCATAAATTTCCTTGGCTGTGTCCGGGTCAGAATTGGTTCCGATTTTTGAGCCGACAACCTCACTTGTAGAGCAGCCGACAACAAGAATATCTCCCTTTTTAAGCTTTGCAATCTCGCAAAGCTCGGTAATAACATTTACACATTCATTTTTAATTGACATAAAAGCACTCCAAATATAAAATTCTTTAATAATTCTAACATTATATTATAAAAATGTCAACTATTTTGTGACAGTTCAAGATTTGTTCATAAATATAGTATATAATATATGTGGTAAATATTTAAAAGTGAGGATATATTATGGCAAAAGTACTTAATAAAGCAAGCAAGCAAATAGGCGTTACAGGTCCTGTTCTTACAGTTGTAATGGATGGTGTAGGACTTGCTCCTGCAACAGAGGCAAATGCAGTTAGTCTTGCATACACACCAACTCTTGATATGTTAATGTCAAAGTATCCAACAGTTAAGCTCAAGGCTCACGGTACAGCAGTAGGCTTACCGGGAGATGACGATATGGGTAACTCCGAGGTTGGACACAATGCTCTTGGCTCAGGTCAGGTTTTTGCACAGGGCGCAAAGCTTGTTTCACAGTCAATTGAAAACGGTAAGATGTTTTCTTCATCTACTTGGCAAAAGGTTATTTCCAATGTAAAGGGCAATGGCTCCACATTACATTTTATGGGTCTTTTCTCCGACGGTAATGTTCACTCTCATATCAACCACCTAAAGTCAATGATTGATCAAGCCAAAAAGGAAGGCGTTTCCAAGGTTAGACTTCATATTTTAATTGACGGTCGTGACGTTGGAGAAACAAGCGCACTTGATTATATTCTTCCCTTCGAGGAATATCTTAACGGCTTAAGAGATAATAGCTTTGATATAAAGATTGCATCCGGCGGCGGACGTATGGTTATTACTATGGACAGATACGAGGCTAACTGGAAAATGGTTGAGCTTGGCTGGAAAACACACGTTTTAGGCGAGGGTAGACAGTTTAATTCTGCCGCTGAGGCTGTTGAAGCATACAGAAGCGAGCTTAAGGTTATCGACCAAGACCTGCCCCCCTTCGTTATCGCTGAAAACGGTGAGCCCGTTGGTACAATCAACGATGGCGACAGCGTTGTTTTCTACAACTTCAGAGGTGACAGAGCAATTGAAATTTCCAAGGCATTTGACGACAAGGAATTCACAAAGTTTGACAGAGTTCGTTACCCAAGCGTAGTATATGCGGGTATGCTTGAATATGATGGCGACCTTCACATTCCATCCAACTATCTTGTAAACCCACCGGAAATTACAAACACAATGGGCGAATATCTTGCAAATACAGGCATTTCCCAGCTTGCGATTTCCGAAACACAAAAGTACGGTCACGTAACATATTTCTGGAACGGTAACAAGAGCGGCAAGTTTGATGAGAAGCTTGAAACATATATCGAGGTTCCGTCTGATGTTGTTCCATTTGAGCAAAGACCTTGGATGAAGTGCGCTGAAATCACAGATAAGCTGATAGAATGTCTTGAAAGCGGCAAGTATGCTTGCTTAAGAGTAAACTTCCCTAACGGAGACATGGTAGGTCATACAGGCAACATTTTGGCAACAAGATGCTCAATGGAAGCCCTTGACCTTCAGCTTAAGAGACTCTTAGAGGTTGTTGATAAGCTTCACGGTGTTGCTCTTATCACAGCAGACCACGGTAATGCAGACGAAATGTACGAGTGCGACAAAAAGGGTATGCCAAAGGCAGGCAAGGACGGAAGCTTTAAGGCTAAGACAAGCCACACTCTTAACCCTGTTCCGTTTATCATTTACGATAACTATTACAGTGATAAATATGAGGTTAAGGCTGATAACGGTCAGTTTGGCCTTTCAAACGTTGCAGCAACCGCAGTTAACTTCTTGGGCTATGATGCTCCTGATATGTGGGACGAAAGCGTAATCAGCTTAAAATAATTAATAACAAAAGAGTCTGTCACATTTAAGTAAAATTGCATAAAAGCAAGCCTTCTCTTGTGAGACACCCTTGTGGTGTGCCTTGTGCAGAAGGGGGACCGCGTAAGCGGTGGATGAGTAGTTGTTTACTATATAACACCTCATCCGTCACGCTATGCGCGCCACCTTTCTCGCTGCGGATCGGTCACATTGTGGCTCTAACACTCACCGAGTGTTATTCACTACCACAATGCCGCTCCGCTACTCACTGGAGAAGGCAATCTGTTTATACTGCACAATGTACAACAGCCTTTTAAATAATCGGAGTAATTAGATTATGATAATATATCAAGATGAAGATATAGTTGTTTGCGAAAAGCCATACGGAGTGTCATCGCAAAAGAGTGATAAGGAAAATATGGTTGATATTTTAACCGAAATCACAGGGACAACCGTTTACCCGGTACACAGGCTGGACATACAAACAACAGGACTTATGGTCTATGCAAAAAATGAGAAAAGCGCAGGCGCTCTTTCGGCGCAAATTGCCGACAGAGTGTTTGAAAAAGAGTATTTATGCCTATGTCACGGTGACATTTCCGAGAATGGAGAAATGATAGATTTTTTGTATCACGACAGAATAAAAAACAAATCCTTTGTCACAAAAACCAAAAGAAACGGTGCGAAGGAGGCAAGGCTCGAATTTGAGTTGATTTGCAAAAAACAGGCGGGGGAGTGTGAATTATCCTTAGTTCACGTCAAGCTTTTTACAGGCAGAACTCACCAAATCAGAGTGCAATTTGCATCTCGTGGCTATCCGCTTTTGGGCGATGGTAAATATGGCGCCCGTGACAACGAAAAAATCCATTTGCACAGTACACGTATCGCATTTTTGCACCCAAAAACAAAAAAATCGCAAGAATTTACATCAATACCAAGCTGGTATTGACGTATTTGTAAACAAAAGGCTTCTTCTGTCATATTCTATAATGGTGCCAAAAGTTTATCCGTTATTAACTTTTGCAGCTTGGCACATCAATTTTGAAGGAGAAGCTATGATACAAGAAAAAGAATATTTACGGGATAGGGTAGTTACTTATGCAAGAAAATATGCCCTTGTGAGAAACCCCTTGTTTTTTACCTTTGAGGGCATAGGGGGGAACTGTACAAATTTTGCATCTCAATGCGTTTTGGCAGGCTCCTGCGTTATGAATTTTACGCCTACCTACGGTTGGTTTTATTTGTCCTCTAACAGACGCGCCGCGGCTTGGACAGGAGTAGAATTTTTTTACAATTTTATGACTACCAACACGGACGTAGGTCCCTTTGGCAGAACAGTTGATATATCCGAGGCAATGGTTGGCGACATCATTCAGCTTCAAAACGAGGACGAAGTGTTTTACCATACCCTTGTAATTACCGAGATTACAGAGAACGAGATTTTTATCTGTGCCAATTCTGTTGATTCCTTGGACAGACCCCTGTCCTCATATACCTATAAGGCTTTACGTGTTATTCATATTGACGGTGTAAGATACGATACAAGGTATATAATAGATTGCTTTGATAGCCTTTTAAATCCGCCCATAGCAGCCGAGGGAATGTAAAAGAAGAAAGCTTAAGGATGGGTTTTAAGTAAAACGCACATAAATTTCCAAAAAATTAAAACTAATTTGTTAAAATAGTATAAAATCACTTGACAAAAATAGGTTTTTATTGTAATATATACTTGTGTATAAATCTAAACTTTTTGATAGATTTGTGTGCTTAAAACTTTTTTCGGAGGAAAAGAAATGAAGAAAAAATGGTTAGCACTATTGTTAGCAATCGTTATGCTTATGGTAGTAGCAGTAATCACATCATGCTCTTGTAGCGATGAGCGCGAAGACCCGCCGGATCCTACAAACAGCTCAACAGAAAATTCAGGTAATACCGATAACAGCGGAAGTCAGCCTGATAATCCGGATAATCCAGACAATCCCGATAATCCAGACAATCCTGACAATCCAGACAATCCAGGTGAGGTTATCGAGGAGGTTAATCCTGTTATTCAATATGTGAGAATTGCTGAAATCGGCGCAGAAACCGTTACAGTTAAATTCAATGCGACAGGTAAAAACCTTTCATATGAGATAAGATACAGCTCATCTCCCATCACTGAGGAAAACTTTAAGGATGCTACTCTTGCAAGCGGTGTTAATGTTACAGGCTCAGGTGAGGTTAAGGCAGCAGTTCTTAACTTAAAGGCTGACAAAAATACAAAGAATTACATTGCAGTACAGGCAACAAGCGGCAGAGTTAAGAGCACTGTTGAATCTGTTCGTGCAGGCGGCCTTGATTTAGTATATGTTGACCCGAGCAGGATTACATCTGTTTACTGCGGTGAGGTTATTAAGAACCTATCTCCTTTGATTGATGAGTATGAGGGCATTATCGACCCGTTGGGCGGCGAGGCAGGCAGACTTCCTACCAACAGACTCAGCCAGTTCTATTACAAAAAGGGCGACTGGCTCCCGGGTATGCTTGACCCATACACCGAAACTCACGAAAGATACGGTACTGACTTAGCGCCGATTATCGACCTTGAGTATGAGCACTATATTGAGGCTATTATGGTGTTCTACAGCCATGAAACATATGATTTGGATGTACGTTCATCAAAGGATTTTGCTAACTTCAATACTCCTACTGATTGGGATGCTACAAATGAATCCTATCCGGCTTCAAGCTTCAGCGCAAACAACTGGAACTTAATTCCAATTGGCAAAACAGTAAGATTCATTCAGCTTCAATTCCTCGACGGTGAGGCTCCTGTTGAGGTAATTTTCTACGGTTACCAAACAGGCGAAACCGTAGGTGACGAGCTTGGCGACACATCTCACAAGCTTCCTACAATCGGTGAGCTTATGGGTGTTTGCGGCCTTTTAGGTGACGGTGGAGGATACTGTACCGTTGAAGACCTTCAGTGCGCAACAGTTCTTCGTGAATATCACAACTTGGGCTGGTCCTACAACTGGTCATCCTTCCCAATGAAGTCTACAACTCTTACAAGAACAAATCTTGGTAACTTTGACAGCAAATATGCTGAGCACTCTCTATATAACTTAGTCGTTCCTTGCTTACAGTGGAGCGATGGAGATAACCCTGCAAGAACATACAATGCCTTGACAGGCAAGCTTAACTCCGAGGTTGCAAGCTTTACAGAAAAATATCTACCTTCTACATATATTGCATATGCGGACGTTGTTTACCAATATGCAGCACGTTACGGCAGCAGTAAGATGGGCTACTTGTACGACAATGTAAGAGCTCACTCCGACGGCGGTGACAAAATTGGTCTTAACTATATTAAGTGGATTGAGCTTGGTAACGAGCCTAACGGTGAGGACCAGAGAGGTACAACACCGTATCAGTTAGCTGCTCTTACATCTGCTTCCTATGACGGTCATATGAGAACCATTTTAAAGGACGTTTACAATCCTGATGATTACACATACTTCTTAGGCGCTAAGAATGCTGATCCTGATATCAAGCTTGCTATGGCAGGCCTTGCAGGTATCGGTGACAAGTATATTACTGCTATGTGCTACTGGATGAGAGCTAACAGAGAAGACATTTACGGTACATGGACATCCAAGAACGATGCAATTGCTTTAGATGCATTTAACGTACATACATACTTTGGTGAGCTTTATGACCTAAACGGTCAACAGGTTTACGTTGGTACATCTCCTGAGGAGTACGGACTTGTTGATGCAATGTCCGACCTTATCGAGTTCAGAGATAAGTACTATCCGGGCGTTGAAATCTGGTTAACTGAGTTCGGTTGGGATACAAACGAATCCTATGAAACCATGACATCATCACACGCATACGGTGATTACACATCAAGAGACGTTCAGGCTATGTGGCTCACACGTGCATACTTGCTCCTTTCCTCCTGCGGAGTTGACAAGGCAACTATGTACATGCTTGAGGATACAGCTTACGCAAACGACAGAACATCTATCGGTAAGTACGGTACCTGCGGTGTAGTTGCTTACAGCTTTACTGAGGACAACGAGCTTATCTACCTTGATGAAGGCGGCAACGAGTGTGTAAAGAGAAATTACACCGATAAGGATGGCAACCAGCAGGAAGGCTATTTCTATCTTGATAACGGTCAGCCTGTTGCAAACAAACCAACAAGAGTTAAGCAGGAGTACAAGCCGGGCTACTACTATATGTGCACACTTCTCAACACTCTTTATGACTTTACATTCAGAAGAGAATTAAAGTCCGGTAACGACGACGTTTGGGTATATCAGTACTCAAATTCTGACCACGACGAAGCATACGCAGTTTGGTGCCCAACCTCTAATATGACAAAGGTTGACGGCTACAAGCTCTATGTAGGTACAGATTACGAAAGCGTAACTCTTACAGAAACAGATGTTGAAAACGCAAGCCGCACAGGTAAGAGTACAACTCTTACAGTTGACGCAGAGGGATACGTTTCAATTAACGTATCTGAAAATCCTATTTACGTTGTAGTTAACAAATAATTCTAATAGCTAAATATCGAAAACCGCCATTTTCTTGGCGGTTTTTCTTTGCTTATTTACAGGGCAATGATAAAAAAGAAGGAAAAATGCGTACAAAAAGGTGGAAAAAGCTGACCGTATATAATTATAATAATGTAGAAAAACCCTTGAAATGCCCTGAAATTAAAGGGATTGCAACGTTTTAGCACTCAAAATGTTAAATTGCTAAAAAAGTTGAAAAATTTTAAAAAAAGGTATTGACAAAAAGAATAAATGGTGATAATATAATTGTAGAATTTAGCACTTGAACAAAAAGAGTGCTAAAGACTTACAGAGGAGAATAAACTGTAAAAGGAGGGCAAAACAAATGAGCTTTGATACATATGAGCTTAGTGATAGAAAAAAATCTATTTTGAAAGCCATAGTAGAGGCGCACATTAAGCTTGGTGAGCCTGTTGGCTCTAAGTACTTAATGCAAGAGGGTAACATTCCGTATTCCTCTGCTACCATAAGAAATGAAATGGCAGAGCTTGAAGGCCTTGGCTATTTGGAGCAGCCCCACACCTCAGCAGGACGTATTCCCTCTGAGCTTGGTTACAGATTTTATGTTGACACGCTTGTAGCGCAATATGACGCAACCACTCAAGAGGCAGGTCAGCTAAAAAAGCTTTTGTCTGTTAAGCAGGCTGAAATCGACAAGATTTTGGAAAACGCAACAAAGGTAGCTTCGGCAATGACCAACTACACAGCCCTTTCCTTGCGTCCGCGTCCTTCAAGCATAACCATTAAAAAGTATGAAGCCGTTTACTTAGACCCCTATTCATTTATTATAGTAATGATAGCAGGCGGCTCTGATTCGGTAAAAACACGGAACATAAAGCTTCCCTTTAGTATAACCTCGGACCTAATCAAGCTTTTGTCACAGGTTTTAAATGTCTTTTTAACGGGTATATCTATTAATGAAATGAACATTTCCTTAATGGTGGATATGGAAAAATACTTAGAGGACAACAGCGGCGAGGACAAAAAGCTGTGTGCAGAGCTTATTTCCATTACAGTTAAGGGTATTTACGAAACAATGAACGAGTTAGGCTCTGAAATTAAATTTGAGGGCTTGAACAGACTTCTTGAGCATCCCGAATACAAAAATCTTGACAAGCTGCAAAAAATGATATCTGCTATTGAAAGCAAGGAGGACATTATTAAGGCAGTTTCCACAATCGACCAAAGCGATGACGAAACAAAAATCTTCATCGGCTCTGAAAATATGGTTAAGATAATGGATGATTCTACCTTAATATATAAGAATCTGAAGCTCAACGGAAAAACAATAGGAGCTATCGGTATTATAGGACCTTGCAGAATGGACTACTCAAAGGTGCTTTCCACCATTGACCGTCTGAGTGAGGAAATCAATAATATGTCCAGCTTAGACGCTTTGCCGCCAGGCACAATAATTAAGACTGAGGAAGATGATAATGGAAAACAATGAAAAGAATATAAATAAGGAAAACGAGGAAGCAAGCGCCAACACTGACAACAGTAATGAGCTGCTTGAAATAAAAAAACAGCTTGCCGATACAAGCGACAAGTATTTAAGAGTTCTTGCCGAGTACGACAACTTCCGTAAAAGAAGCTTGAAGGAAAGGGATTCAATTTACGGTGAGGCTTATGTTGATTGCGTAAAAAATCTTCTCCCAATAATCGATAATATTGAAAGAGTACTAACCCTTGAGGGAGATGAAAAGTTTATGGAGGGCTTGAAGCTGATAGTAGCTCAGACTCACGAATCCTTAAACAAAATGGGTGTTACAGAAATTGAATGTAAGACCTTTGATCCAAATTTGCATAATGCGGTAATGCACATAGATGATGAAGCTTACGGTGAAAACGAAATAGTAGAGGTTTTCCAAAAGGGCTACACCTACGGTGAACGCGTTATAAGATATGCTATGGTAAAGGTAGCAAATTAATTAGTTTAAAATTTTACTTAATATAAACGGAGGAAAATTATTATGGGAAAAATTATCGGTATTGACTTAGGTACAACAAACTCTTGCGTAGCAGTTTACGAGGGCGGCGAGCCTGTTGTAATTCCAAATCCTGAAGGATCAAGAACAACACCTTCTGTTGTTGCATTTACAAAGACAGGCGAAAGACTTGTTGGTCAGGTAGCAAAGCGTCAGGCTATTACAAACCCTAACACGGTAAGCTCTATCAAGAGAGAAATGGGTCGTGAATATAAGGTAACAATTGACGATAAGTCATATACACCACAAGAGATTTCTGCAATGATTTTGCAAAAGCTTAAGAGTGATGCTGAGGCTTATCTCGGCACAACAGTAACAGAGGCAGTTATCACTGTTCCTGCTTACTTCAGCGACGCACAAAGACAGGCAACAAAGGACGCAGGTAAAATTGCAGGACTTGAGGTTAAGAGAATTATTAACGAGCCAACAGCCGCAGCTCTTGCCTTCGGTATGGATAAGGAAGAAAACCAAAAGGTAATGGTATTCGACTTAGGTGGCGGTACATTCGACGTATCAATTCTTGAAATCTCCGACGGAGTATTCGAGGTTTTGGCTACAAACGGTAACAACCGCTTAGGTGGCGACGACTTTGACGAAAAGGTAATTAACTGGATTGCAGAGCAGTTCAAGGCTGAAAACGGAATTGACTTGCGTTCTGACAAGATGGCGCTTCAAAGATTGAAGGAAGCCGCTGAAAAGGCTAAGATTGAGCTTTCAGGCGTTGCAAGCACTAACATCAACCTTCCATTTATTACAGCGGACGCAACAGGTCCTAAGCACTTTGACGCAACTCTTACAAGAGCTAAGTTTGATGAGCTTACAGCTGACTTGGTTGAGGCTACAATGGTACCTACAAGAAAGGCGCTTAGCGATGCGGGCTTAAGCGTTAGCCAAATCGACAAGGTTATCTTGGTTGGCGGTTCTTCCAGAATTCCTGCTGTTCAAGAGGCTTTGAAGAGATTTATCGGTAAAGAGCCATTTAAGGGCATTAACCCTGACGAGTGCGTAGCTATCGGTGCCGCAATTCAGGGCGGTGTTCTTGGCGGCGATGTTAAGGACCTCTTGCTCCTTGACGTAACTCCGCTTTCCTTGGGTATTGAAACTCTTGGCGGCGTTTGCACAAAGATTATTGAAAGAAATACAACAATTCCTGTAAAGAAATCACAGGTATTCTCAACAGCAGCAGACGGTCAGACAACTGTACAAATTCACGTTTTACAGGGCGAGCGTGAAATGGCAAGCGGTAATACAACCCTTGGTATGTTCTCCCTTGACGGAATTGCTCCTGCTCCACGTGGCGTACCTCAAATTGAGGTTACCTTCGATATTGACGCAAACGGTATTGTAAACGTATCTGCAACAGATAAGGGCACAGGTAAGGAGCAGCACATTACAATCACTTCCTCAACAAATATGAGCAAGGAAGATATTGAAAAGGCTGTTAACGAGGCTGCTAAGTATGCTGAAGAGGATAAAAAGGCTAAGGAAGCAGTTGAGGTTAAGAACAACGCAGAGCATATGATATTCCAATGCGAAAAGTCCTTAGAGGAGCTTGGCGACAAGGTTGACGCAGGCGACAAAGCAAGCGTACAGAGCGCTATTGATAAGCTTAAGGAAACAATAAAGACAAATAATACAGAGGCTATTAAGGCTGACACAGAAGCTCTTCAAAAGGCATTCTATCCTGTTGCTGAAAAGGTTTATAAGCAGGCAGGCGCACAGCCAAATGAGGGTGGCGCAGACGGTGCACAGGGCGCTGACGGCACATACTACAACACAGACTTTGAGGACAAAACAGATAAATAATAACCGTCCAAGGGACTGCTCCTAAGGGGCAGTCCTTGTGGGGTTTAAGAGGTAAATTATAATGGCAGATAAGCAAGATTACTATGAGGTGCTGGGGCTTTCCAAGGGCGCCGGCGCTGATGAAATAAAAAAGGCGTATCGCCAAATGGCAAAAAAATATCACCCAGATATGAATCCGGATAATAAGGAAGCGGAACAGAAGTTTAAAGAGGTCAACGAGGCTTATGCAGTTCTTTCCGACCCTGAGAAAAAGGCTCAGTACGACCAATACGGTCACGCGGCCTTTGACCAATCCACAGGCTATGGCGCAGGTGGCTTTGGCGGCTTCGACTTTGATATGGGAGATATTTTCTCGTCATTCTTTGGCGGTGGCTTTGGCTCCTCTCATTCACAGAGCAGAGCAAATGCGCCTATCCCGGGTGATGATATAGGAGTAAGGGTAATTCTATCCTTTGAGGAGGCTGTTTTTGGCTGTAAAAAGGAGGTTACCTTTGGACGTGTTCAAAAGTGTGATTCCTGCTCAGGCTCGGGCGCTAAAAAGGGAACAAGTCCGGAAAGATGTACCAAGTGCGG
Source organism: Clostridia bacterium (assembly GCA_017461055.1). Classification (GTDB taxonomy): domain Bacteria; phylum Bacillota; class Clostridia; order Oscillospirales; family CAG-272; genus RGIG2000. Next base: position 2,888 of record JAFTZI010000054.1, on the reverse strand, counting down.
CGGTAGCGGTACTGTAAGAGTACAGCAAAGAACCGCATTCGGTATGATGCAATCAACACGTGCGTGTCCTGATTGTAACGGTACAGGAAAAATCATAAAGACTCCTTGCGACAACTGTCGTGGCAAGGGCTATGTAAAAATAAACAAAAAGCTTGAGGTATCTATCCCTGCGGGAATAGACGACGGACAAAGAATTGCACTTCGCTCACAGGGTAACGAGGGTAGAAACGGAGGCGCAGCAGGCGACTTGATTATTCAGGTTTCTGTTCGTCCCCACCCAATCTTTGAGCGTGACGGTAACGATATTTACTGTGAGGTGCCAATCACCTTTGCAGAGGCAGCCTTAGGCGCAACAATCAAAATTCCAACCCTTGAGGGTCAAATGGACTATGACATTCCCGAGGGCACACAGACAGGAACTGTGTTTACCATAAAGCAAAAGGGCATAAATGCTGTAAATTCCCGTACAAGAGGTAATTTATACGTAAAGGTAGTGGTTGAAACTCCTAAGAGTCTGACAGAGGAGCAAAAGAAGATTTTGCGTCAGTTTGCTGACTCCTGCGGAGAAAAGAACTTTGCAAAGAAAACAAGCTTCTTTTCAAAATTTAAAAAATAAAGCCTCCACCAGCTGGGGGAGGGGGACCACTTGTGGTGGAGGGAGCGTATGAGAGAGTATAATAAAGGTAATATTGTTTTTGCAAAAGAACTCCGAAAAAATATGACTCCCCAAGAAAAGCATATTTGGTACGATTACTTAAGAGATTATCCCGTTAGATTTCAAAGGCAAAAGGCACTAGGAAACTATATTGCAGATTTTTTCTGTGCACGTGCAAAGCTAATAATTGAAATAGACGGAAGCGGTCACGGAACTGATGAACAACGTAAAATTGATAATGAAAGAACCGAGTACTTAGAAAGCGTAGGTCTTTTAGTTATAAGATTTACCAACGAAGAGGTCAACAATAAATTTAGAAGTGTTTGCATCGAGATTGACAGAGCGGTAAAAAAACGGTTAGAAAAGGAGTAATAACGCTCCCTCCGTCACCCTTCGGTTGACACCTCCCTCTACCGATGGAGGCGATAGTTGTGTCAATTCACTAACTCCTGCGGAGAAAAGAACTTTGCAAAGAAAACAAGCTTCTTTTCAAAATTTAAAAAATAAAGCCTCCACCAGCTGGGGGGAGGGAGCGTTTGTATCATTCATTAACTACTGTTGAGAAAAGAAATTTGCAAAGAAAACAAGCTTTTTAAAAAAATTTAAAAAATAAAGGATAAATTATGGATAATAAATGGATACAAATTAAGGTAACGGTCAAAAACGACAAGCTTAATGATTTGGTTGCTATTATGAGTATGATTTCCAACGGACTTCAAATAGAGGACTATTCCGACATAGAGGACAGAATTTTGGATGGAGTGTATGGAGATTTAATAGATGAAAGCGTTTTGAATGCTGACCGTACAATTGCTTCCGTTTCCGTATATGTTCCTGGCGATAAGCCAATGCAGGACTATACAATGTTTATTGAGGAACGCTTAAGCGCTTCAGGCATTGAAAACAAAATTGAGCTTATCTCCTTATGTGAGGAGGACTGGGCAGACTCCTGGAAGCAGTATTATAAGCCAATTGAAATAGGCAATAGATTAGTTGTTGTTCCAATGTGGGAAAAATACGACGCCAAAGAGAACCAGGTAATTGTAAAAATGGACCCGGGCATGGCATTTGGCACAGGCACACACGAAACAACACGCTTGTGCGCAACCTTGCTTGAAAAATACATAACCGACAAAAGCGTAATGCTTGATGTTGGCTGTGGAAGCGGAATTTTGGCAATCTGCGCATCTAAGCTCGGCGCAAAGGAGTGCTACGCCTACGACATTGACCCTGTGGCTGTAAAGGTGGCAAAGGAAAATGTAAAGGACAACTGCTGCGATAATATTGAGTGCGGCGTTTCCGACCTGTTAAAGGGAGTTAAGGACGGTAAATACGACGTTATTACCGCAAACATAGTTGCTGATATAATTATTCGCCTGCTTCCCGATATAGGCAGGTTTATGCACAAGGATACGGTGCTTGTAATAAGCGGAATAATCGACGAAAGATGCGCCGATGTCTATAAGTCCATAAATGAAAATTCCTTTGAAATAACAGAGGAAATTCACGAAAACGGATGGTGTGCAATTTCACTTAAGCTCATCTGATAAACGCATATGGCTATTTATATGAAGGACTTTTCAATCCCAACAGGGATGCTAAGTCCTTTTTTTGCGTTTGCAGACCGGTAAACGGTTTATGCTGATAGCATACTTTAATAACTAATAGATTGTTTTTAACCCACTTCAAATGCTCTATAATATGTATGTAAAATATGCTATAAGCACACATTTTGGGGTGAAAACTATGCAAAGAGAATTTTTAGGTAAAAGAATTAAAGAGGCACGCAAGCTTGCAAAATTAACCCAAGAAAAATTGGCTGAAAAAATTAATATTTCTACTGTGTACTTAGGTGAAATTGAGCGTGGAAATAAAATGCCAAGTATTCCTGTATTTATAGCAATAGCAGAGGCGCTGAATGTCTCTTGCGATTATTTACTGCGTGATTCTGCTTCCACAGGAGCAGTCTTCATTAATAATGAGGTTACTGAAAAGCTAAACAGCCTTTCACCCAAGCAAAGAAAAGCAGTGCTTGAAATTATCAACGCATACATTAAAAACATATAAAATCACCGATACGGTGATTTTTTTATTGTATACCGAAAACCACGCGATAGTCGCGTGAGTTCCAAAGAGGTTAACCGATGAGAAAAAATCCTCCGATCGTGATATAATAGAAGCGACCTGCCAGTCAAATCTAAAACACAAACGGAGGATTTATCTATGAAAAAAG
>JAFTZI010000053.1 GCA_017461055.1 Clostridia bacterium | reverse complement strand
AGTTTAACTAACCTGTCATCCTGAGTGTAGCGAATGGATCTTTTTTATGCTCGTGCCATTCAAGCCTTGCACAAAGCAAAGCAGATTCTTGCACAAGGCATACTGCGTAATCGGCAAGCCTCAGAATGACAGTGCGTTTTTTCTATTGTCATCCTGAGCGTAGCGAATGGATCTTTTTTATGCTCGTGCCATTCAAGCCTTGCACAAAGCAAAGCAGATTCTTGCACAAAGCAAAGCAGATTCTTGCACAAGGCATACTGCGTAATCGGCAAGCCTCAGAATGACAGTGCGTTTTTCTATTGTCATCCCGAGCGTAGCGAATGGATCTTTAAATAAGAACGTAAAATTTAAGTTGAAACAAGGCAGTAGGGGCGACGACACACCGCGACAGGATGCAAACAAATTTTAGTCCAAGCAACCTATTTCTATGATATAATTAAATTAGAAAAAATTTTAAAAAATATTTCCAAATTTTGAAAGCTTTCTTGACATATATTAATGAAGGCGCCTTTTGGGAAAGGAGGAATTATGGCAAAACGTGAAGAATATAACATAACCGACGAGCAGATAATAGAGCTGTATTGGCAACGAAACGAAGCAGCAATACAGGAAACAGACAAAAAATACGGGAAGCTGCTTTACAAGATTGCTTATAATATTCTTAAAAATGATTGCGATTGCGAGGAATGTCAAAACGACACGTATCTTAAGACTTGGAATGCAATTCCGCCGTCACGTCCTGCTGTTTTTCCTGCGTTTGTGTGTAAAATTATGAGATTTGTTTCAATTAACCGTTACAAAGAAAAGAAGGTAAAAAGAAATATTCCGTCGGAGCTTACCGTTTCAATGGACGAGCTTTACGACACGTTAAAAAGCGATAAAACGGCAGAGGAGCAATACGAAGCCGAGGAGGTTGGAAAAATAATCAGCGAATATGTTCGGTGTCTTTCAAAAAAGAATCAATACATATTTGTTGGAAGATTTTATATGTTGGATTCTGTTGACAGCATAGCAAATGAGCTTGGGATGTCCGCCTCTAATGTTTACAAGGCGCTAAATCGAATTAAGCAAGGACTCAAATGCTATCTTGAAAAAAATGGGGTGTTTATATGAATAATTATCTTTTATCAGATGCCATTAGCAGTATTGATGACGACATTGTTCAAAATTATTTCTTAATGAAAGAAAAGCTTAGTAATAGAGCAAAAATAACAAGGTTTACTATAAGCAATAGGGTTATTACAATGGTTGCGTGCTTTGCTTTAATGCTAATTTCGGTATTTATGATTTATAAAATGAATGAGCAAAGCAGTGAATTTGAGTTGCCCGTAAATGCAGATGAGATATCTTGGTATCAAGGTCAAGGGACAGATAGCGACGAAATAGATACACTGCTCGAATGGAACGGATTAAATGTATCAAAGACATTAAATACTGCCCTGCAAAATGCAAAGGAGTCGGATTATTTGGCAATTCATGTTCGCATAATGGACGAAATGAAAATAAACGACTTTGTTTATAACGGAAAAAGCTATAAAGAATATAGCTTTGAGCTTGAGGAATTGAACAATTTGTTGGTAAAGCTGGAAGCATTGCTTAAAGACGGTGAGTATTTAAAGTATGGAGCTTTGCTCTATACAGAGGGAACACCCGACGGTGAAAAATGGTCCTATGAGCTGTACGGGCAAACGGTAGAATATTACGGTAAAGCTGTTCTTGAGCAGTATATTGTACAGGGTGAGTTCTTGGCTGATAAGGTTATTTATGATATGGAAAATACAAAAAACAGAATTTCAAGCATTTATCAAGCTCTTGAAGCT
>JAFTZI010000052.1 GCA_017461055.1 Clostridia bacterium | reverse complement strand
CGAGGACATGCTTGACTTACTTGACGTGACCCCCGGCTCCGTTTCCATAATGGCGCTGATGAACGACAAGGAAAACAAGGTTCAGCTTGTAATTGACAAAGAGCTTTTGGACCACGAGGACTTTGGCTGTCACCCCTGCAAAAACACCTCAAGCCTACGCCTTAAGCGCACCGACGTGTTTGATAAATTTTTAAAGAGTGTAAATCATTCGCCTATATTTATTTCACTTTCAGAATAACAAATATCCTCCGTAAAATGGGGGATATTTATTATTCTTGGACGGTTAATTGTAAATTATACCGTCATTCTGTGCTTGCCGAATAATCTGCTTTGACTTGACAAGGCTTGATTGGTGCAGGCTTAACAAAGATCCGTTCGCTACGCTCAGGATGACACAAGAGAAAACATAAAATAAATCTGTCATTCTGAACGGAGCGAAGAACCTTCTAATGCTACACACAAGTGCGTAGAGATATTCCGTATTCACCCGTTTCGGGAGCACACCTACAACATAAGTTTGCCCTTGCGGGCAAGTGAAGTTATCTTCGATAGTGAAGTTCACTTCGTGAGTGAAGCTTGCCTAAAGGCGAAGTGATGGGCAAGCTTAACTTCACTGCGAGCGTAAGCTACGCAACTTCACTTTTGCGTCAACAAAAGCTTCACTAACAAAAAAGAGCAGACATACAGGATTTTTCGTCCTGCGTGTTTGCTCTTTCTGCTTGTGTAGGAGTTTCCCGAAGCGAATTATGAGCTTTGGGGGTTCACGTATATGGGTTTTGGCTTAGCCCATTTGCGTTTGTTCGAACAAATGCGATGCTCGCATTTAGCGGTATTTATCAAATTCTCCGCTAAAAACATCACCTTATACTTGATACGTTGTTCTTTTTGGACAATTTTAATTATGCCTTTTTCATTTCTTCAAGAATTTGCTTTAACAAATCCTCGGTTGTAGGATTAGCAAGTCTTTCAAGTCTTGCAGCCTCAGCAGCCTCTGCGTCAGCCTTTGCCTTAGCCTCAGCCTTTTCGTTAAGGTAAGCAGCAACAGCCACAGCGTCGTATCTCTTAATGCCGCGCTTTTTAAGCTCTTTTCTGTCTTCCTTTGTAAGACCGCCCTCTGCCTCGTTCTTAACTCTGTTAATAAATCTGACAATGCAGAACAGAACAAGAGCAGTAACGATAAAGTTGATAATAGCGATTATGAGTGAGCCCCAGTCAATGTAGTAGCACTTTGCCAAATCAATAACCTGATTTCCCTCAGCATCAAGTGTGTAAACCTTCTCACCGAGGAATGTGTACGCGCTTTCAAATGCTCCGTCGCCAAAAATCAACGCGAGAACGAAATTGATAATAGGCTTAAGAACGTAATTGCTAACGCCATTTACAATAGCAGTAAACGCACCGCCAACAATAACGCCGACAGCCATATCCAAAACATTACCGCGAGTGATAAATGTTTTGAATTCACCAAAAAACTTTTTCATAAAAATCTCCTTATTAAATTTATTTTAGGCTGTGTCACAGAGAATGACTGATTAACATACTTGTGATTTAGCGAGGAAATTACAAGAAAGGCAAGTGCTTTGCGAAGGCGCATACTCTTTAGCGTCTGTAACTGAGCAATAACACGAAGCATTTCGCAGTAATTTACCGCTAAAAATCAGTCAGGTGAGGTGACAGAGCCTTATCAATACAATAATTATACAATCTTTGACACGGTTTGTCAATAACTTTTTCCTTGGTTTATTGTGGCGCTATGCTTTGAGCGCTGCATAAAGTTTTATGGCGCTGAATATAATTTTTGTACAAAATACTTTTTACGGGTGATTTTATGAAACGGAATGTTTTTCTTTGGCAGCTAATGGGCTTTGCGGTCACGTCCTTAGGGGGCACGCTGTTGCATTTTTTATACGATTGGCTTGGCAAGGCTGTGTGGATTGCTCCCTTTTCGGGTGTGAACGAGTCTACCTGGGAGCATATGAAGCTGCTCTTTTGGCCTATGTTTATTTTTGCAATTGTGCAAAGCCTTTTCTTTCGTGAGAATAAATCCTATTGGTGCATAAAGCTAAGGGGAATTTTGCTTGGGCTTGTGCTGATTCCTGTGCTATTTTATACCTACAATGGCGTAATCGGAAGCTCACCCGATTGGATAAATATAGCTATTTTCTTTATCGCCGCCGCTATTTCCTATTATTGTGAGGCACGTTGGCTTAATGACAACACCATAAGGTGCAAAAGTCCAAGGCTGGCATTTGCCCTAATTTGCGTAATTTCTATTTTGTTTGTTGTATTCACCTTTGCTCCCCTTGAAATAGGCATTTTTAAAGACCCATTAACAGGCACATACGGAATATAGATGCTGTTGCATTTGAGTAAAATCGCACAAAATTATGCCTTCTCCCACTGGAGAAGGCAATTTGTTTATATTGAACAATTGATTTTCCTAATGCAACTGCCACTATATTTTTCTCTTGCAACGTGTGTTATTTTATGGTATTATAGAATAGAAGTAATGCGGTTTGAGGTGAGTTATATGGCGATTTCGACAGAAATTGTACGCACATACACAGATATATTAATTGAGGAGCTTATTTTTGCAATGGGCTGTACTGAGCCTATTGCCATAGCTTATGCCTCGTCAATAATTTCCCACGCGCTGGGGGACAAGCCAAAAAGCCTTAAGGTTGGGCTTAGCGGAAACATTATTAAAAATGTGAAAAGTGTAATTGTACCCTTAACGGGTGGCATGCACGGAATAGACAGCGCTATTTGCGCAGGTGTTATTTCGGCAAGCCCCCACAGGAAATTAGAGGTGCTTTGCGCCCTTGGCGAAAGCGACGTTGAGAAAATCAAGGAGTACAAGGAATCAACTCCCATTGAGATATACGAGCTTGAAACAGAAAACGCCTTTGAAATTCTTATCGAGGGCGAAAATAACGGTAATACAGCCGTGGCGCGTCTTGCCAAGCGTCACACAAATGTAATGTACGTTTTGCTAAACGGTATTGACATAACAAGCAGCTATGCAACAGAGGACGACACGGTTGAAAAGGAGTCAACAGACCGTTCCCTTTTAAACGTAAAGGACATAATCGAGTATGCGGACACCGTTGACCTTGAAAAAATCGCGCCTTATCTTGAAAAGCAAATTGAATGTAATATGGCAATTGCCAACGAGGGCATTAACGGGGAATGGGGCGCTTCCATTGGAAAAACCCTTTACAATATGGCAAACGGAGATTTAAGAACTCTTGCAAGAGCCTACGCGGCGGCAGGCAGTGATGCAAGAATGAGTGGCTGTGAGCTACCCGTTTGCATAATCTCGGGTAGCGGAAATCAGGGCATTACCGCATCTGTTCCCGTAATTGTTTACGCAAACGCACTTGAAGCTGACAGGGAGCTGCTTTTACGCGCTCTTATCGTTTCCGATTTAATAACCATACATCAAAAAACAGGCATTGGCTGTCTTTCCGCCTATTGCGGAGCAATTTCCGCAGGCTGTGGATGTGGCTGTGGCATTGCTTACCTAAAGGGCGGCAAGTATTACGAAATTGCCCACACTCTTGTAAACGCAATTGCAATTCTTTCCGGTACGATATGCGACGGAGCCAAATCATCCTGCGCCGCAAAAATAGCAATGGCGGTTGAAGCGGGAATTTTGGGCTACGAAATGATGGCATCGGGTCATCAGTTCTACGGTGGCGACGGAATTATTACCAAGGGTGTTGAAAACACCATCAAAAACGTAGGCAGACTCGCCCAGAAGGGTATGAGTGAAACCGACCGAGAAATTATAAAAATTATGCTTGGAAAGGCTGACTGATATGTTATCTAAAATCAGATTTTTAAACGCAAACACCTTAAAAATAATTGCCGCTGTCACAATGCTGATAGACCATATGGGAATGATTTTATTTCCACACATAATGCTTTTCAGAATAATAGGCAGGCTTTCCTTCCCCATTTTTGCATTTATGATTTCCGAGGGAGCCAGATATACCAAAAACAAGCTGAAATACATATTAACAGTGGGAATTTTAGGTGTTATATGCCAAATTCCCATGATGCTTCTTTTTAAAGATTTTCATTGGAACATTCTTATAACCTTTACATTGTCCCTCGGTCTTATTTACCTTCTTGATTGGTTTAAAAAATCCTTTTTTGACAAGGATTGTAAGGTTATAATAAAGATTGCTTCCTTTGTACTGTTTGTGGGCGCAACCCTTTCCTTATACTATTTTGCGGGATTTATTCACTTCCATTATTCCTATGGCTTTTATGGCTGTATGGTGGCGCTTTTCGCCTCTGCTCCAAGCCTTAACCGAACAAACGCTCCCGAAGCACTTAAAAAATTTGACAATATTCCCGTAAGACTGTTATGTATGAGCATTCCGCTTTTAATTTACTCATATATAGCCGCAAGCTACCAATTTGCTTGCCTTTTGTCCTTAGTTATAATCTTACTGTATTCAGGCAAAAAGGGCAAATTGAACCTGAAATATTTCTTCTACATATTCTACCCTGCCCACCTTGTGGTGCTATACGGAATAGGATTTATCATATCATTGGCACACTAAATAACGCACACAGGGTCAGCCCTTTTGGGAGCTGACCCTGTTTTTATTTGTTTCGCTTTGGTTTCGGACAGTCAAGAACGCCTGTCCCTACTACCTTGTTTCAACTTAAATTTTACGTTTTTGTTTAAAGATCCATTCGCTACGCTCAGGATGACACAGGAAAACTGCGTATAACAAACGCACTGTCATTCTGAGGCTTGCCGAAGAATCTGCTTTGTTTTCGGACAGTCAAGAACGCCTGTCCCTACAATTTGATATTATTCACACCGCAGGACGATTCGTGATTGATTTTCGGACGATTCGTGAATCGCCCCTACAATTTACAATTACCTGTCATCCTGAGCGTAGCGAATGGATCTTTGATAGGATTGCGCCAATCAATAATTGTTCAAGTCAAAGAAGATTCTTGCACAAGGCATACTGCGTAATCACTTCGTTCAGAATGACAAATTAGTTTTACGT
>JAFTZI010000005.1 GCA_017461055.1 Clostridia bacterium | reverse complement strand
GTCCTTTGCGCTAAAAATAATAGGCTTTACAACAGATGATCATAAGAAAGCATCAATTGCAATGGGCGCATATGTTGAAACTACAAAGGATGGCGTAACCGAGTATTCATATATGCAATTAGGCGAGCCTGCCAATGGCGGTAAATACTGCTTTAGCTCATATAATGACATCATTGCGGAATTAGAAGCAAAGGGTTAAGGTGATATGATGAAATATCAAGAGCCAAAATATAACATTACCGTTATGGAAACAGAAGACGTTATAGCCGCTTCATCAGCTCAAACCGCTAAATATGAGGTTGAGCAAAACGATGACGGAAGCGGAAACATTATAATGACCGCACTTGATTTATTCAGATAACCAAAAAGCCGCGAAGAGAAAATCTACGCGGCTTTTTTACTTAATTACCCTTAAACGTAAAAACTACAGAAGCTATACGATTATCTTCGAGCTAAAATGGGCAATTACTCCCAAAAAGCAAAATCCATCCGAGGTGTTCGGATGGAAATACTATGGTGGACCAACAGGGACTCGAACCCCGGACCGACCGGTTATGAGCCGGTAGCTCTAACCAACTGAGCTATTGGTCCATATACGTGATTTATGTCACGCATTATATTTTACACATTTATTTGTGATTTGTCAATACCTTTTTTTAATTTTCTTCAAAAAGTTAGATTAATTTCTTAACTAAATTGACAATGCAAGTAGAATGTGTTATTATTATGGCGTAGTTTGTCTGAATTACTTTTAAAAGCGGTAGTGCAGAAGGGAGAAAAATGAAAACTTGTTATATAGCGTGCGCACTTGATTGCGATATTAAAATTTCGCCGCAAGAGCAGGATTTGGTAATCGGTGCCGACAGAGGATATTTTACACTTGTCGAAAACGGAATAAAACCCAATATAGCAATAGGTGACTTTGACTCCTGCGAAGGAGAGATTGATTGTAAAAATACAATAGTTTTTCCGGTTAAAAAGGATTATACCGACAGTGCCTTAGCCATTAAATATGCGTGTGAACATGGGTACAAAAAAATAGTTGTATTTGGTGGAATTGGCGGTGAGCTTGACCACACTATTGCCAATATGTCATTAGTAGCTGAATATACCGAAAAGGAAATAGATATATCATTTGTTGATGGCGAAAATATATTGTTCGCAATACATAATTCCTCGATATTTTTTGATAAGCAGGCAAAAGGAAGAATTTCCGTTTTTTCCTTTGGAGATAAGGCAACAGGCGTTACAGAAAGCGGACTTCTATATACGCTTGATAAATTCGAGTTGACAAATAAAGTAGCCTTAGGTGTCAGTAATGAGTTTATCGGCGAAAGCGCTCAAATTACTGTTGCCGAAGGAACTCTCTTGATTTATACCGCAAGAGAAAATTTTGAAAAATACTTGACAAGAAAGTAGCATAGTGCTATAATGTCATCATCGCACAAAAGAATATTCAGGGGTGCTGAAAGGCTGAGACGAACGTTGTTCGAACCCTTTAACCTGATACGGATAATGCCGTCGGAGGGAGATATTATTCACTATACTTGGGATATATTTACCACACGGATATTTTTCTGTGTGGTAAAATTTTATTTCAAGGAGGTTTTGCAATGCAGAACAAAACATCAAAACATCTCGTCGCTATGACGGAATGTAGCATTATGATTGCCCTTTCAACAGTCCTCAGCATCATCAAATTGGTTGATATGCCATATGGTGGCTCTGTTACAATCGCATCAATGCTACCGATAGTTATAGCAGTATTCAGACACGGAACGGCGTGGGGAATAGGAACAGCTCTTGTGAATTCCGCAGTACAGCTGTTCATTGGCTTAAATACCCTGTCCTATTTTTCAACATGGCAGTCAATAGTTGCAATTATATTGTTAGACTACATAATTGCATTTAGCGTTTTTGCCTTAGCGGGCGTATTCAAAAAGGTTGAAAAAAGACAGAATTACGCGATACTTTACGGTATTTTGCTATCTTCAATTTTAAGATATGCCTGTCACGTAATTTCCGGAGCTACCGTTTGGGCAGGCTTATCAATTCCTACAAATGCAGCACTGTTGTATTCATTATCATATAATGCAACATATATGGTGCCTGAAACAATAATTCTTGTGGCAATCGGCATATACCTAACAAGTGCTGTTGATTTTACCACACGAATTCCAACTCGCATCAAGACTCAAAGTATGGATAAATTAGAGGTATATTCTACGATTATTTCGGGATTGTTATTAGTGTTGACAATAGTAGTTGATGTGATTATCGTAGCGCCTTATTTACAGGACCCCGATAGCGGAGAATTTGTATTCACAAACTTGAAAAACATAAATGCAGTTTTGCTGACAATTGTAAGTATTGTCGGAATAGCCTCTTCACTGGCTCTGTTTATCGTTTCAAGAGTACGTAAAAGCAAATTAAAAGCAATATAAAATTTTGCAGGTGAGTTATTCACCTGCTTTTTTATTGTTGACAATGCGACTGAAAAATAGTAAAATGAAATAAATAAACAAAAGAGGTGCAACAATGAAAATTTTAGCTGAATATAAATACGATAGTATTCACCATTTAGAATTTGAATTTAAAGGTAAAAGGGCAATAGCGCTAATGCTTGAAGATGAAAGCAAGCGTAACGGAAAAACAGTATTTAAAACAGAATATTTTGGAGCATTCCCCGAGCTGCAAAATGAGTTTGTAAAACGCGGATACACTCTTATTTTTTTAGAAAATCGCAATCGTTGGGGAACAGATAGCGAAATAGACGACCAAATCGAATTTATCGATTACGTATCAAAGGAGCTCGGCATATCAAATAAGGTTATAACCATAGGTATGAGCTGTGGCGGCATGATGTCTATTTTAATTGCTGCAAAAAGCCCTGAGCACATTGAAGGCCTGTACATTGATGCGCCTGTTGTCAGCTTTTTAAGTTGTCCCGCAAGGCTTGGCGATGCGCCTGATGTGCATGATGGAATGTGGCAGGAATTTGAAAAGGCTTGGGAAATGACAAAGAGAGATATTCTCACCTTTAAAGGCCATCCGTTTAATAAGATTCATAAGCTTGTTGAAAACAAAATCAAAATTTATATGGCATATGGCGATAGCGACAAAACCGTACCGTATGAAGAAAACGGAATAGCAATAGAAAGAGCATACAAAGAAAACGGCTTGGAAAAGTTGCTTTATCTCGACAAAAAAATCGGTGTCGACCACCACCCACACGGTCCATCAAATATTGATTTTGCAATAAAATACTTTGAAAAGCAATAAAAAATCAAAAAAGCCTTGATTTTGTAAAGATAAAATATTATAATTAAAATGATAAAAATTAAATCAAAAAGGGGATTTAAAAAATGGCAGAAAACAGATATGTTGGACAGTACCCTGTAATCGGTATCCGTCCTATAATCGATGGTCGTCGTGGACCAATGAAGCTTCGTGAAAGCTTAGAGGATCAGACAATGGCGCTTGCATTAGCGGCAAAGAAATTGTTTGAGGAAAATCTCAACTACTCAAACGGAGATCCTGTAAAGGTTGTAATTGCCGACACAAGCATTGGTCGTGTACCGGAAGCTGCAGCTTGCGCTGATAAGTTTAAAAGAGAAGGCGTTGATATTACCTTGTCTGTAACTCCTTGTTGGTGCTATGGCTCAGAAACAATGGATATGGACCCTAACACAATTAAGGGTGTATGGGGCTTTAACGGTACAGAAAGACCCGGTGCTGTTTATCTTGCAGCAGTTCTTGCTTCTCACGCGCAAAAGGGACTTCCCGCCTTCGGTATTTACGGTCATGAGGTACAAGACCGTGACCAGGTAACTGAAATTCCCGAGGATGTAAAGGAAAAGCTCCTTCGCTTCGGTAGAGCAGCGGTTGCGGTTGCAACAATGAGAGGTAAATCATATCTCCAAATCGGTTCTCAGTGTATGGGTATCGGCGGTTCAATTATGGACCAGGATTTTGTAGAGTCATATCTTGGTATGAGAGTTGAGTCCGTTGATGAGGTTGAAATCCTTCGCCGTATGGAAGAAGGCATTTATAATGAAGAAGAATATCAAAAGGCTCTTGCTTGGACTAAGGAGCATTGCAAAATGGGTCGTGATGATAATCCTGACTTTGTTCGCTTCAGTGATGAAGAAAAGGAAAAGCAATGGGAATTCACAGTTAAAATGTATTGCATAATCAAGGACCTAATGGCAGGTAACAAGAACCTTCCTGAAGGCTTTGAAGAGGAAATGGTTGGTCATAATGCTATCGTTGGCGGATTCCAGGGTCAAAGACAGTGGACAGACCATTGGCCAAACTGTGACTACCCTGAAGCGCTCTTAAGCTCATCCTTTGACTATCAAGGTGCAAGAGAGCCATATACATTAGCAACTGAAAACGACGTTTTAAACGGCCTTGGTATGCTGTTTATGCGTTTGCTTACACACCGTGCTCAAATTTTTGCTGACGTTCGTACATTCTGGTCACCCGAGGCTACAAAGCGTGTTACAGGTTATGACCTTGAAGGTAAGGCGAAGGAAAATGGCGGTATTATTCACTTGCTCAATTCCGGCGCTGCTTGCCTTGATGCTTGCGGTGAGTGCAAGGATGAAAATGGCAACGCTATTATGAAAAAGTGGTGGGAAGTAACAGATGAGGATATCAAGAAGATGACCGATGCAACCGTTTGGTGCGAGGCTGGCTTTGATAACTTCCGCGGTGGTGGATTCTCAAGCCACTTTACAACCCGTGCCGAAATGCCCGCTACAATGATTAGACTTAACCTTGTTAAGGGCTTAGGTCCTGTTCTTCAAATTGCAGAGGGATGGACTGTACAGTTACCTGATGAGGTTTCCGACACACTTATGGAAAGAACAAATCCAACATGGCCATGTACTTGGTTTGCTCCAAGATGTACCGGTGAGGGTGCGTTCAAGTCCGCATATGACGTTATGAACAACTGGGGTGCTAACCACGGTGCAATTAGCTATGGACACATCGGTGCTGACCTTATTACAATGTGTTCTATGCTTAGAATTCCTGTATGCATGCACAACGTTCCTGAAGACAAGATCTTCCGTCCTGCTGCATGGAATGCCTTTGGCATGGACAAAGAAGGACAGGATTACCGTGCTTGCGCTACATACGGTCCGCTTTACAAATAATTAATTGATTCGAGGAAATAAATAATGAAAAAGACAACACTTGTAATAATGGCTGCCGGTATAGGCTCACGCTTTGGCGGCGGAATTAAGCAGCTTGAGCCACTTGGTCCAAATGGCGAAGTAATTATGGAGTATTCCATTCACGATGCGCTTGAGGCTGGCTTTAATAAGGTAGTATTCATAATCAGAAGAGAAATGGAAGATTACTTCAAGGAAGTAGTTGGAAATAAAATTGCAGGAATTTGCGAGGTTGCTTACGCATACCAGGATATGGAAGCGCTTCCGGCAGGCTTTAAAAATCACCCCGACAGAAAGAAGCCTTGGGGAACAGGTCAAGCAGTTCTTTCCTGTAAGGGTATAGTTAATGAGCCATTTATGGTTATTAATGCTGATGACTATTACGGAAAAGAGGCTTTCAAGTCCATTCACGAATTTTTGGTGGAAGAAAAGGCGCCTGTTAAGAAATATGATTTCTGTATGGCTGGCTTCATTCTTAAGAATACACTTAGCGACAACGGTGGCGTAACAAGAGGAGTTTGTGAAGCAAACGACGACGGATATTTAACAAAGGTTGTAGAAACAAGCAATATAGTTAAGTACGGTAACAGTGCAGGAATTGCAAATGATGATGGCACAGTTGACCAGCTTGATGAAAATTGCTACGTATCAATGAATATGTGGGGCTTAACTCCCGACTTTATTGATGTTTTGGAAAATGGCTTTGTTAAGTTCTTATCTAACCCAAATCTCAATCAGCTTAAGGGCGAATACTTGCTTCCAACAGTAATTGGTGAGCTTGTAGAAAACGGTGAAGCTTCGGTTAAAATTCTCGAAACTAACGATAAATGGTTCGGCGTAACATACGGAGAAGACAAGTATGCTGTTAAGGACGCATTCTTAAAGCTCCAGGCTGATGGCGTTTATCCAAAAACCTTATATTAATTTTTAAAGCGTTGCAGAAAAATGCAACGCTTTTTGTATAAAAATCTTAATTTGCAAAATACTTTTAATAAAGAGGTGAATAAAATGAACGATACTGAAAAGCTTTTAAGAGAGTGTAATTCAGGAATTAAAATGGGTGTAGATTCCATTAATCACGTAATGCCTTATGTTAAAAGTAAAGAGCTGAAAAAGGTACTGAACGCTTGCAAAGATAAACATGCAGTTTTGGGAGATATGACCCACAGAGCATTGAAAAATGCACGCATTAGCACTAAAGACCCCCACCCGATTGCTAAAACAATGTCAGATATGACAACGAGAATGAAAATCACTATGCACAGAACCGATAACGAAATAGCAAGTATAATGACAGATGGCTGCAATATGGGAATTAAGTCCCTGTATAAGTATTTAAATCAATACGGTTCGGCAGATGAGCATTCAAAAGAAATAACAAATAAGTTGATTTCAATCGAGCAGGAGCTGCGTACTGATATGAGAAGCTTTCTTTAAATTAAACTGCTTGACTTTTTACTGCAATTGCACTATAATATATAGAGATAATATAGAAAAGAAGGCGATATAGTGCAAAAGAAAAATATAATAATTTTGATTTCTGCCATATTGTTGCTTGGTATAATAATAGGCGGAATTTTCGGCATTTTAGAAATGCAAAAGAATACAGTTACCTTTGACTTAAATGGCGGAACAATGGAAAAATCACAGGTGAGAATAAAATGCGGTTCAAGCTACGAGCTTCCATCTCCCACCAAGCAGGGCTTTGTGTTTAGCGGTTGGTATTATAACGGTGAATATGTTGAGACAATTGGTGATAGCTGGAAGTACGATATTGATTTGACTCTTGTCGCTGAGTGGATAATAAGGGATGAAAACTCTTTCGTTTATGAGCAAGGCGAAAATGGATACACAATTATAGATTATCGAGGCATTGCAACAGAAAATATTTTTGTTCCAACCGAATTTAATTCTATCAAGGTTGTGAGCATTAAGGATGGAGCATTTTCAAAATTATCTGAAGCAATATCAAGCACAAACGGTCAGCAAGTAAAGCTATTTATTAATGATGATATCTCTTATAATACCCAAAATCTTGGAGCTTCTGACGAAGCTATTGATATAATTGAGTATTCTTATATTGGAGAAGATAACTATTATTATTCTGATAAGGGAGATTATTTAGCTGTCGTTTACTATGCCGGCTCATTTGATAAGGATATATTTGTTCCTACCGAGTATAATGGCAAGCCTGTAAAGGAAATAGGTCAAGACTTGTTTGCAGGCGCAGGCGCTAAAATATCCCAGGACAGCTTTACCTTCCCAAGAATATTATTGCCCAATACCGTTAACAAAATCGGTAAAAACGCATTTGCTGATTGCAATGGAATCAAGGTTTCCCTGTACTACTATAATGATGAGGGAAAAATGAGGGAAATTATAGATTTGGCTACACTTTTTGAGTGGAGCGAAAATCTTGTACTTGAAGAAGGCAATGGGGAGCTAATAGACGTCATTACACAGATTAGAGCCGCCTTTGGCTACACCATATATACTATGGCAAAGATGTATATAAAGCTGGACGCAAATGGCGGATCAATTCCCGATGATTCTGATGGAATAATAGTAACAATTAGAAAAGCGTATAGCTTACCTACACCGACACGTGAGGGCTATACCTTTGATGGCTGGTATTATGGCGAACAGTCAGTACCGCTAACAGGTGAAACATGGAGCATCTATAAGCATGTTAAGCTTACAGCAAAATGGACTGAAAATTAAAAAAAGGCTTTTCCAATTAATCGAATTGGAAAAGCCTTTTTTGCTATTTATAGAACTTTAATAAAATGGATGTAGGTATAATTTTAGAGGCTAAATGAACAAGCTTTATTGAAAGAGTAGGGGAATAAACAGCTTTGTTTTTGCAAGCCGCCCTTAAAGCTCCTTTGGCTACCCTTTCGGGAGAAATCAAATATTTTTTCTTGTATTCCTTAACATCTTTAAGCCCTGAAAAAAATTCAGTGTCAACAGGACCGGGACAAACCGCAGTTACCCTAATTTTTTTACTCTTTAATTCTTGACGCAAACCACGAGAAAAGCTTATCGCAAAAGCCTTAGAGGAAGCATAAACATTAAAATAAGGCTGTGGTAAGAAACCGGCGCCAGAGGCAATGCAAATTATTTTACCGTTTTCCTTAACATAAGGTGTTACCAAAGAAGAAAGCATAGCTAAAGCAGAACAGTTTATGTCAACAGTACTTCTTATTTCATCAAGAGTAAGTGTATCAAACTCTCCGTTATAGCCAACTCCTGCGGACAAAACTAAATATTCTACCGAATAGCTTTCGTGTGAAAGCTCTTCTTTTAGAATATCATAGGATGAATGTTGACTTAAATCAAGAGGAAAGCATCTTGAAGCAGTGTTAAGCTCGGATTTCAAATTTTTTAAGCGAGTTTCGTTCCTTGCAATTAGCCATATTTCATCTAAATGTAATAAATCAATCTCCTTGGCAATGCTTTTTCCAATGCCCGAGGAAGCGCCGCTAATAATAGCAATTCTCATAAATACTCTCCTTAGCCAAAAAGCACACGTTCAAACGCGCCTAAAAAGTGATATGACGGTACTTTTCGGCACATAATGCCTTGAAATATTTTATATTACTGCGCCATTCTGTACCCAAAACTCCTCGCCATATCGCTTTTTGAGGTGCTTTGCAGTTTCAAATGAATAAATAGACGCATATTCAAGGAGAAAAGGTGCAGGCAATTAAAAATTGTCAAGCCTTTTTAACACAGGATATGTGGCTATTTATCATTTCAAACCGCGTTCGAATGGGTGCTTTTTGGCTAAAAAAGTGTACACATTAATTCTATCACTAAAAATATTTTTAGTCAAGGAATATTTTCCTTGAAAAGCAAGTGCTGATATGGTAAAATTTAATAAGTACAACATTAAAGGAGAAGTATTATGAAGTGCGTACATCTTGATTTTCATACAAGTCCTGATATTGAGGGCATAGGAGAAGAATTTAATAAAGAGGAATTTGCTTCCACCTTGAAAGAAGCAAAGGTTGACTTAATAACCGTATTTGCAAAATGCCATCACGGATATTGCTATTATCCGACAAAGGTGGGAACAATGCATCCGCATCTGAAATTTGATTTAATGAAGGCAGAAATTGATGCCTGTCATTCAGTAGGAGTAAAAGCTCCTATTTACATAACAATGGGCTGGAGCAAAAAGGATGCTGATGAGCATCCGGAATGGCATCATATTGATTTTTGGAAGAAAAAGCCTATCTATTTCGGCACAGAGCCGGGAGGCGATCTTGATTCACCAATTTGGGATTGCTCTTGGACAACTCTTTGCCCCGTTGGTGATTACAAGAACCACCTCATAGATATCACAAAGGAAATATGCGAAAGCTACGACGTGTCTGACGGCATATTCTATGATATATGCTTTATGAGAGATGCTTGCATTTGCGATGCTTGCTGCGAGGGTATGAGAAAGAAGGGGCTTGATCCTGAAAATTATGAGGATGCAAGAACCTATTATAGAGAAAAGCGAATAGAATTGATGAAGGAGCTGACAGGCATAGTTCATTCATATTGTCCAACCGCTACCGTTTTCTACAATGGCGGAGCAGATATGAACAGACCCGAATACCACCCTTATCAGACCCACTATGAGCTTGAGGATTTGCCAACCGCTTGGGGAGGCTATGACTTCATGCCATTAAGAGCAAAGTATTTTGAAAAGTACGGTAAGCTGTTTTTAGGTATGACAGGAAAATTCCATCATGCTTGGGGTGAGTTTGGGGGCTTTAAAAACAAGGATGCCTTAAAATATGAGCTTGCAGATATGGTTAGCATAGGTGCATCAATGTCAGTAGGTGACCACTTGCACCCAAGTGGAAAAATAGACAAAAGCACATACAACATAATTGGCCACGCCTTCCGTTACATTGATAAAATTGAAAAGTATTCAGAAAACACAGAAGCATATACTGACATTGCAATTTGGATAAGCCATACTGATTCTGATATGGGATGCTCAAAAATTCTTCAAATAATGCACCTGGAATACGACTTGGTTGAATCCGGTAGTGACTTATCAAAATATAAATGCGTAATTCTCCCCGATAATGTAAAGCCAACTGACGAAGATAAAAAGGCTCTTGCTTCATTTAATAATAATGGAGGAAAAATAATTGCCAGCTTCAAGAGTGGCTTTGAAGAAATTGGTATAAATATGCTTGGCGAAAGTGAATACGATGTGGATTATATTCGTTGCGATATGGAAGATATATCAACACCGTTCCTTGCATATTCTCACGCATATAAGGTAGAATCTGACGGAGAAGTGTTAGCACAAGTGTACGAGCCATACTTTAACCGTACCTGGCGTCATTTTTGCGGACATAAGAATACTCCAAATAAATTGGAAGGCGCATCATACCCTGCACTTGTAAAAAACAATAACGTTTTGTATTTTGCACACCCGATTTTTGAAGCTTATAACAAGTCGGGAAATTATGTATTACAAAAGTACATAATTAACGCAATAGAGAGCATATATGATAAATGCTTGAAAATCGAAAATTTCCTTTCTTGCGGTAGAGCTAGAATCAGAAAGAGCACAAAAGAAAGCATTTATGCGCTTCATTTGTTGTACGCCCCACCTGTAAACCGTGGTAATGTATGCTTGCTTGAGGATTTTCCAAATGTAAACAACATAAATGTTTCAATTAAAATTAATGAAAATGTAAAGCAAGTCATTTCTAAGCCCGATGGAGAAGAGATTTCGTATACACAGGAAAACGGAGTGCTTAAATTCAAGGTAGACACCTTAAAGCTCCATAAGCTAATTATAATCAACTTTTAGCTCTCCCCTTACGTAGAGAGTAAAACAGCCTTCCCCTTTGCTTGGAATCAGGGACCCTCAAGGCGCTCTTTAGTAGCCTTGGGGTTCTCGTCAAGGAAGGTGGCAACGCAGTTGACGGATGAGGTGTAGACACTATCACCATCTCTTAAAGTCATTAATCATACATTAATTCACAATATTCTTCAAAATTTTCACAAAATAATCATCATAACTTCAAAATTTACAAATTGTTCATATTTGGTGCTATTTGACATTTTTACCAAAAAAATAATCGTTAACGCTCTGTAAACTCTCGGTTTACAGAGCGTTTTTGTATATTTAATTGCCTAAAATTTGTGCAATATAAACAAAAATCAAAAAAAAAAAAAACGATTTTTGTTCAAGTTGACAAAATTTAAACCTTGTGATAAACTTAAGGAGCATAGTGTTTTAAATTATAAAGCTGACGCCCAAGCTTGGTAATATTAGGCACAGCACGTAATTATTTAAGCGAAAAAATTTGAAAAGGAGAAAAAATTATGAAGAGAATTTCTTTATTGCTATGCTTTGTGCTTCTCGTAATGGCAATGTTCGCAATCAGCGCCTTTGCGGCAACAAGCGAAAACGTAGTAAAGGATGCTACTCTTGCTGAAGATGGTGGATGCGGTGATGCCTCTCTTGAAATGATAAGAGACGGTGATGTCAATACAGCCGCTTCTTGTGGCTCTGCTGCAAGCTGGGTTAACTTCCATTTTCTTTATGCAGATGGCATTAATGTTTCTAAGGTAGTTGTTGTAGTAAACAGTACAGGTAATGTTTATTACGATAGCGAAGGCGTTGCAAAATCTATTAAGGAATATACTGAATTGTCTGCACTTCCAAACATTTATCTTAGACTTTACAATTCAGCATCATCAACTGCAATTTACGCACTTGAAAATGTTGCTGCAAGCAAATTTGCTGCTGCAACTGATGATGAAGGCAATACACTTTACACAACTTACACATTTGACCTTGGTGGTGTAATTTATTCCGATATCACAAAGGTAGAGATTGCTACTGTTCACGGTGGCTCCAATGAAATGGGTGTTTGGGAAGTAGAAATCTACGACTACAATTGTGTAAATGAAGCTGACCATAACTATTCAGCTGCTACATGTACAACAAAAGCTACATGCGCATACTGTGGCGAAACAACGGGCGAAGTTTCTACAGAACATACATGGGTTGAGGCAACCTGCGCAGCTCCAAAGACCTGCACAGTATGTGGTACAACAGAAGGCGAAGTTGATGAAAGCAAACATATTTGGAAGAACGCTTCCTACACAGCTCCAAAGACATGTAAGACCTGTGGAGCTACCGAGGGTGACGTATGGGTTGATAGCGCATTAACAAGCTTCGTAAGAGGCGATGAAGGCGATACAATCACATATGATGACATCATAGGTGAAGTTGAGCTCATAGCTGGTTCTACTGGCAACGGTGCTCCTGAATATGTTTTGGATGGCATTGCCGGAGTAGTTGGCAACTTGTGGGGTGGTCCTACAGACAGTGCTATTAAAATTACTCTTAAGAATGAATGGGAAATTACAGAAGCTAAAGCAATATTAGCAACCAACTGGTGTGCAATTAAGTTTTCATTCTATGCCGCTGATGGTACACTACTTGGTGAGAAAAATTCTGGATGGCTTTCAGGTGACAATATTTATTTCTTAGACCAAGCTAACTATTCTAAGCCTGAAACACTTACTTATACCGATTTTAGTTCAGCCGTAAGTGGACTTGCTTATGGTGACGATGATAAGGCTGTAAAGTACATTATCATAACTGATGCAGGTGGAAGCTGGAGCTGGACACCTGCTGTTCTTGAGGTGTACTTCACTGGTCGTGAAAGAATACCAACTGCATGTGAAAATCATGTTTTCGAAGAAAAAGTATTAGTTGAACCTACATGTACAACAGATGGTTCAAAGCAGAATGTTTGTACAGTATGTGGTGTTCCTGAAGGTGCTGTGTCTATTCCTGCGCTTGACCACGATTTCTCTGAGTACAGAATTAAAACTCCTGCTACTTGCATTACTGCCCCAGTAATAGAGTTTGAGTGTATAAGATGTGGTCAAACTGTCGAAAGAAATGTAAACGTTGATGATGTTACAGAGTATATTAACATTGCTGACGTTGCTAATGATGGTATAGGTGGTTGGAATCCTATAGCACATGCATTATTTGATAATGACCTAAATACGCGTTTAATGGTTGGCGGTGGCTGGTTTGCTCAATCTGCCACAAAGCTTGATATGAATTACTACATTTCTAGTGTAACTGTATGGGTTGGTCTTGAAGAATACAGCGATTCTCGTAGTAACTCTGCTTGGTTGATATTCTACTATAAGGACCCTGGTAGTGATGAGTGGAAAGTGGGAGGAAAGACACCAACACCTGCTACTTACAAGGGAACTAAGTATGAATATACATTAGAGCTTAGCGAACCCGTATATACATCTGAAATTATGATTTATGTTGGTGGTTCAAATGGTGGCTCTAATGGTGGAGGTCCTGGTCTTTGTTCATATAACGGTGTTGTTTATGAGGCAAAGGTTACTGGTTCCACTATGCAAGAGGTTGCTGACGGTCACACATGGGTTGCGGGCGAAGTAGTAGCTCCTACTTGTGATGACTTTGGTTATACAATCTACACATGTAGTGATTGTGGTGCAACTAAAAAAGGCGATATCGTAAGAGAAACAGGTCACTCTTGGGTAAATGCTACATGTACAGTAGCAAAGACTTGCTCTACATGCTCTGCTACCTCAGGTGATCCTCTCGGTCACGATATGTCCGTTGCAGCAACTTGTACAACTCCTTTGAGCTGCTCAAGATGCGACTACACAGAGGGCGAAGCACTTGGTCATACATGGACTGACGCAACATGTACAACTGCTAAGACATGCTCTGTATGCTCAGAAACAGAAGGCGAAGCGCTTGGACATACATGGGTAGATGCAACATGTACAACTGCTAAGACATGCTCCGTATGCTCAGCAACAGAAGGCGAAGCACTTGGCGAGCATATCTATGATTTAGCAAATGCAACAACAGAGAACAATGTAATTTCCATTGCTTGTTCATACGATTGTGGCTTGGTTGCAACTGTAACAGTAGATGGAACAACAGCAACAGCAGGCTTCAATTCCATGGCATACCAGAATGTTATAACTGTTGATACACCTGAATATGGTAAGCTCACATTAACATCAAGCGAGGGCTCAGCATGCTATATGATGACAAATCCACGTATGCCTGCTCAGCTCGTTTCCGATCCTATAATTGTAAATGCTGATGGATTCAACACATCATATATTTTGATTCCATCATTTGATGCAACAGCAACAGAGGCTCCATCTATTACAATTACATACGAAACAATCACACCTGCAACAGTAGTTGTTGGTGCAAATACAGTTGAGACCGGTGCTGCTCAGACAAAGGTACAGTTTAATGCTACTGCGGGCATGTACTACTTCACAGCAGACGCAGCAGATGTATACGTATTAGATGCATATGGTTCAACAACTGCTTATGCTGACACATTGTTCACATTTGCAGAGGACCAGGTAGTTTACATCCTTATTTATCCATATGCTGAAACAGTAACTCTTACTATTACAAAGCATGAACATAGCTATGTTGATACAGTTGTAGATGTTACTTGTACAACAAACGGTTATACATTACATGAATGCTCATGTGGCGACAGCTACACAACTGATGAAGTTGATGCAGCCGGCGCTCACTCATTCACATATGGCGATGATTATGTATACGTATCATCAACATGTAAAGAAGCAGGCTATGCGTCTGACAAATGCTCAGTATGCGGAGAAAGCTTCACAGTTAACTATGAGATTGACACAGAGTACGGACACGCATGGGGCGATGAAAGTGTAAGAAATGAAGCTGACACAGGTTATGTACAGACATGTGAACTTTGTGGAGCTACACAAGAAACAATCACAAAGGGAACAGTAAACGAACCTGTTACTGCAGTAGATGGTGCAAATACATATGTGCTTTATGATTCAAATGCAAGCGGTGTTATTTACCAGTACACAGCTTCCGGCTACGGTAAGCTTGTAATTACATTTGAAACCAATGGTTCAGTAATTTACTCAGAAAGCTTAATGGTATTTATGCGTGGAATGATGTTCCAAACAAGCGCAACAGAGTATACATTTATTGTAGAACCTGACAATCTCGTTAATAATGTTTGCTACTTTGCAGTATCAGCGGGCGTAGAGTCCTTCAATGTATCATTTGTAGCAACAGAAAGACCGGTTCTTTCTCTTGGCGATAACAATATTGATGCTACATCACAGGGCACAAAGGTAACAATCTCTACACCTGGTGATTATATTCTTTCTGCTCCAAACGGTGCAAATGTATCAATTCTTCTTGATGAGTATTCATCAGAAATGATCGAACTTCCATACAGCTTCACAGTAGCTGAAGGCGAAACAGTAACATTTGTTGTTGGCACAAGCAGCTTCTCTGTAGATTATGAAGTGGTAGTTCTTACTCTTGAAGATGCTAATCCACATGTTCACACCGAAGTAGAAATCCCAGCAGTACCTGCAACAAAGGCGAACTCGGGTTGGACCTCAGGAGTTGAATGCTCAGAATGTGGCGAAGTGATAGTTGCTCCAGAAGAAGTTGTATATGATACATTAAAGGTAGGCGCACTTACATTGACACTTGGTGAAAATATTAACGTAGTGTACAAGAATGTTATTGGAAGTGACTATACAGATGTATATGTTGTATTTAAGCTTAATACAGCAGATGGAGATCTTGAGTATACTGTAACTGATTATGAAACAGACGAAAAAGGTAGATATTGCTTCACATTTGAAGGTGTAAGATTGCAGTTTATGGCTGATAATATTGAAGCAACGATCTATGCAAAGACAGCAAGTGGCTTAGAAGCAGTGTCTTCATATCCAACATATAGTGTTAAGCAATACATAGTTAACCAGCTCGGTAAGTCTACTGATGCTGAGTTCAAGACAATGATTTCAGACCTTCTCGTATTAGGCGATAAGGCTCAGGTTTATGCAAACTATAAGACAGACAGCTTAATGACAGCTGATGTAACAAACCTTACAGCTTCTACATTTGACGGTGTTGATGCATCAGAGAATGTAAAGGGCTATATTGGCGAAAAGAGCACAGTTGCAGACTGGAAGACAATGACATTGTTGGTTGGTAACGCAACAACTATTAGGTATACAGTACAGGTAGCAGAGTCTGAACTTGATAACGTTGTAATCGTATTGTCCCTAGGAACAGAGGGCGAAGCAGGCTATAGACGTGAAGAGTTCAAGGCGAGCGAATTGAAATTAGCGGCTGGCTATACAGACAGATACGTGATTGAATTTACAAATATGAACGTTTCTGCTTATGGCAAGACAGTTACCGGTGTGATTTTACACAATGGCGAGCAGATAGGTAGAGAGTACTACTATTCTGTAAACTCATATCTATATTCAAATCAAGATGTTAGCGATGCTGTTACAAAGGATTTCTTAAGAGCTATGTATCAGTACGGTGAATCTGCTCTTGCATACGTTAATAACTGACCTTAGGTGGTTGTTAATATAAATAAAAAAAGGAGGTAATTTTCGATGAAGTATTTTGCACCTGAATTCAATACAGTAGAGATAGAGACAAATGATGTAATCCTCGCTTCTACTGGTGGAAACACTGGTGGAAACGTATACGATGACGGTACTATCGGTGGTTTGCCCGAAGAAGAAGCATAAGTTTTCTATTTTAACCAATAGCAAAAGCCCACTTTGGTGGGCTTTTGCTATTATATAGTGAAGTAATAAAAAGCAATCAACCACTTCGCATAGTTGATTGCTTTTTTATTAAAGCTCATCAGAGCCTGTAATTACTCTTGAGCAGAGAATGTCAAGGTTAGCATTTCTCACTCTTAATTCATCGATGAATTGCTTTTCAGTTTTTACGTCCTTTAACATAATATCATATGTAAGCTGGAAGAGTGTACCAAGATTTTTAAGCTTTACCTTAATTAATGTAGCTCTGTTTGTATATTTTTCAAACAAATCGTCAAACAATTCGTTATAGTCGAGCTCCTCAGGAATAGTAATCTTCAAGGTTCTTCTTTTGGAGCTTGCTTCTCCAAATTTAGTTAGGTTGAATATAATGCACATAACTTCAACTACTACAACAAGAATAATTGCAATATACACATAACCTAATCCAAGAGTTAAACCGGTAGCCATTGCCAAGAGAATTTGCGTGATTTCTCTTGATGTACCCTGTGCAGAACGGAATCTTGTAAGTGCAAATACACCGCCAACAGCAATTGCAGCGCCGATACTGCCACTAACAAGCATAATTAAAACTGTCACGATAACAGGCATAATTGATACTGAAATAATCAAGTTTCTTGAATATTCATTCCTGAACATATAGCAGCCTGCAATTATTAAACCAAGTACAATTGCAATACCGACACAAATAAATACATCAGATGGCTTTAGCTTAGTTGTTAACTCACCGTTAACGTATTCTTGGTCAAAAATCGTTTTAATTATAAAATCCATTATTCATCTACTCCTTGCGCAATATATTCGTTTTCATCAAATGCATCCTCGAACAGCTGTTCATCCAAAACAACTGTATGTCCTAACCTTATATCATAGTCAGAACGGAGCATTTTTTTATAAGCATTTCCAACCTTAGAAAAGGACGAAGCCCTAATACCCAACTGTGACATTAACTGTGATAGCCACAGAGGAACCGTATTCGGTACTTTAATTTCCATAAGAGTGTAGTTCTGCGGTAAAAGCTGATCACCGTATGAGCCAAGCCTTAAATCTAAATCGTTTGAACGCCAAGTGATATTTCTGTCAAATGTAATTCTAATGTCGCTCGTCTCCTTGTAAAAGTAAGCACACCTATCATAAGAAATGTAAAATTTTGGCTCTAAAGTACCGTAAAAATCAAGCAAATATTTAATTTCTCTTGAAATTTGAGTGTCATCAAATTTATCATAATTTTTATTTAAATACTTTAAAGCATCAACATATGGCAAATGTATGCGTCTTTTATAGACAACTGACTTAAATTTTCGCTTTACTTCACAAAAAGCGGTGGTTGTATCATTCGGAACACCGTAGGTTCTTAAGCGAAGCTTTTCCTTAAAGACAGGCTTTTCAATCGACCTTCTGATAGTCAGATAATTTGGTGTATCATAATAAAGATTGCAAATTTTAGTTTCACCATATTCATCGGGGACGAAATGCTTATCTATTTCGATTTTTAAAGCTTCATATTGCTCACTGTTTATAAGATACTTTTTCTCATATCGTTTAAACGTAACACCGAAAGCCATAAAATCCCCCCTTCTTATTTCTTTTATAATATTAACACAATTCAGCATTTTTGTCAACTGATTTGGGCAATTTATACTTATTTACAATGATTTTTTATGTTTATTTGTGCATATAAGTCAATTATATTAACAAAACTTAAAAAATACTTAAAAATGTTGACTTTGAAAATTCGAGTTAGTATAATATAGTTGAAGAGGTGATAAAATGGCTAATATAATTGATTATGTAAAATGGAGAGGAGATATTTCCTTTAGTGATTGCTCATTTAATGAAATAGATGCACTGATTTTTGCAGAGCTTTCATATGTTCCGTTTGAGGATTTAGTTCCTGCATCCATTGCCTCTAAGGGAATTCCTCTGTCTGTACTTGCAGAAAAATATTTTTCATTACATTATGATAGTAATAAATTAGGCGCAATCATACCTACCGAATCAATTTTAGAATTGTTCAGATTATCTGCATCATCAAATAGATTTGCTGAAGTGTTAGCAAGGGGCTTTGTTAACGAAATTGACATAAAAGCCGAAAAACAGTTTTCGGCAATGTGCTTTGATATAGGTAAAAGTACAACTGTAATAACGTTCAGAGGCACTGATGATACAATTATAGGATGGAAGGAAGACTTTAATATGGCTTTCTTTACTCCAATTCCTGCGCAAAAGCAAGCAGTAGATTATCTTTCCTCGGTAATTTCGAGAGGTAACAAAGAGCATTATTATGTTTGCGGACACTCTAAAGGCGGTAATCTTGCAGCATATTCATCATTAAAGGTAGACAAAAAGCAACAAAATAAAATTGAAGCAGTTTACAATTTTGACGGCCCGGGCTTTAGACAAAGCTTTTTGGAGGCAGAAAAAAGCAATCCGATAGCTCCCAAGCTCTATAAAATTTGCCCGCAAGGCGCAATTATAGGTGCTATATTTGATTCAATGGAAAATATGATGTACGTTAAAAGCAATGCAAAAGGCTTATATCAGCATGATGCTTTTACGTGGGAGGTTTTAGGCAAGAAATTCGTCGACGCATTAAATCCGTCTAAAGCATCAGTTGATTTTCATGACACATTAAATAGCTGGGTTGGAACGCTTACAGACAAAGAAAGAGTAGAGTTTGTGGAGGCATTATATAAAATATTGACTGCAAATGATACTGCTACCTTAACTGATATCGCATCTGATAAAAAGAGCTTTTTAAAGGGCGTTTTAAAAACTGATGATAAGACCAAGAAAACCTTTTTTAATATTCTTAATAAATTGATTAAAGAAAAATATTTTAAAAAGGATTCAAGCAAAAAAAATACGAACAATGATTAAAAAGTCGTTTTTTAACGGCTTTTTAATTTATTTAACAAATTCTACTTTTCAAATCAACAATTTTATGTTATTATAATAACGTATTCATTCATATTAGGAGGAAAAATGCAAAAAAGAGAAATTAGCTTAATTTACCCTGATCCGCAAATGCAAGAGAATAATTGTCAGGGTAACCCTAATATATCTGACGAGGTCTTGGAAGAATTAGGTCTGAATTCAATTTTGAATTTGAAAAACAGCCGTCTTTGCGATTTTTTTACAACAGATAAGGCTGTTATTGAATATAGACAAGAGGTTTTCAAGGACTTGCTTGAAAATGATGAGCTATGTAAGCTTCTGATTAAGGTAAATCCCATTTTAAGCGACATTTCCGAGCTCCGTCGTCTGACTATTGATAATGAAACCTCTGATACATACCTATATAGCATAACTGAAATAGAGCTTTATGTATCTTGCTTGGAGCTTTTGTATGATGGCTTGAAGCCGCTAATGTCAACCCTTAAGAGCAAGGCATTTAATGAGCTTGCCAATTTGGTAATTGAACTAACAGAAAGTGACTACTATAATGAGCTAAATCAACGCTTAAAAGAGCTGACATCAAGAGTAAGAGAGGTTAAAAGCGTCACTATCGGCGTAAACCTTGACGGTAGGCTGCACCCTGAGTCAGCAGGTGTGTTGAGCGTAAATAACGAGTATTTTAAGTCGGGTGAACTGTTACAAAAGATCTTAAGGCTTGATTTTAAAAGCAATGAATATACTTGTATAGCATCACTTGTCCCATTTAAAAAAGGACAATCTGATAATCAGCAAAGCGCATTATCTAACGCGTTTAATAATGCTCTGAATACTGTATTTAAATCATCAATGCGCTCTTGGAAAAGTGTTGTGCATACCTATATTCTTGAAAATGCGGATTTTCTTATTAAGCTTATGCCGGAAATTGAATTTTTAGTTAAGGGTGTTGAGTTAATTAAATTGCTTACCGAAGCTAATCCAATGTGCTATCCTGTAATTATGCCTATGGAAAATAAGGTCTTTGATGTTAAGGGTATTTATAATCCGGCAGTTGCAACAAGAGTCGAGGAGCAAATGATACAAAATGACTTTGCTTTTGATGATGATGGCGTCTTTTATGTTTTATCAGGTCCAAACCGTGGAGGAAAATCGGTAATTACCTGTGCTGTTGGTTTGACCTTTGCGCTTTGTCAGCTTGGCTTGTGCGTGCCCTGTGAAAGCGCAATTATCAGCCCTGTTGACGGTATTTACACACATTTCCCATCCGGCGCAGACGACACAATTGATAAAGGTCGTTTAGGAGAAGAGTGTGCAAGACTTGACGAGATATTTGACTATGTAACCGAACATAGCTTAGTCTTACTTGATGAGTCCTTGTCCTCTACCGGCTCATACGAGGCTTCTTACATAGCATCAGAAATTCTAAGCGGTATATCTATGGTAGGATGCAGAGGCATTTTTTCCACTCACTTACATGAGCTTTCCGCTATGATAGATGATATTAACGAAAGATGCCAAAAAAACGGCGGTGCAAAAATCGACACTCTTGTTGCCGGTATTGAGGAAGGGCAGAGAAGCTTTAAAATTATTCGTCAAAAACCCGATGGTAAGAGCTATGCTAAGGATATTGCCGACAAATACGGTATATCTTATGAGCATATAATGAAAAAAATTAGAAAAAAATAAAAAAATTTTACTTTTGCTATTGCAATTAAAAAAATACTATGCTATAATACAAAACGTGAATTTTGGTAGTAACTATATCTACTTAAACGGAGGTGTAAAGGATGGCTATTTGTTCAGTATGTGGAAAGGGTGTTTCTTTCGGACACAACGTTTCTCACTCAAATCGCAAAACAAACAGAGTTTGGAAACCAAACATCAGAAAAGTTAAAGCGGTAGTTAACGGCACAAACAAGACAGTTAATGTATGTTCTCGTTGTCTTCGTTCAGGCAAGGTTACCCGTGCTATCTAATCTTTTGAAAACCAAGACCGTTAAAATTAACGGTCTTTTTTCATATTATTAAGGAGAAGCTATGAAGGCGCTTATTAGTAGCGAAATTGCAAATGAATTTGAGCTGAAAACGGGCATAAAGGTTATTCCACTACCTTCTTATTATAAGCTTGACACTCCTGTGTCCTCGCATGCAGATATGCTGTTTTGTATATTAGATAACACTATTTTTTGTTATGAAGATTATGTAAAATGCAACCATATTTTTGACATTTTAAAAGACTTAGATTATAATGTGTGTTTTGTTTCGGCAGCGTGCAAAAAAGAGTACCCTTATGATGTTTCCTTAAATGCTTTAGTTATGGGAAAAACCATTTTTTGCAATAAAAAATATGTTGCAAAAGAAATATTAGAGTATGCCGATGCACACGGATATATGGTTCAAAATGTAAAACAGGGCTATTCTGCTTGTTCAACACTCGTACTTGACGAAAATGACGCAATAACATCAGATGCGTCAGTTTTTAATGCAATGAGGAAAATAGGTAAAAATGTATTGCTTATAGATAATAGTAACATAGAATTGAAAGGCTATAATTGCGGTTTTATTGGTGGTGCAACAGGTGTGTGCGGTAATAAAATTTACATTTTCGGCGAACTTAACAAGCTTGTGGATTATAAAAAAATTAAAAGCTTGATTTCGAGCTTGAATTTTAATGTTGTGCAAATTTCCCTTGGGGGAGTGTTCGATTTTGGCGGAATTAAGCTGATTTAACATAAAATTCGGCTTTAATTTTTGTAGCCTTTGAAAAAAAGACTGTTTTTTCAATTATTTATTTAAAAATAAATAAAAAACTCTTGGCAAGATTAAAAATGTGTGATATACTAAATCTGTATCACAATTTAGTGATTTTCTGTTAAATTTTTAAGGAGCATTCATATGGAGTGGTTAAAGCATATATTAAGACTCTTCACTGTCTTTGATTTTTTTGATTTTTTAGATATAGCTTGTCTTACAATTGTAATTTTCAGTGTTTATCAGTTTATTAAGGAAAGACGCGCTGGTAAGCTTGCGCTTGGTGTCGGCTTGCTGTTTGTTTCTTTAATTATTTGCGAGGCGTTGAATCTACATGCAATGCAATTCATTTTTAATAACCTTTTTAGGTCCGGAATTCTTATAATAGCAATTATATTCCAGCCCGAGCTTCGTTCTGCTCTTGAAAAGGTTGGAGGTACCTCTATTAAGGGTATTAAGAATATTAGCGAGAGAAACGGAACATTGACGGGTGCTTTAATTGAAGAATTTACCGAGGCTGTTTTCGATCTTGCAAAAACAAAAACAGGAGCATTAATTGTTTTTGAAAGAAATACCAAGCTTGGCGATATTATCTTAACAGGCACAGTTGTTAATGCTCAATTTAGCGGCAACCTTTTAAAAAGTATCTTCTTTAATAAGGCGCCATTACACGATGGAGCTGTTATTATAAGAAATAATCGTATCCATTCTGCTGCTTGTATTTTACCTCTTGAGCCTGACAGAGACTTGTTTAGAGATCTTGGTACAAGACATAGAGCAGCTATAGGCATCAGTGAAATCAGCGACTGTGTTGCTGTTGTTGTTTCTGAGGAAACAGGAATTGTTTCTATAGCGCATGAAGGAAACATTTACAGAAACTTCACTAAGACATCTATGAAGAACACTTTACAGGAATATTTAATTAACGGTTCAAGTGATTCCAAGAAAAAGGTTAAATTTAATTCTAAGAACTCAGATTAAGGAGAAATATGGATAAGTTTACTAAAACTACTGAAATAGATATTTCCAATATGAACTTAATTGAGGAGGAGCCTCCTCAAAAAAGCAAGGCTGGAAGAATAATTACTATCATAATTTCCTTGCTCCTATCGGTGACCCTGTGGTTATATGTTACCGAAACTGACGAAACAAAGATTGATAAGGAATTTAATGATATTCAAGTTAATATTGTTAATGCTACCGAACAATTTAATATTACTGCTGATAATGTAAGCGTTGTTTTAACAGGAACTAACAGTCAATTAGTGGATGTTGAAAAAAATGATATAATCGTAGAGATTGATGCTGAAAAAATCGAAAAAAGCGGCGATTATACGGTTATGGCGCATAAGGTATATGTTGATGACGATATTTCAGTTGAGGTGAAAAATCCCCAATTGATAAAGGTAAATGTTCACGTTAAGGCTGCAAAATGAAAATATTAGTTGAACAAATAATAGTACCATCAACTGCATTAGATGAAGAAATATTTGATATTGCAAGGGCACGTATTAAAAAGACGCGTGCCCTTTCAATTTCCGGTGAAATTTATATTTATAAAAGGTCTATTGATGCAAGACACAAGCCGAGTATAAAATTTGTTTGTTCTGTATGTGCCGAGGTTGAAAGCAAGGGAAAAGAAATTGATTTTAGCAAATTTGGTATTAAGCTATTCAACGAAGAAAAGGTTGAGTTTTCCGTAAAAGGAAAAAAACCTCAAAATCCTCCCGTAGTTGTTGGCTTCGGACCTTGCGGAATGTTCTGTGCCTTAGGGCTTGCAAGAGCAGGTCTTAACCCTATTGTTTTGGAACGTGGCGGAGATGTTGATGCAAGAGTAAAGGCAATAGATGAATTTTATAAAACTAAAGTGTTGTCATCGCAAACTAATATTCAGTTTGGTGCAGGCGGTGCAGGAACATTTTCTGACGGAAAGTTAACTACCGGAATTAATGATCCCAAATGTGCTTTTGTGTTAAAAACCTTATGTGAGTTTGGTGCTCCAAATGACATTATGTATAATGCTAAGCCTCACATAGGAACGGATTTGTTAAGAAATGTTATTAAGAACATTGCAAGTGAAATAGAGCGCCTGGGTGGAGAAATACATTATAACACACAGCTTATATCATATGAAAACGGAATAGCTGTTACAAATAACGGTAATTTTGCGTATTCCTCTCTTATATTAGCTATTGGACACAGTGCAAGAGACACATATGATTATTTGCTTTCAAGAGGAGTTGCTATTGAGCCTAAACCCTTTTCTGTTGGCGTAAGAGTTGAGCATTTGCAGGCTGATATTAATGAAGCTATGTATGGCGAAAGTGCCAATGATCCAAGATTAGGGGCAGCAAGCTACAATGTTTCGTACAGAGAAAGGGATAGAGGAGTTTATTCCTTCTGTATGTGTCCGGGTGGAGAGGTGGTAGCTGCACAAAGCGAAGAGGAGTCCATAGTAGTTAATGGTATGAGTCACCACTCACGTAACGGCATTAACTCAAACTCTGCAATAGCAGTTCAAATTAATCGTGAGGATTATGGTAACACTCCAAAAGATGCAATAGCTTTTCAGAAAAATCTT
Source organism: Clostridia bacterium (assembly GCA_017461055.1). Lineage (GTDB taxonomy): Bacteria > Bacillota > Clostridia > Oscillospirales > CAG-272 > RGIG2000. The sequence goes on along the minus strand of JAFTZI010000005.1, from coordinate 44,607 downwards.
GAAAAAAAGGCTTTTGCTTTGACCGGTAAAACTTATAGAGCGCCTGTTCAAACTCTTGGTGATTTTTACAGGGGAGAAGTGAAAAGTGAGCCAAGCAGGATTTTGCCAACATATATGAATGGCTATACAGAGCTTTGTGACTTAAACAAGGTGCTTCCAAGCTTAGTTAGTGATTATTTAAAGCTTGGCTTTGAAAAATTCGGTAAAAAAATAAAAGGTTTTAATGCTAATGATGCAATATTGACCGGTGTAGAAACAAGAACCTCAGCTCCTATACGAATTCTTAGAACCGAGGGATATAACATGCTGAACGACAAAAATGTCTATCCCGGTGGAGAAGGTGCAGGCTATGCCGGCGGAATAATGAGTGCCGCCATTGATGGCATTAATATAGCATTATCAATTTTGAATAAAGGAAAATATGATTAATACTCTAAACAAAAAGTGGAACGTAAAGGGCTTCTCGCAAAATGAAAGCCTTGTTAACGATATATCATGTGGACTTGGTGTTTCATTACCATTATCTGCGATTTTGGTTAACAGAGGATATGATTCTGTTGAAAAAGCAGAAGCATTTATTAAAAAAAGTCAAGAGATTTTACACGATCCATTTCTATTAAATGATATGGATATTGCATCTGACAGAATAATCTCGGCTATAAATAACAAAGAAAAAATTACCGTTTACGGTGACTATGATGTTGATGGTGTAACATCTGTCAGCATTCTTTACTTGTATCTTGAAAAAGCAGGAGCTATCGTTGATTATTATATTCCTTGCAGAAAAGGTGAGGGTTACGGTGTATCTTGCGGTGCTATTGATAAAATTCACAGTAATGGCACTAAACTAATTATTACTGTTGATACAGGTGTCACTGCTATTTCTGAGACCGAATATGCGTCTTCTTTAGGCGTAGATATGGTTATTACTGACCATCATGAGTGTACTGACACATTGCCGCGTGCGATAGCTGTGATCAATCCAAAAAGACACGATACTACATATCCGTTTCCAAGCTTATCAGGAGTTGGTGTTGCATTTAAACTGTTATGTGCCATAGAAAATAAGCTTAAAAAATGCGAGCTGATTGATGCTGTAAGAAGCGTAGCTTATGAATATTCCGATTTAACAGCCATTGGAACTATTGCCGATGTTATGCCTGTTGTTGACGAAAACCGAATACTTATTTCTTTGGGCTTGAACAGGGCTGAGAATACTGATAAAATCGGATTAGCGGCTTTGATAAACAATTGTAGAAACGGAGAAGGAAAGACTACATCTAAATACAAGCAGAAGAAAAAGCTTTCATCCGGCTTTGTCGGATTTACATTAGCCCCGCGTATTAATGCCGCCGGCAGAATTAGCTCAGCATCCATAGCTGTTGATATGTTTTTGGCAAGGGATGAAAAAAAGGCTAATGATTATTCATTGCAGCTTTGTGAAATTAACCGCGAAAGACAAGCCACCGAGAATAAAATTGCCGAGGAGGCATATGAGCTTGTAGAAAGCAGAGGCTATTCCGACAAAAGTGTAATAGTTCTTGATGAGTGTGATTGGCACCACGGTGTAATAGGAATAGTGGCATCAAGGGTTTCCGATAGATATGGAGTGCCATCCATACTTATTTCCTTCGAGGGAAACGATGATCCTAATGATATGGAAGCTATGGGAAAAGGCTCAGGAAGAAGCGTTAGTGGTATGAATTTGGTTAACGCTTTATCCGAGTGCGATGATTTGCTTGAAAAATTCGGTGGACATGAGCTTGCAGCCGGGTTGAGTATAAAAAGAAAAAATTTGGATGAGTTCAGATCCAGAATGGAAGCATATGCCAAAAAGTGCTTTGCAGGCTCAGAGCCTGAGCAAATTTTGGAAATAGATTACGAGCTTGACACAAGCGATATTAACATCGCTTTTGCTGAAGAGCTTTGTTGCTTAGAGCCGTATGGCGTTTCTAATCCAACTCCTGTCTTTGCACTGAGAAACACACTGCTAAGTGAAATTACGCCCGTTGGCTTGAACAGACATTTAAAGCTGAGTATAGTGAAGGACGGTTATGTCTTTACTGCAATGCTTTTTTCTACTACTCCGCAAGAGTTTGGTTTTTCTGTTGGTGATGAGGTGGATTTAGCGTTTAATCTTGACATCAATGAATTTAACGGTGTTTCAAGTGTTCAAATCAGCATAAAGGACATAAGACCAAGCGAAAGGAATATTCATTTTGAGCTTGTTAATGAACAGGCGTATGAAAGCGCTAAGAACGGCGAATCCTTACTTGCTCCCGAGTACATCATTCCTTCAAGAGATGACTTTGTCAAAGTATATAGCCTCTTGTTATCAAGTGCAAGAATGGGCAAGGAAACTTATAGAATTTCAAGACTATTAACCGATATATTAAGACAAGAGCCAAGTTCGAGTATTAACTACGTTAAGCTAAAGTTCATTATTAAGATTTTCAGAGAGCTTAATATAATTAACATAGAAGAGCTTGATGATGTAACCTTTGCGTTTCATATCGGCTTTGCTAAGAATAAAACTAATCTTGAAAAATCTAACATACTAAAAAAACTTAAATCTATGTACCCAAAAAAGTAGGTGAAGTGACATGGAAGAGGAAAAATATATAGAAATCAAGCCGCTTTTAGAGATATTAGGTAAAACCGGCAGAAGCTATGATGTTGATAAAATTAAACAGGCGTTTTTATATGCTAAGGAAATGCACGAGGGTCAGGTTAGATTAAGTGGTGAGCCTTACATTATGCATCCTGTTAATGTGGCAGAAATCGTCGCTGGATTGGGCTTAGATACCGACTCAATTTGTGCAGCCTTTTTGCACGATACGGTTGAGGATTGTCCCGACAAGACAGATTTAACGGAAATAACTAGACTTTTCGGCTCTGATGTAGCTCTTTTGGTAGACGGTGTTACTAAGATCAAGTCAATTAATATTGAGGACAAGGAAGAAGCACAAATTGAAAGCATCAGAAAAATGCTTCTTGCTATGTCAAAGGATATAAGAGTCATTTTTATTAAGCTTTGCGACAGAGTGCATAATATGCGTACTCTATACGTTAAAAAGGATGCGAAAAGAAGAGCAACAGCTCTTGAGACAATGCACGTTTATGCGCCACTTGCTCATAGGCTCGGTATGCAAAAGCTTAAGCAGGAGCTTGAATCATATGCGCTTCAATATTTGGATCCGTTCGGTTATGAAGAGGTAAAGAGCCATATTGAAGAGAAGTACGGTGAAAATGCAAACTTTATCGAAAATATTAAGCTTCAGGTTTCCGAGATGCTTAAATCAACCAATATTGTTTTTAGTTTGGGCGGTCGTGTAAAAACCGTTTATAGTGTATATCGTAAGATGTACAATCAAAACAAGAGCTTTGATGAAATTTATGACTTCTACGCTCTTAGAATAATAGTTGATACTGAATTAGAGTGTTATACTGTTCTTGGTTTAATCCATGAGATGTTCAAGTCGGTACCTGGAAGATTTAAGGATTATATTTCAACACCTAAACCTAATATGTATCAGTCATTACATACAACGGTTATCGGTAAAGACGGTATTCCCTTTGAAGTTCAAATAAGAACAAGAAAGATGCACCAAATAGCCGAATACGGCATTGCTGCGCATTGGAAATATAAGAGTGGAGAAAAATCAAGTAGCGAAATTGATGATAAGCTTGATTGGATTTCTAAGCTTATTGACATAGAGAACGAAGCGATAGATGCTGAAGACTTTATGCACGCATTCAAAATTGATATTTTCCACGATGAAACCTTTGTTTTTACCCCAAAAGGCGATGTAATTACGCTGCCTAAGGGAGCTACATTGATAGACTTTGCTTACACTATACACACAGGTGTCGGTAACAAAATGGTTGGGGCTAAAATAAACGGAAGAATAGCTCCAATTGATTCAGAGCCCAAAAACGGTGATATTGTTGAAATTATTACATCTAATGTTTCAAAAGGACCTAGCCGAGATTGGCTTAACATTGTAAAGACCGGTGAGGCGCGTAATAAGATTAGACAGTGGTTTAAGAAGGAAAAAAGAGCCGAAAACATTGTTGTTGGTAAGGCAATAATTGATAAAGAATTTTCGCGAATAAAGCGTAATTGCACAGAGGAAGAAATGAACAGTATAATTCTCAGTGTTTCAAAGCGCTTTAATATGAATGATGTTGATGATTTCTACAATGCACTTGGGTATGGAGGATTAGCTCTTTCTAAGGTAACAACGAAAATTAAGGATGAATACGAAAAAATCTATAAAGACAAAGAGGTAAAGGAAATACCGTTTTCCTTTGTCGAGCCAAGCACCAACAAGCGAAAGAAAAAGTCAACCGGTGGTGTTATTGTTGACGGTGAAGATGGCTGCGTTGTTAAGTTCGCTAAATGCTGCAATCCTTTACCCGGAGAGCATATTATTGGCTTTATTACAAAGGGATATGGCATTTCGATTCATAAAGCAGATTGCCCCAATGTAAAAAATGCTTATTCTCACGAAGAAAACGCAACACGTTTTGTTAAGGCAGAATGGGATACTCCTTCAAGCGGCTCTTATAAGTCAGCATATGATTCATCAATTCAGATTTTAGTTACAAACAGAATGTCAATTCTTGCTGAAATTTCCATGGCACTTTCGGAGCTAAGAGTCGACATAGTATCAATTAACACGAAAAACGTAGAAGATACAACAATTATCAGTATGACTATTTCTTGCAGAGATATTGAGCATTTTAATTCGATACTTAATCGAATTAGAGGAATTAAAGACGTAATAAGAGTAACAAGAGTGATTGGTACAAGATAATTTGAAAGGACATTGCAATGAGATTGAAATTAGAAGGAAAAATTAATAGCCTGTATGTGCAATCTCTTTGCATGATGTTTTTTCGCGGGGAAAAATTCCCTGTTCACGAGGATGCTCCAAGAGGAGAATTAACGGTTATTGCAAAGGATGAGAGTAATGGTATTCGCTGTCAAGTTCAGCTTGTTTATGACGGAAAAGCTGTAACAAGTGAGCACTTTGAAAGATTTAATGACTGCGATAAGTACGAAAGAATATCGAAAACCTGTATAGGGCACGCAATATTTAGAGCCTGTTCGGATTTAACAGGATATCTTCCGCCTTGGGGACTTTTAACGGGAATTAGGCCTTCGGCTGTAGCATCGGAGCTTATAGATAAATACGGTAATGAAATGGCATATAGCATTTTGAAGGATAAATATATTCTTTCAGCTGAAAAGGCTAAGCTTGCCATACAGGTAGCAATTAATGAAAGGCAAATAATAAACAAATACGATAATTCAACCTGTAGTGTATATATTTCCATTCCGTTTTGTCCGACAAGATGCACGTATTGCTCGTTTATCTCATATGCAACTGACAAATTATTTAAGCTAATTCCAAATTATGTTGATAAAATTATTCAACAGCTAAATGATACATTTGAGCTTATAAATCGTCTGGGACTAAAGATTGTTACCGTTTATATTGGCGGCGGTACTCCAACAACTCTGTCTTGTGAACAGTTGGAAAGAATTTTGGCAATAGTTGATAAGTGTATAGATAAGCAGAGTTTAGTTGAATTTACAGTAGAGGGGGGCAGACCCGATACAATTACCGTAGAGAAGCTTTCAGTCATAAAAAAATACGGTGTTAACCGAATTAGTGTTAATCCACAGTCTTTAAATGACGAAGTACTTAAGAATATAGGCAGACGTCACTCATCTTATGACTTTTTTAATTCCTATGAGCTTGTGAGTAAAAGCGGTATACCGGTTATCAATACTGATTTGATTGCAGGATTGGATGGTGATACCTTTGAAAGCTTTAAGAATACACTTGATAAAATTATTGAGCTGTCACCACACAATATAACGGTTCACTCATTTTCAGTAAAAAAATCTGCCCAAGCTTTGCAGGACGATAAAGGTATTTATAATTTAGATGGCGAATGTGCTATAAATAGCGTTGACTATTCTTACAGCACTCTTATTGAAAACGGATATATTCCATATTATATGTATCGCCAAAAAAATACAATATCGGATTTGGAAAACGTTGGTTATGCCAAGCCGGAAGCAATCGGTGCATACAATGTTTTGATGATGAGTGATGAGCATACTGTTTTTGGAATAGGTGCCGGTGCAACAACCAAGCTTGTTAGAAAAAATGGTGAAAATAGAGAAATATTGAGAATATTTTCACACAAATATCCATATGAATATTTGCAGGACAACCAAAATTTCAACTGCAAAATAATTAATTTTTTTGAAGGGAGATCGAACGATGAAAACAATTAATATAGCCTTCAAAAGTGAACAAGATAAAATTGATTTTGTTAATGCTTGTGAAATTGATTTCGAAAAAAGATTAGATGAAGCAACAAAGAAAATTACAAGCAGCAAAATAATAAACATATTATTGTCCGGACCTACCTGCTCAGGTAAAACCACTACTGCTAATAAAATTATAGGCGATTATCACGAGGTTGGAAAAGAGGTAACCGTTATTTCAATAGATGATTTCTTTTTAGAGCGTGATGATGGAAGAACCATCAAGGAAAATGAAAAAATCGACTATGATTCAGTAGATGTTATTGATTTGGACCTACTCAAAGAGTGCATTAGTAAGGCCAAACCGGGCAACAATATTAAAGTACCGATTTTTGATTTTATTACTCAGTCAAGAGTGGGATATAATGCCCATTATATAACTGAAGATGAGGTTTTACTTTATGAGGGCATACAAGCGGTTTATCCCGAGGTAACGTCTTTGTTTGACGATGAGTTTATAGGTGTATTCATCAATGTAAATGAGGATGTTTGCTTGAATGGAACACTGTTTTCTCGCGATGAGATAAGATTAGTGCGTCGCCTTGTCAGAGATAGAAAGTTTAGAGGTGCCAATGCTGATTTTACGTTCTATTTGTGGGAAACCGTAAGAGAAAACGAAGATAAGAATATTTTTCCAAACAAAAATATTTGTACAATTCAATTAGATTCATTCATGGGTTATGAGTTGTTTTTGCTTAAGCCCTATATTCTCGAGGTATTATCAGAGGTAAATGAAAATAGTACATACTATGATAAAGCGAAGAATTTAATTGAAAAGTTTTCCGGCTTGGATGAAATTAAGTATGAGTATATTCCTAAAAATTCTCTTTATACCGAATTTTTAGGTAAGAAATAGAAGAGGACACACTTTGAAGGAAAGAAATACAGTAGTCGAAAGAAAATCGACCGTAAATATGTTTTTTTCAGGAGTTGTTGTACTTACAATAGCGAATGTTTTGGTGAAGGCAGTAGGACTTATTTCTAAAATTGCTTTAAACCGTGTAGTTGGTAGTGTAGGTGCAGGATACTATAGCTCTGCATACGAAATTTATGCCTTTTTGTATGTAATTTCAACTGCCGGCCTGCCGGTAGCGTTGTCTATAATGGTGTCAAAAAGCAGAGCAAAGGGCAGATTTAAGGAAGCAAAAAAGATATTCGATGTGGCAATTGTCGTCTTCTTGATATTAGGTGCGATTTTTGCTTCGATAATGATATTATTTTCATCAAATATTGCTAATTTTATTTCCGCAGAAAAAACGACACTTTGTATAATCGCCATTGCGCCTACAATTCTATTTGTATGCTTAAGCAGCTGCTTTAGAGGCTTTTTTCAAGGCTATCAGCTTATGCAGCCAACAGCAATTTCTCAGTTTATTGAAGCCGCATGCAAGATGCTTGTCGGAGTCGGATTTGCCCTGTGGGCAAGAGCAATGGGTTATGATGACCACATTGTTGCAGCCTTTACAATTTTAGGCGTTACCGTTGGTGTCTTTTTCGGCATGGTGTTTTTATACTTTAAAAAGCTTTTTTTCAAAGACAAGGAACGTAATAACCTCTATCTTTTAGAGTTAAACTCAAATAATTCTAATTGCGTAATTGAGGACGATAATTGTAAAAGTGTATCGCAACTGTTTAAGGAGCTAATGCAAATCGCCATACCCATTACTATCAGCTCTGCTGTATTATCATTAACAGTAATAATTGATACATTTATGGTACAAGGAAGACTTTTGGCTCACGGCTTGGAAGAAACTCTTGTTAGAATATATTACGGAGATTATACATCTTTAGTTATTTCTATGTGTAACTTACCAACAGTTTTGTTTTATCCTATAGCCAACGCTTTAGTACCAATGATTTCAGCATCATACGAAGCAAAGGATTATGAAGCAAGCGCAAAGATGCGTTCTTTCAGCTTAAGAGTTATTAATTTAATTGCAATCCCTTGTGCTATGGGATTAGGAATATTTGCATATCCCATATTGGATTTGTTGATGTTTAAGGCTGATTCAGTGGAAAGAGCCGCTCCATGGTTATCGATAGCTGCAATTTCGGTGGTATTTTTAGGACTGATTTCGTCTACTAATGCTTTCTTGAATACTGCCGGTAAGCAAGCGTTACCAATAATTTCGATGATTGCCGGTGCAGTGGTCAAGCTGGTTTCAAATTACATTTTACTTGAGAGAATAGGCATTTACGGAGCGCCTATCAGTACTGTATTATGTTATTTAACAGCTTCTACACTTAATATTTTCTTTACAGTGAAATATGTGGGAGGTTTACCCAATATCAGCAAGTCTTTCGGAATGCCGCTTGCCTGTGCTACTGTATCTATTGTAGCAAGCGCATTGATTTATTTTGGACTCTCTTTTTTAATTCCTGAAAAAATTGCCACAATATTATGCATTATGATAGCGGCAATAGGTTATCTGTTTTTAATTACTAAAAGCAAAACCGTCACAGAGGAGGAAATATTATTGATTCCTCATGGTGAAAAGCTTAAATCTGTACTTAAAAAGCTTAAATTTCTATCATAAAATAGGTAAAGTGTCCAAAATAAGCAAAAAAAAACAGATTTTTTTGTAAAAATTTCTTGAAACCCTTGAAATTCTAAGAAAAGAGTGTTATAATAAAATCACAGAAAGCCGATATTTGTTCGGTAAAAAGATAAGAGGAGATAAAACCAATGAACAAGACAGATTTAATCGAAATCGTAGCTAAAGAAGCTAATTTGAAGAAGAAGGATGCCGAAACAGCAGTTAACGCAGTTATGCTTGCTATTGAAAAGGCACTCGTTGACGGAGATAAGGTACAACTTATCGGCTTTGGTACATTTGAGGTTAAGGATAGAGCAGCTAAGGCTGGTCGTAACCCTGCAACAGGAGAAGCTATTGAAATAGCTGCTTCTAAACAAGTTAAGTTCTCTGCAGGAAAAACACTTAAAGATAAGGTTAACGCATAATTTTGGCCTGCGTATTTAACAATACGCAGGCTGTATTTTTTGCCGGGTAGAATTATGAGAATTGATAAGTTTTTAAAGGTATCACGAATTATAAAAAGACGTACAGTTGCTAATGAGGCATGTGATGCATCGCATATTTCAGTAAACGGTCGAGTTGTTAAGGCTTCGTATGATGTGAAGGAAAACGATATTGTTGAAATTGCGTTTGGAGAAAAAAAACTGAAAATTAGAGTTCTTGATGTTCGTGAAGTAGTAAGAAAAAATGATGCCTCTGAATTATATGAGGTGTTGCCCGAGTAATATATTCGGGCTTTTTTTCATATCATATACAAGTAAGCATAAGGAGTAATGTATATGTTAGGACCAGATGAAGAGCTTAAGCATGATGTTTTAATCAAGTCGAGAAAAAGAATGGAAATGACGGGGATATCAGATGTGTCAAGCTTTGATGAAGCGGAAATAGTTGTACAAACGGAAAATTCGGGGGTTTCCATAGAGGGTGAAAATTTAAAAATTGAAAAATTCAATTCAGAAAACGGAGAACTGATTTTAAACGGTTCAATCAATGGCTTGTTTTATTATGCTAAAAAAACAACAAGAAAGAAAAAGGGCATAACTGATATATTCAAATAATATGGAAGTAAATTTGATAAATCAAATATTAATAGTTTTTTATTCATTTATCTTCGGTGCTTTTCTCGGATTAGTTTATGATTTTACCTCAATTGTCGGGTTGATTTTCGGATTCAAAAAATTAAATATTAAGGACAAAAGAGAAATTTTGATTAAAAATAACAAATGGAATGAAAAGCTAAATAAAATTCTGTTATGTTTATCAGATATAATTTTCTTTGTAATAGCTTCTGTTTTGATTGCCATTTTTGTTTTCGGCGTAAATAATGGAACGGTAAGATGGTATATATTGATAGGCAATTTAATTGGATTTGTCATCTACAGGATAACGCTGGGAAAATTAATAAGCATTTTGTTATCTTATATATCATATTTTATAAGATTTTTAGTTTATAAAACCATCAGTCACTTAAATCTTTTTGTTAAAAAAATTATAAAAAAGCTACCTAAAAAGCAACAGAAATCTGTTAGAAACACAAATAATTTGTTCTATATCGGTATTAAAAATTGCACAAAGTAAAATAATGTTTTGAATTAAGTAAAACTGTCGCCCTTAGCAATCTGAATTGGTAAAGGCGACAGCTCTTTATTGGCTATTTACAGCTGTTATGTGACTTGTTGTCAAGAACAAAGGATTCACAGTCAACGCACTGAGAAACAGTAGGATTACACTCGTGAGTACCGATGCTTACGGTGTCCAAAGCACAATAATTCTCATTTTTTGCGTGGTTTGCACAGGAAACAACGGTGCATTTAATACAATGATTTGGTTGCTTGTTCATAAAAACTCCTAAAACATATTATTGAAATCTGCAAAGATTTCAATAACTATTATGATTAAATTTTGCAAATAAAATGCACATTTGATAAAAATAATATTGACTTCTTAAAACTTGTGTGATATAATACAACTATTGATAATTCTGGGTATAGCGCAGATGGTAGCGCGCTACCTTGGGGTGGTAGAGGCCGTGGGTTCAAATCCCGCTACTCAGACCAAATCTCAACTGCATGGTTTAAAGTGCAGTTGAGATTTTTTAATTAAATTTTGCAAAGATTATGTGAAATCTTTGATACCATCTAAATTCAAATTAGTGTATTAATTTATTTGAATTGTGCAAAAAATAATCTTTATATATACAAATAATTGTAATTTTTTAAAAAATACAAATAAATTATGTCAAGTCTATTGAAAAAAAATCTTTTATGTGATAAAATATATAAAAATATGTTTGAGAGGTATTTACAATGAACAAATTTGTTTATAATGGTAAAACAACCATTAAGACTCAGTTAACAAAATTTGTTTTTGCTATAGCGTACTTATCATTGACGTTTTTAGCAATGACTTTTGCTGACGGAGCCGGCTCTATCGCTAACGAGGGCTTTATTCAAGTAACCTTTAAAGCAATTCTTTCCTGTGTTGGAATAGGTGCAGAAGAAGTATTTAATATTTTACAACCTACATGGAAAGTATTATTTATTGGTTTTTGTATTTTAGTAGCAGGTGTAGCAGTCTTTTTGGCTCTACCACTCATCTTCAATTCTGCGTACAAGAAGTTCATAAATAACAATAGATTGAAGAAGTTACTTATTGATGTAATTGCAGCTGTGGTAATCATAGCAATTGTTGCAGTAATATTCTTTGGTGTTGTAGTTGGGGCTAACAACGTAAACATTGATGATGAAAATCTTAACATAACTTTAAAGGCGCTACTTGTTATTGCAATTACAATAATTTTGGCCATTTTAGTTATAACTGTTTCAATTTATGCAATTATTAAGCTTTATTCAAGTGTTCATAATGTTGTTAAGACAGAGATATCTGTTAAGAAGGAAGAAGATGTTAATGCAAAAATTTCTATTTTCCCAACACTTGAAGAGTCTGATAAAAAGTATGAGAACTATGATGCAGAACAGGTTTATCCGGAAGCTCCTTCTCTTGATGTTTTAGCAGAGAAGTTCCAAGCTTATATAGCAACTGTACATAAAATTTATTTTGATATAGATGTTATTCGCTCTTATATTGCCGGCATCGCAACATCTAAGATAGTTCTTTTGGAAGGCTTGAGTGGCACAGGTAAGTCAACACTTCCTCGTCGTTTCATGGAATTTATTGGCGGTGATTCTGAATTTATTCCTGTTCAGTCAACTTGGAAGGACAGAGCCGATTTAGTTGGTTATTATAATGACTTTACCAGCAACTTTAAGGAAACAAGATTCTTAAAGACACTTTACGAAAGTAACTATACAACAGATAAGATGACTACAGTTGTTCTTGATGAGGTTAACTTGTCAAGAATAGAGTACTACTTTGCTGATTTCATTTCTGCAATGGAATATCCGGTTGATATGAGATATGTAGAGCTTATGCAGCCAATAAATGGTAGAAAGATGCCTGCTAAGCTTGAGGATGGCAAACTTCATGTTCCCGAAAACACATATTTTGTAGGTACAGCTAATAAAGATGAGTCTACATACACAATTACAGAACGTGTTTATGACCGTGCAATTGTGATTAATTTTGAACAAAAGCATTTCCCAATCGAAACTGAGAGTGTTACTGAACCTATTAAGATTTCTTATAATCAGTTTGACAAGCTCGTTAACGATGCAAAGGAAAATGAAAATGGAAAGCTTTCTGAAGATGAAATGCTAAAATTCGAAGAGCTCTATAACTTTATCAGTGAGAACTTTGACATTCAGGTTGGTGACCGTATATTTGCTCAATTAGATACCTTTACAGCTGTTTATGTTGCTTGCGGAGGTAACAAATATCGTGCACTTGATGTAATGTTTGCTAATAAATTTGTTAGAAAGTTAAATAATTCGTTTGATGACAGCGTTTCTGAAAATCTTGATAAGCTCGTTGCTTTGATTGATAGCAATTTTGGTAAGGATAATTTTGTAGAATCAGTTAAGCAAATTGCTAATATTAAGAAAAAACTTTATTAATGGGAGGCTTTCATGACAGATATCAAGAGAGATTTTCTCTATGAGTTTAATAATGAGCTAAGGAATATCATTTCCAACAACTCATCAATAGTATCTGTTTTTGAAAACATTGATAATGGTTCTCTTAAATTGAGTCCGACGGATTTTGCTGTGGAAGACTTTCTTGAAGAAGTTGGAAAGTGTATTTTTGTTATTAAAAAAATCATTTCCAATCCTTACGTTGTCGTTGAGGGAAGACAGGAGATAATGCCTGCTTCACAAGCAAAAAACGCTAACAAGGATTCAGTAAAGTTGACAATTGAAGATGCTGCTTTGTGGTCATTAAATGACGGAAAAGTAACCCCCAAAAATGCATATTCGGTTGTAAGTGAGGATGTTTTCATTAACTATGAAAATGCTTTCATATATCAATTTATTAAATTACTTATCGCACGTTTGAGTTCAATTAAGTTAACATCACTTCGTTCCTTTGGTATTGATTTTTCGAAGGATATTTCAAGTCAACTTAATGACGAGCAGAGTAGTTTCTATGATACATTGTGTTCATACATAAAGAAGCTTGAAAGACTCTCTAAGGAAAGAATTTTTTCTGAAAATAGCAGTCGTGTAATTGATTTAACAAATATATTTGTTACTGATACTTTAGCATCTGATAAGAGATATAATTATTGTTATAAGTTTTTTGGTAAATTAACAAAGAAACAAAAATTCAGTAAAAACGTAACAAGTGATTTTCGCGTTTTATATCATAATTTTGCTTTAATTAAGTTATTGTATAACATTTACAAGTTGGGTTATTCTGTTTTAGATTCCAACCTACATATTGCTGTAACTGGTAAGTTCTTTATTGAAAGTGTAATATTTGATGGTGAAAAAAGGATTGAAATTAAACCAACAGCAAACGGTGTAAACTTGAGTTCTTCAAATAACTGTGTACACATCGATTTCTCTAAATCTATGCTGAAAAATGCTAAGGAAATTAATTCTGATTACTCTGAGCGTATTGTAAAATATGATTCACAGAACGCATTCTCAAAAATTTATGTTGCATATCTTTCTGCTGAAACTAATGTTTTAGATGGTGTTTTGAACATTGGTTATAAGGATGTAGATGAACAAATTGCAAAGTTGATAAAAGCTTTATAAAATTAATAAGGTGCTGACACAAATTAGTTTTTTGTGGTCGTTACCTATACAAAGTCAACAAAAAATCAAGGCGTTTCCTTTGGAAAACCTTGATTTTTTGTTATTATTGCACATAGTGTTCACAATTTGTTAATGCTATGTGTCAGCCCCTTATTTTACGTTTAAAGCCGAAAGAACTATGTGTCTTTCGGCTTTAGTATGTTATTCTGCTGAGTCAACGTACACTAAGGAAGGACTTTCGTTGTTAGTAATGCATTTATCGTGAATAATGACTTTTTTAATATTTTTATTTGACGGCAACTCAAACATGATATTCGTCATCGTTTCTTCCATAATTGAGCGCAAGCCACGAGCTCCGGTTGTACGTTCAATGGCTTTTTTAGCCACAGCAATTAAAGCATCTGGGGTGAATTCTAACTCGACGTTATCTATTTCGAAAAGCTTTTTATACTGCTTTTCAATAGAGTTCTTAGGCAATGACAGGATTTTAACGAGCGCGTCCTCGTCTAAATCATCCAGACCAACAATTACAGGTAAACGACCAACTAACTCCGGAATCAATCCATATTTAACTATATCGTGAGCGCATACATCTTCGAAGATCTTTGTGTTGTTAATACCGAGCTTGCTCTTAACCTCACCGCCAAAGCCCATAAGCTGTTTGCCTTTTCTGCCCTCGATGATGCTTTGTAATCCATCAAAAGCACCGCCGCAAATAAATAGAATGTCCTTGGTGTTAATTTGAATAAACTCTTGATTCGGGTGCTTTCTGCCGCCTTGAGGGGGAACATTAGCCACCGTTCCTTCGAGGATCTTGAGCAGTGCCTGTTGCACTCCTTCGCCAGAAACATCTCGAGTTATTGAGCGATTTTCGCTTTTACGTGATATTTTGTCAATTTCATCAATGTAAATGATTCCGCGTTCCGCTTTACTAATGTCAAAATCGGCAGCTTGGATTAATCTCAAAAGAATATTTTCAACATCCTCACCAACGTATCCGGCTTCGGTAAGAGTAGTAGCATCCGCAATTGCAAAAGGCACTTTAAGCGCTTTTGCAAGATTTTGTGCTAAATATGTTTTACCTACACCGGTAGGGCCAATCAAAAGAATGTTACTTTTTTGAATTTCTACGTCACTGGCGCCATCCTTGATGCTTTCGTTGTAGATTAAGCGTTTATAGTGATTATACACCGCTACGCTAAGTGCAACTTTAGCTTTATCTTGACCAATTACGTATAGATCGAGCATTTCTTTGATTTCTTTAGGTGTTGGAATTGAATTTAATGTTAATTTGTCACTTGCGGCATCAGAAGCAGCAAGACGCGCTTCCTCATCATATTCATCAATTATTTGAGAGCTAAGCTCTATGCACATAGGGCAAATATATGCCTTCCCATCCGGTGAGGGCACTAAAAATTCAACATCGCCTTCGCCTCGCCCACAAAATGAGCATTTAGTATTATTTTCCATTGTATTTAAGCTCTCTTATCAATTACTTTGTCGATTAAACCGTATTCGCAAGCAACATCAGCGCTCATAAAATTGTCACGCTCGGTATCCTTCTCAATAACATCTAATGGCTTTCCGGTATTAGAAGCAAGAATTTTATTGAGCTTGTCTCTTGTTTTTAAAATGTGCTCAGCGTGAATTTTTATATCGCTTGCTTGACCCTTGGCTCCACCAAGTGGCTGGTGAATCATAATCTCGCTATTAGGAAGAGCAAACCTTTTTCCTTTAGCTCCGCTGGAGAGAAGAAAAGCTCCCATGCTTGCAGCCATACCGATACAAGTGGTAGAAACATCGCATTTGATGAAATTCATTGTATCATAAATCGCCAAACCGGCGCTTACACTTCCACCCGGACTATTTATATATAAATTAATATCTTTATCAGGGTCCTTAGCCTCTAAGAAAAGAAGCTGTGCAACTACTAAAGAAGCAGTTGTATCATTGACCTCATCACAAAGAAAAACTATTCTATCCTCTAAAAGTCTTGAATAGATATCAAAGGAGCGCTCCCCCCTATTTGTTTGTTCTACAACAACTGGTACTAATGCCATAATATTTATCCTCCTAATATTAAATATTTTAGCGAATTTTGTCAAATTAAGCTTAATTCAAATTACCGCTGCGTTTGTAAGCAGCGGTAAAAGAGAATATGTTAACGTAAATTATACGTGCATTACAAAATGTAATTAAGTAATAATTATTTTGTAGTAATTGAAGCGTTTTCCTTAACGAAATCAACAGCCTTCTTAACGCAAAGATCTGTCTTGATTGCATCAATTTCAACGTAGCTCTTAACATCATCTGCGGTCATGCCATAAGCCTTAGCGAGATTTTCATATTCAGCTTCAGCCTCCTCGTCAGTAGCAGCGATGCCTTCAAGCTCAACAATTTTCTCAAGGGCAAGACGTGTTTTAACCTGTCTTTCAGCCATTGGCTTAAACTGTTCGCGGATGCCGTCGAGAGTTTGACCTGTATATTTTAAGAATGTGTTGAGATCTAAGCCTTGCATACGAAGTCTTGAATCATAGTCACGAACGAAGTTCTCGGTTTCGCTTTCAAACATTGCATTTGGAATTTCAGCCTCAAGATTTTCTATAAGAGCATTTATGATTTGCTCTTCAACTGAGTTGTCCGCAGCCTTTTCATTCTTTGATTCGATTTTTGCCTTAACATCGTTCTTATATGCATCAAGATTGTCAAATCCCATATCCTTAGCAAACTCATCATCAAGTGCTGGTAACTCAGTCTTTTTGATAGAGTGGAGAACTATCTTGAATATTGCATCCTTGCCGGCTAAATCAGCGGAATGATATTCTTCCGGGAATTTAACATTAATATCAAATTCTTCACCTGCATTATGACCAATAATCTGTTCTTCAAAGCCGGGAATAAAGTTGCCGGAACCGATAGTTAAATTGTGCTTTTCAGCCTTACCGCCTTCGAAAGCTACTCCATCAGCGAAGCCCTCATAATCAATAACAGCTATATCGCCGTTTTCTACAGCTCTGCCTTCAACATCAACTGTCTTTGATTGACGGGAGAGGTCAGAATTGATAACCTCGTTAATATCGTCCTCTGTAACAGCCTTAAGCTCCTTTGTAACCTCAATGCCCTTATATGCTTTTAGGGTAACATCAGGCTTTACATAGAACTTAGCTTTTAGAACAACACCATTATCATCAATTGTTACAACGTCAAACTCAGGACGGCTAACAACCTTTAACTCTGTGTCCTTCATAGCTTCTTCATATGCATTGGGTATAATCTCGTTGATTGCATCTTCGTAAAATACACCCTTGCCATACATTTTTTCGATGATTGAACGAGGAGCCTTACCTTTTCTGAAGCCGGGAATAGAAATCTTTTTTACCTCTTTGCGGTAAACCTTTTCAACAGCAGCATCAAAGGTTGCCTTGTCAACGTCGAATTCAATTTCATAAAGATTGGTTTCAATCTTATTTGTGCTTTTTAAAGCCATTTCAAATTCCTCCAAAAATCTTGGTTATTTTTTTATTCCATAATATTATATATAATAAAATCAAAAATGTCAATATCAAAATGAAAATAATTTAATTTAAATAAAAATTAATACTCGTTGGGCATTATTATCATAGGGACAAAATTGCAATAATCAGAAGAAATAATAGAAAAATTGATCCCTTTATATGAAATATTTCTTGGTATATTGTATGTGCCGTGAATGTGTCCGAAATAACAGTTTTTAATATCGTATTCTAATAATATGTCGATTATTTCATCGCAAACAAATGTATTAAATACAGGGGGAAAGTGAAAGAATACTAAAATTTGTTCATTATCAAGGCGCAATTTAATTGCTTCATTCAAACTCATTTTAAGTCTTTGTGCCTCTCTTAATACAATTTTTTCATATTCTACGTCCTTAGAATTGCCATTTTGAAGCTTTTCGTCAACGTACCATCCACGAGTACCACATACAATATAGTCTTCAACTTTGTATGCGTTGTTGTATAAAAAATCAATTGTTTTAAAGCCACATCCGTTTATAAAATTCCGATTTTTGGTAAGTGTACCCCACCAATAATCGTGGTTTCCTTTGCCTAATAGCTTTTTACCGGGCAAGCTTTCAATAAATTTAAAATCTTCAAAAGCCTCTTTATAGTCGATTGCCCATGTGATATCACCGGGGACGATAACTGTGTCTTCATCTGTTACAATGGAAGACCAATTTTTTTTAATTTTTTCCATATAATCGGTCCATCTGACACCGAATATATCCATTGGCTTGTTCACAGAGCTTGACAGATGCAGGTCTGCCATTGCAAAAATAGACATAGTTAACTCCTTTCATTTTAAATTTTTACTAAAAAATTCATAGGCATTATAAAAAAATATTCTTTTTGCTATTTGTTCGGAAAATTTCTTTTCAATCAAAATATATAGCGAAGCTAAACTAGAGATGGATGTAATTCCGTATGGTAGAGAAGTGATCCCATCAAAGTCACATCCAAGACAAATGTTTTTTGCACCGCCCAAATTCAAAAAATGCTCAATATGCGATATAATAGACTCCGTGTTAGCATTACCGTGAATGTTTAAGTGCAGCGGGTAAAGAGAAATGCCGACAAGTCCATCTTGACTGACAATCTTTTTAAAAATATCGTCACTAATGTTTCTGCCGTGTTTGCAAATTGAGTAAGAATTAGAATGAGAAAAAATAGGGGAGACTTTTAGCTCTTGAGCTAAGTTTAATGTTTCTTCTTGGGTTTTTGCAGATGAGTGAGAAAGATCTACAATTATCCCTTTTTCAGCACATCCTTTGATCACAGAAGTACCAAAAGCAGTCAGTCCTACGTTAGTATCCCATCCGCCACCTATACAGGTAACTCCACTCCAATTTAGGGTAATAACTCGAACATCATTATCGTATAAAGCGTCTAAGCGTTGTAATTGATTGTTTAAAATACGAGCATCTTCTATTGCAAGAATAAAGGAAAGCTTAGAAAATTCGTGATAATTTTTGCATAAAGTTATGTTTTGGTTTTTGATATAACTTAAGGTTTTCTTATAGTGTTCATATGCTTCGTCATTACTTAAATGATAATCGCTCCAAATAGCACAGACCTGAATATAGGGGGAAAAGCCTTGGGCTTTTTTCAACGAAACGTGTAGTGGAGCGTCATGTAAACGGTAGTTATTTTTAAATATTTCTGAAAAAGTATCGCAATGCAAGTCAAATAACGGTATCATTAATTCTTGGTAACTGCGTTTTCAATATAGTTAATTTCGCAGACCTTTAGCTTTTTATCCATTGCCACCAAAATCTCGCATACGTCTATGCGAGGGATTTTTCCTTGGTGCTTTTTAGGCAAGGATTTACAATAAATATATGCAAAATTAATTAAATTTGTTCTTTTATTCTTGTCCACAGCGTCAGCAGGCCTGAAAAAATTATTTTTATCTTGTCTGCGTGTTTTCACTTCAACAAAAATGATATGCGTAGAATTAGCAGCAATAATGTCGACCTCAAGCTTACCTATTGTTACATTTCGACCAATAATCTTTAGTTTTTTGGATTTTTTCAAATATTTAGCGCAGTAGGCTTCGCCAAATCTGCCAATATCATAGTTAGTAAGCTCAGTCATTTTTCAAAAACTTTAAGAAGCTTGGGCGGTGAATGGGAGTAACACCGTATGCTTTAATAGCATCAATATGTACCTTTGTGCCATACCCCTTGTGCTTTGCGAATCCGTATTCAGGATATTCCTTGTCAAATTCATAGCACATTCTATCACGTGTAACCTTTGCAAGAATGGAAGCGGCAGCAATGGAAGGAGAAATAGCATCTCCGCCTACTACCGTTAAAGTGTTTATGGTAAATCCTCTTGCAGTATTACCGTCAATTAAGGCTAAATCAGGCTTGGTTTTCAAGCCATCTATTGCCCTGTTCATAGCGAGCATAGCTGCGTTTAAAATATTAATTTCCTCAATTTCTTCAATAGTGGCAAAGCCGATTGAATAATCAATAGCTATCTCGATTATTTCATCAAAAAGCTTTTCTCGCTTTTTCTCAGATAGTTTTTTTGAATCATTAAGCCCTTCAATGATAACGCCATCCGGTAATACGCAAGCAGCAGCAACAACGGGGCCGGCTAAAGGACCGCGCCCGGCTTCATCAACGCCACAGACGATTTTTGTATTTTCATCTTTTTTAGACAGGTCAAATGAATAATCTAACATAAAAACCTCTTTTAAACTGTTTCGGGTAACTCTAAAGTAACACAACCGATTTTTGCACTTCTGAACTCTTCAAGTAACGTTGCAGCGGTTCTTTCCGTATTTATTTCACCGCCGGAAATCAAAAATCCACGTTTTCTGCCAATAAGCTCAAAAATCTCATAGTCCATTTCACAATTGTCAAGCTCTTCCTTTGTAATTTTATAACGAGTCATAAGAAGCTCAGGAGCGATTACTTTAAGTCGAGAGCAGAGAACAACAGAAATATATTCCGTATCTAAAATTGCATCCTTAATGGCACCTGTAATTGCCAAATTTTCACCAACTGTTTTTTCTTCAAATTTTGGCCAAAGAACCCCTGGCATATCCATTAAATCAAGTCCTATGCTTGTTGGTATCCATTGCTTGTTTAATGTTACACCGGGACGGTTTTCAACCTTAGCTTTTTTGGAGCCGCAAAGCTTGTTAATTAATGATGATTTTCCCACATTCGGTATACCTACGAACATTGCCTTTAGTTTTCTGCCCTGCATACCTTTTTCTTCGTATCTTTGAAGCTTCAATGATAGAATATCTCTAATAGTGGGTGCGAGAAGATTAAAGCCTTCGCCGCTGATGCAGTCAATAGCTATAGCCCTTTTTCCGATTTTTGAGTAATACTCAATCCACTTTTTAGTAGAGGATTTGTTAGCGAGAGAGGCTTTGTTCAGAATAATTAAAGATGGCTTTTCGCCGATCAATTTGGTAATTTCAGGATTTTTTGAGCTATATGGAATTCTTGCATCAAGAATTTCAATAACAATATCAACTTCTTTAAGGTTTTCGGATATTAGACGACGAGTCTTCGCCATATGTCCCGGAAACCACTGTATAACATCAGATTGCATAATAACCTTTTTTACAAACCACCCATGTTAGAAAACGGGGCAAGTCTGAAAACTGCCTTTCCAATAATAAATTCTTTTGGGATAAATCCAATTTCATTTAATCTGCTATCCGCAGAATGGTCTCTGTTATCACCTAAAACAAACACACATCCTTCAGGGACTGTCGCTGTAAAAACACCGCTGCCTTCGTCAAATAAAGGAAAATATATAGGGTCTCCGTTAGTGTCCTTGATAACCTCACCATTTTCGTCGTATCTGTATTCGCCAAGCGTGATTGCAGTACGATAATATTCGATATACTGTGCATAGCTTTCATCTAATTTAACACCGTCAACAAACACGTCATTGGTTTTATAGTCTATTGTAACCTTTTGTCCCTCTGTCGCAATAACTCTTTTAACAATCGGAGCAGAGTAGTTATAGTTCAAAACGTGATTATAACCTTCATATTTATTTTCGTAATAATTTTCAAAGTCACCGTGAATAACAACGATATCGCCGTTGTCAGGCTCGTAAGTAAAGAACACATTTGTAACTATTAGGTAGTCGCCGTGATTTAAGGTACTATTCATCGATGGGCCATCAACTACAGTAAGTCGTGCGAAAAAAGTAAATATAATCAACACAGCAATGACTGCATAAATAAATGATTCTAAAACATCAAAAAAGCTTTTAAAAGCTTTGCCTGCGCGATATTCCGGCTTTGAAAAATCTTCGCCATCTACAATTAATGACACATTATCTTGAGAAAAAGATTGATTATCGTTTGACATTTGGTTTCCTTTCTGAGCATATTTAATACTATTCACTATATTTTACCACAAAAAAATTTTTTAAACAATACTTTTTTAATATATTTATATTGGTATAAAAATATTTTCAAAATTTTTCATAAAACTCTTGAAAAACCCGAAAAGCTATGCTATAATACTGAACGTATGTGTATGCGTACGCAAATAAAAGGGTGGTCCTCTGCGTTGCTCTGTACGAACATCCTAAGTAATGGAGGCTTATTATGAATAAAATGGAAGCTTTTGTAAGTGAGCAGTTAAAGCAAAATGTACCTCAGTTTAACATTGGTGATACCGTAAAGGTACACAATCTCATTAAAGAGGGTACAAGAGAGAGAATTCAGATTTTTGAAGGAACAGTTATCGCAAAGCACAATGGTGGCATTTCTGAGACATTCACTGTTAGAAGAGTTGCTTCTGGTTGTGGTGTTGAAAAGACATTCCCACTTCATTCTCCAAACGTTGCTAATGTTGAAGTTGTTAGAGCTGGTAAGGTTAGAAGATCTAAGCTCTACTATCTCCGTGATAGAGTAGGTAAGGCTTCAAAGGTTAAGGAACTTAACTAATCAAAATTTGATGAATTAAAAAGGAACTCAAAACTGAGTTCCTTTTTAATTTATATGCTTGTGTCTCCTTTTTCCTCTTTTTGGCTCCCTTTTAATTCCTGAAAGAGCTCCAAAAACAGAAAATACAGGTATGAGTGCATACCATATTAATAAACCCCCACCACCGCTTGCTTTAGATAAAATGAAAAGCAGAATGGATATTATGCATCCAAAAATAAGTCCGGTTATAAAATAGCTTTGCTTTAGCTTTTTTACAAGTGCAAGTGAGCAGATAAAGACAGAGGAATACAGTACAATTTTTAACACTATACTTAAATATTTTGACGGATCGCCTGTATTAAATAAAGCTAATGATGCTAAAAGAACAATAAGTAAAGACGAAGCGAAGAAGAACAAGGTAAAAACAATACAGTATTTTAAAATTTGTAATATTGATTTGTTTTCGTCGCTTTGGAAAGCTAATCTTTTTTTACGATTTAGTGTTTTCATAAAAAACCTCACAAACATACTATGTTACAGTATATTTGTGAGGAGCGAAAATTATGAAATAAAATATAGATTACTCAGCTTTTTCTTCAACGGAAGCAGCTTCATTAGCGTCATCAGAGATAACATAAGCATTGTTATTTGATTCAACTTGTTCGGTTTGATTTTCAGCATTTTTAACTTTGTTTTTGCCGAAAAGTCTGCGTGTCTTTTTAGGTTCTTCTGTAACAGGTGGCTCAGGCTTTTTGCCATCTCCTCTTTTTTCGTAGGCATGTACATCAACAGAACGAACTGCGGAACGTAAAATTCTGATTTTAGTTCTATCTTTACCTGTTTCTATTGTAACAGTCTCTTCCTTGATTCTTACGATTTCACCGATTATACCACCGATAGTCGTGATTTCGTCTCCGATTTCCAAGCTGTTACGCATTTCTGCTGTTTCTCTTTCCTGCTTTTTATTTGATCTGTACATCATATAAAAAACACCTACAAGAAGAACAACCATTAATATTGTTTCAATATAATCCATTATGGACCTCCATAGATAAAAATTTCTATACTATTATAGCCTAAAATTTCCAATTTAGCAAGTGTTTTATAAAATTTTATAAAAAATTAATTTTTAGTACTCAAAAAACCGAGCATATATGTTAAAATAAATACATGAAATATGAAATTAAAAAAGAAGATTCGAATAAGACGATAAAAGATTTCCTAAGGGAACGAGGTATTTCGGCAGGGCTTTTAAAAAGACTTAAAAAAATCGAAAACGGTATCACGGTAAATTCTGAACATCAAAATGTAACATATCGTTTAAAGGAAAACGATATATTGAAGCTTATAATTACAGATTTTGACGATGATACAAATGAGTATTTGGAGCCTGTTGACCTGCCTATAAAAATTATCTATGAGGATGAAAATATTACAGTGGTCAACAAGCCGAGCGGAATGCCGACTCATCAATCAATGAACAATCATGGTAATACCTTGGCTAATGCATTAAAATTCAGATATTTAAACAAGCCATATGTATTTAGAGCATCAAACAGATTGGATAAGGACACGAGCGGACTTGTAATAACCGCTAATAATAGATACTACGCCTCATTGATTTCAGATAAGATTAAAAAAGGTAATGTTTATAAGGAATACATAGCAATCGTTTCGGGCAAAATAGAGGGAATGGGAATTATTGATGCTCCAATTGACAGAATCGGAGAGAGCATAATTAAACGCGTTGTCAGAATGGACGGAGAAAGAGCAATTACAGAATACGAAAGCCTACTTTCAACAGATGAGGCAAGTCTTTTATTAGTAAAGCCCAAAACCGGAAGAACACACCAGATTCGTGTGCATATGGCTTATATCGGTCACCCAATTATAGGAGATAATTTATATTGTGAAAAGAGCGATTTTATTTCGAGGCAGGCTCTGCATTGCTACAAAATGAATTTAGGTGAAATTGGTAGCTTTTGTGCGCCATTACCCGGTGATATGTTAGAATTATTAAGGAGATATTTTAAAAATGAAGAAATTCCTTTCTAAAACAAGAGAATACATACCATTATTTTCTTTAGTGGTTTTTTCTTTGACGATAATCAGTCTCATTCTTTACATCATTATACTTAACAATGTAAGCTTTGCTGATTTTTTCAATTACAATTTATCTTTTCCGATTAGAGTGGCTATTTCTTGGGTAACTGTTATACTTCCGTTTTCGATTGCAGAGGTAGCACTGATTTTATCACCGTTAATATTAATTGTCTTGATTTTATTAGCATTTAAATACGGAAAGCGCGGGAAAAAAGCAAGTATAAAATATTTAATGGTAATCTTATCTATTCTTTGCCTTGTTTTTATATTGTACGTGTGGACATATTCAAGCGGCTTTCATATTTCTAAAATTGAAGACAAGATGAATTTGGACAGGGGCGACTTAACGGCAGAGGAGTTATATAACGCATCTGAAATAATCGTAAAAGAACTGAATAGTTTGGTAGAATATGTAGAATTTGATGAAAACGGAGCATCAAAGATGCCGTATTCTTACTCAGAGATGAGCGAAAAGATATGTAAGGCATACGAAAGCTTTGTAGACAAATATCCTGTTTTGAGAACATACTATTCCAAAATTAAGCCCATCATTTTAAGTGAGCCAATGACATATACGCATATTTCCGGCATATATACCTTTATGACCGGTGAAGCAAACGTAAATGTAAATTACCCTGATTTTGTAATTGCATCTACATCGGCTCATGAAATGGCACACCAGCGCGGTTTTGCAAGAGAGGATGAATGTAACTTCATTTCCTTCGCTGTTTTGCTTGAATCGGACGATCCGTTTCTTAAATACAGCGCCTACTTGGACGTGTATGCCAACATCGTCAACGCCTTGTACGGTGAGTCACCTGAATTATATTTCCAGGTAGCATCTAAGCTTGATAAAAGAGTAATTGGCGATAGACAGAGCTATAGCAAATTTTTTGAAAAATATGCTGATTCCAAGGCATCTGAGGTTGCGGACAGCATGAACGATTCATATTTACAGGCTAACGGTCAAACACAGGGAACTAAATCATATGGTATGATTGTTGAAATAGTTACTGCTTATTTATTGAACAAAACTAAATAGTCACTATTTTCCTCGGTCTTGAATAAGATTATAATAGCGATTTTTATTCGAGGCTGTTATGGAAAAAATAGTTATATATGGTAAAGAAAA
Organism: Clostridia bacterium; assembly: GCA_017461055.1. Classification (GTDB taxonomy): domain Bacteria; phylum Bacillota; class Clostridia; order Oscillospirales; family CAG-272; genus RGIG2000. The sequence goes on along the minus strand of JAFTZI010000005.1, from coordinate 18,879 downwards.
ATTAGAGGGCAGTATAAAAGTAAGCGGAATGAAAAATTCAGCTTTACCGATAATTTTTGCTTGTCTGCTGATTCCCGAAGATTGTATTATTGATAATGTTCCAAGAGTCAGTGATGTATCCAATGCTCTTAAAATCTTAAATTCGATGGGTGCTAAGGCTGAGTTTTGCGGTCAACATTCCGTGATAATAAACACTAAGAATGCCAAAGAGTCAATAAAGGAAACAAGCTTGATTTGCCAAATGCGCGCATCCTCATATCTTATGGGTGCGATGCTTTCAAGATTCGGAAGTGTAGAAATACCCATGCCGGGAGGCTGTAACTTCGGCGTGCGACCCTTGGATTTACATTTAAAAGGATTTTCCGGCTTGGGAGCAATTTGTGAGGAAAATGATGAAAAAATTAAAATATTTTCCAATAAAAAGCTTAAATGTAATAAAATAATACTTGACAAAATTTCTGTTGGTGCTACAATTAATATAGTGCTTGCATCTGTGTTTATCGACGGTGTAACTGTTATAAGCAATTGTGCTATGGAGCCGCATGTTGAAGATTTAATTTCATTTCTCAATAAGTGCGGTGCTTGTATAAACAGATATGGAAACGTCATTATTTGCAAGGGTGTTAAGCGCTTATACGGTACTAAATACAAAATTTTTCCCGATATGATCGAAGCTTTGACCTATATAACCTATGTTGGTATTTGTAAGGGAAGCATTGATATATCAGGAGTTAACACACAGCATTTATCTAATGAAATTAAGCTGTTCAGAGGAATGGGATTTAAAATATTCGAGGGACAAAGCCGTTTAAGAGTAGTGGCTGAAGTCATCAACGGAGCAGACGTTGTCACATCGCCATACCCGTGTTTTCCTACGGATTTGCATCCGCAATTTGCTGCCTTACTGTGCTATGCAAATGGTGGTGGTTCTATTAAGGAGCTTGTTTTTCCTACAAGATTTGCATATGTTAAAGAGCTTGAAAAAATGGGTGCATGCATTAAAAGGCACGGAAACACCGTATACATAAGGGATGCTGACCTTAAGGGCGCTATGCTGGATGCAACTGATTTAAGGGCAGGCGCAGCACTTGTTGCAGCTGCTTTAGGCGCTGAGGGTAAAAGCGAAATTAATAATGTTAATTATATCGTTAGAGGCTATGAGAATATTGTTGAAAAAATAGCTAATATCGGTGGTAAAATTAAATTGATTAAAGGAGATTGAAAAAATGGTAGTTACAAAACAAACTTTAATTGGTGATGTTCTTGATTATAACAGAGAAACAGCACAGTTTTTCTTTGAAATCGGTATGCACTGTCTTGGTTGCCCTCATTCAAGAGGCGAATCCATAGAGGACGCATGTGCAGTTCACGGAACAGATGCCGATGCACTTGTTAAGAAGCTTAACGATTTTCTTGCATCAACCAATGAGTGATTTAAAATTAAGCAAAAGACTAAGCACCGCTGCCTCATATGTACGTAGCGGTGCATTTGTTGCTGATATTGGCACGGACCATGCGTATCTTCCAATATATTTAGTTTCAAATGGAATAGCAAGGCTAGCTCTCGCTTCGGACATTAACGAAGGCCCTATATTAAAGGCAAAAGAAAATATTTTGAAGTATGATTTGACTGATAAAATCTATACCGAAATTGCAAACGGTCTTGATAAGATAGAGAAATATAACCCTACTGATATAGTGATTTGCGGAATGGGTGGAGAGCTAATAGCAAAAATATTAGACTCGTCAAGTTACATAAAAAGCAAAAATATTCGTTTGATTTTGCAGCCTATGACAAGTATTTATGAACTCAGAGAATATCTTTCCAATGGGTTTTCTACAATTGCCGAAAATATCGTGCGTGAAGATAATAAGCTATATCAAGTAATGTGCGTTGAATATGACGGAAAAAAGCACCAATATTCAAGACCGGAATTAGAACTTGGTAAGCTAAACATTAAAAATAAGGGAGAAGAATTTATTTCTTTGTTAAATCTCGCAATAGACAAAAAGATAAAAAGACTTAACGGTTTAAAGGTCGGCGGATACGACACAAGTGAAGTTGAGGCTGAAATATTAGAATTGGAGAAACTTAAAAATGACGTTTAATGAATTATATTTAAATTTATGCAAGCTGTATCCTAAAGAGCTTAGCTGTGAATGGGATAATGATGGTATAATGTGCATTGATGATGTAAATAAAGAGGTTAAAAAGGTTTTAATTTCTCTTGATGTAACAATGGAAGCTATTGATTATGCCGTTCAAAACGGTTTTGACTTAATTGTTTCACATCACCCTTTGGTTTTTAAGCCCCAAAAGTCATTATGTCCCTTAAATTATACTCAGAGTAAGTTAATTTCCCTGATAAAAAATAACATAGGCGTTATGTCATTTCATACAAGATTAGACGCAGCCGATGGTGGTGTTAACGATGAATTGGCAAAATTGGTAGGATTATGTGATGTTCAAGTGGACACTTATGATCCAATTGGCAGAATCGGTTATTTGAAAGAAAAAATCGAATTATCGACGTTTGCCGAAAATGTTAAAGCTGCTCTGAATTCCAAAATCGTGTTTTATAATGGAAACAAACAAGTTAATAAGGTATATGTTGTAGGCGGTGATGGCAAGGATTTAATTTCTTGTGCCCTTGTTCAAGGATGTGATACTATATTAACAGGAAGAGCAAGCTATAATACTGCAATTGATGCTTGCGATATGGGTATCAATATTGTTGAGGCAGGACACTATTTTACTGAGCAACCCGTTTGCAGTGTGCTTCAGCGCGAAATCGAGTCAATTTGCAAAGAAATAAAAACTGAAGTTTTTTGTTCAAGGATATTTTCTGTGTAAAAATTCAAGAAAAAAATAAATTTTTTTGAATTTGCCTATTACACTTTTTTGAAAAAATGTGTTAAAATTAAATAAAGAGGCGTGTAGTTTATGGAATCTTCCGACCAAATTACACGCCATATTTTTAATTGAGGTGTAATATGCTTAAAAAAGGTGATTTAGTTGTATATGGAGCTGAGGGAATTTGCGAGGTATTAGATATTAGTACACAAGGCTTTCGGGGAATGAGTGACATTAAAACTTATTATATTTTAGAACCCAAGGAAAATAAAAGCAGCAGACTATATGTTCCCGTAGATAATGATATTTTATGTAGTAAAATTAAAAAGCTGTTGGATTTTGATTCTCTTGAGCAGTTAATTTGTCATAATACTTGTAGGGGTGAATGGATAAGTGACAATAAATTGAGAAATAAGCTATATAAAGAATTGTTAAGCACCTACAATAGAGAAGAAATTATCGCTACCGTAAAAATGCTTTGTGAAATAAAGGATGGCAAAAATTCAAATGTTAAGAAGCTATACACAATGGATGAGGAATTTTTAAAAAAAGCTTTACAAATCCTGTTTATGGAGCTTTCACACATTTTAATAATTACACAGGAACAGCTTTTGCCATATCTTTTGGGTGAAATCAAATGCGCAAGAAAACTTAATTAAAAATCAGCAAGAAATTTCTTAGAGATTTCTTGCTTTTTTGATAAAAAAGCTCCAAACACGCAAAAAAATAAACCGAATACATAAAAGGACTTGAAATTTTCGTAATTCTATGCAAAACTAAGTAAAAAGGGGGGAATTATATGGACTTTAAATTGATTTTAGATAAAAACCACAAGGAAGAAGTAGTTGTATATTCTCACGAAATTACCGATACTGTCAAGGAAATCGAAAGAATTGTAAATAAAGTAAAAATTGATGTGATAGGCTATAAGGACAATGAAATTGTTAAGCTGGCACTCAGTGAGGTTTGCTGCTTCACGGTTGAAAACAATAAGCTTATTGCATACACTCTAAAGGACCGCTACCAAATCAAAGACCGTCTTTATAAAATAGAAACGCAGGTGGACAACGGATTTATTAAGGTGAACCAATCAACTCTTGCAAATTTAAATATGATTGACAAATTTGAAGCCTCGGTAGGCGGAGCACTTATGATAGCATTTAAAAACGGATATAAGGACTACGTTTCCCGCAGGCGTCTGAAAGCGGTTAAGGAAAGGCTGGGACTAATATGAAAAATTTGTACATAAAGCAGTATTTTTTACGAGGCCTGATATTTTCGGGATTTGGTCCGATTATTTTAGGAATAGTTTATTTAATTTTATCAAATTCAATAGAAGGCTTTGCTTTAACGGGAAATGAAGTATTTTTGGCAATCATTTCTACGTACTTATTAGCTTTTATTCAAGCAGGATCAAGTGTTTTTAATCAAATTGAAAGCTGGAGCATTGCAAAATCGCTTTTCTTCCATTTTATTTCAATTTACATAGCATATATTGTTTGTTATCTCGTTAACTCTTGGATTCCGTTTAATTGGATTTTTATAGGAGCATTTACAGGAATATTCGTTTTAACGTATTTTATAATTTGTATCATTGTGATCATAATAATAAAAAAACAAGCACGAAAGCTTACTAGTCAATTAAATACAAAAAACCGTTAGTGAAAGTCAACTAACGGTTTTTATAGCATATAGGTTCAAATCCCAAGCAGGTATGTATGGAAGTCTGCGCAAGTAAAGAGCATAATTAGAATTTAGCTTTTTCACGAGTAAAGGAATGGTGTACATATCTTCGCTTTTATGATACATTGATACAAGCATATCCGGCTGAATTTGTTCAATAAGTCTTGAACACCCAAGCAGAGCATCTGCCTCCATTCCCTCAACGTCAAATTTAATAAAGTCAGCTTTTTTAACTATATTCTCCGGAGCTTTTGCTTCAGTAGTGTTAGTGGTGTGTTGATACGAGCCCAAGGATGCAGCAGAGGAGTTTCTGTTGCCCGAGGAAGAAAAGCTGAGCTCCGTGTCAGAGCTATATGCGGCATAATTAACAGCATAAATTTTGGGTGTGTCTATTTCCTCGCAGTATTTTAAAAGCTTTTTAAAGTTGCGCTTGTCCGGCTCAAATGCGTAAATTTCCTGAAGATTCGGGCAAAGAGCCATATATTTTTTAATTGTATCGCCATTATATGCTCCCAAATCTAAAAAAGTTCTATAGTCATTCAGATTTAATAAATTGTCGGCTTCCGATTCGTTGCAGGCTGTGGATTTAAGATAGCAAAGCTTTCCTGTTAGCTTGTATCTTATAATGTCATCAAAAATTAATTTGGATTTTTCATCACAAAAGCACTCCCTTGCATTTAACAGCTCTTCTTGGTGAACGTCAAAGAATTCTTTATTGAATAGCTCTCCGTCACAAACAGGGACATCAAGCGAATATACATTGTGTCGCTCCTCTAATGAATAAATGCGCTCAATCACATCAGGCAGCTTTGAGCCAAAGGAAACTACAATATCAAAATCAACATATTTATCGCAAGCCTCCGAATACGATAAAACTCTTTTTCCGCGATAGCTGTGACCGCGTACGAATCCATCGCTTGCAAATACATCACAATATTCGATTTCATATTTGTTGAAAGCTGAAATAATCTTGTCCGCACCGTTACCCATACCGTAAATCAGAATTGGTTTATTGCTATTTTTTAGAGTGTGCCAAGCATCTTCAACAAATGTATTAAAAATTATGTTTTTGTAGGTTTTCATCATTAATCCTTGATTTTTTTTGTTTTGTATTGTATAATTGTATCACAATATTTAGTTAAGGTCAAGGAGAAAAATATGGACTGTCTTTTTTGTAAAATTGTAAACGGTCAAATACCTTCAAATAAGGTTTATGAGGATGAAAGAATATTGGCTTTTTATGATATCAATCCGGAGGCTAAAATTCACGTTTTGGTTGTTCCCAAGGCTCACATTGAAAGCGCCAGTGAAATAAACCAAACGAATAGCAATGAAGTTGCATATATTTTTGAAAAAATTCCACAAATCGCTTCTTTAGCCGGAATTACTAATGGATTTAGAGTAATAACCAATAGTGGACTTGATTCTTGCCAGAGTGTAATGCACTTGCATTTTCATATTCTTGGTGGTGAAAAGTTACCGGAGCATATCAGATGATGGATACTATACAAATAATTGGTTTGCTTTGCGGATGTTGTGCTTTGTTTTTTGCACTTGTAACCGCAATAATGCATTTTAAAATTAAAAAATTTTTTTCATTAATTACAGAAGATCAATATGAGAAGGCAGAGCCTATTATCGAAAAACAGAGAAGGCGCATTTTTGCGTATACTATTTTAAGCTCTATTTTTACCGTTGCAACAATAATACTTTCATTTGTAGCAAATATTTGAATTTTTAGATTTATACTGGAAAAACAATCCACTTGCATTGCGTACCTTTATAGGTTCTGCATAATTGCGAGTGGATTTTTTTATATATTCCATTCCAAGTCTTTATTCATAACCGCGAGGCTTTGTCAATATATTTATAATAAAAAGCACGGTGGAATTTTTATGGATAAATTAACTACAAAGATGATAAAAAGAAGTGTAATTATGCTTGTTGTATTTGCATTGATAGCTTCATTAATTGTTGCAGAGCTTTTTAAGTTGCAAATATTGGGTTATGATGAGTATCAAAACGAGGTGATCGATCAATTAACGGTTGAAACAAACGTAAACCCAAACAGAGGAATCATTTACGATAGAAACGGACAGATTTTGGCTAATAACAAAACGGTTTGGGTATTATATCTTTTACCCCAAAATATAAAAGAGCCAAGTAAAATTGCACAAGGCTTATCTGAAATATTAGGCATAAATTATGACTTGATTTTAGATAAAGCTAAAAAAATCGGTTATAAATATCAAATTATTGATACTGATTTGGATGATGAAGTTGTTAAGAAAATACGAGCTTTTATTGACGATAATAATTTGACTGAACAAATCCAATTAAAAGCAAGCACAGAGAGGTATTATCCCTTTTCTACCTTATCATCACATGCACTTGGCTTTGTTAATGCCGATGGAGTGGGGATTTATGGGTTGGAAAAGACATACAATAATGTGTTAGAGGGAACGACAGGAAAGTATATAACTGCGCAAAATGCACAGGGTGGGGATATGCCATTTCAATTCGAAGAATATATTGAAGATGAGAATGGTTATAATCTTACAACAACGATTGATTTGTACATTCAATATCAGTTAGAGCTACAGCTGAAAACAGCTGCCATTGAGTCAGGGGCTCAAAACAGAGCGGCAGGAATAGTAATGAATCCTCAAACAGGTGAAGTATATGCAATGGCAGTATATCCAAGCTTTGATTTAAATGACCCATATACCTTGGATCCGGATTCACAAAAACAGCTTGATAAATACGAAAAGGGCACTGCCGAATATAAAAATGAATACTTAAATCTATTGTTTAAAATGTGGAATAATAAAGCTGTAACTGAGCTTTATGAGCCGGGCTCTACATTTAAGTTAATTACCACCTCAGTAGCGCTTCAGGAAAAAGCTGCATCACTGAGTAGTAGCTTTACTTGCACGGGAGCATTAAAGGTAGATGGCTTTTACAGAGCAATAAGCTGTCATAAAAGGACAGGTCATGGAACTATTACGTTTGCAGAAGCGCTTCAACAGTCCTGCAACCCTTCAATGATGAAGCTTGCTTTTAATATTGGCAAAGAAAAATTTTACAACTATTTTCAAAGGTTTGGATATACAACTAAAACCGGAGTAGATCTACCGTCTGAATCTAATGGTTACTATCATCAGTTTTCTGATTTTTCAAACGTTTCTCTTGCAGTGTATTCATTTGGTCAAACCTTTAAAACAACTGCTATACAACAAATCAGAGCTATTAGTGCAGTAGCAAATGGCGGTTACTTAGTTACACCGCATTTTATTAAAAACATAGTCGATAACAACGGAAATATAGTTTATGAGGCAAGCACTCAAAAAAGCAATCAGATTATCAGTAGCGAAGTTTCGAAAACAATATCCCAAATTTTAAAAGAGGGTGTAGACGGTGAAGGTGGCGCCAAAAATGCTTACGTAGCAGGCTACAGTGTTGCTGCAAAGACAGGAACGTCGGAAAAAAAGGATAAATACGATGAAAACGGAAATACATCTTATAGAGTTTCTTCATGTATTGCATATGCACCGTCTGAGGATGCACAGGTAGCAGTTATTATTTTGGTTGATGAGCCAAGTGTTGGCAGTAAATACGGTAGCGTAGTTGCCGCACCTTATGTTTCTAAACTGTTAGAATCAATTTTACCTTATATGGGCGTTGAGCCAAACTACGGTGAAAATGAAGAATATGAGCAATATACAGTTGAAGATATGGTTGATAAAAAAATAGATGAAGCGATTAAAATTTTGAAAGAAAACAAGGTTGATTATGAGATTATCGGTAACGGTGAGGTAATAAGCTCACAAATGCCTCATTCAGGCAGTAAAATTTACAAGCAAAACGGAAAAATAATTTTATATACAGGTAAGGATGAAAGTCGAACCTCAACAGTACCAAATGTTATTGGTAAAACCGTAGAGGAGGCAAATGAGATTTTACTAGAAAAGGGATTTAATGTAAAAATAGAGGGAGCAAGCAATTTTAAGTACGGTCAAGGTGCAATTGTTATCTCGCAGAATTATGCCGAAGGCACAAGCTTGAACAAAGGCACTATTATAACAATTAAGGTATTGTTTACTGATGAAAAGGATTAGTTATGAGATTATGTGAGCTTTTCAATGGAATACAAGTTATTAATTCCAACACAAACCTTGAATGTGAGGTTGCATATATAACCAATGATCACCGCAAGGTAAGGCAGAATTATATTTTTGTCGCAATTAAGGGACAAAACAGAAACGGGGCTGACTACATAAGCTTAGCTCTTGAAAAAGGAGCAGTAGCGATAGTAACGCAGGAAAAAGATAGTTGCGACGGAAAAATACCCTACATATTAGTTGATAATGTTAGAAGTACAATAGCCAAAATGTGGTCGAATTATTATGATAATCCAGCAAAAGATATTACAACAGTAGCTATAACCGGAACTAACGGTAAAACGTCAAGTGCATACTTCTTATACAGTATTCTGCAATCATCGAAAATTCCTTGCGGCTTAATTTCAACGATTGAGTGCTTAGCAAATGGAGAAAAAATATATCGGACAAACGAATGCTCTGTATCGGATATTAATTCGGCAATGACTACACCTGACCCGGAAAGCTTGTATTCAATTTACGGCGCAATGAGAAACAGGGGTGTAAAAATAGTAGTTATGGAGGCTTCCTCTCACGCATTAGAGCAAAACAGACTTGATGGAATTGAAATAGAAATCGGTGCATTTACAAATTTAACGAGTGAGCATATGGATTATCACAAAAATATAGATGATTATTTTAACGCCAAAGAAAAGCTAATGAAAAAAAGCAAATTATGTGTGATTAATGCTGATGATGAGTACGGTAAATCGCTTGCCGAAAAATATTCCTACAAATCGGTTACCTTTTCATTGAACAACTTTGCGGATTTTTATGCTAATGAGTGTAAAGTAAATTTAGAAGGCTGTAGGTATAGCTTGAATTATAAAAACCAAAGCATTCGAATCACTACTAAGACTTTAGGAAACTTTAACATATATAACTCAATGTTGGCTGCATCGTGTGCCAAACTGTTAGGAATAGATAATAAATATATCAAGCAGGGCATTGAAGAAATTAATCAAATCAAAGGTCGATTAGAGAGGTATAAAAACAAAAATATATACATAGATTATGCTCACACTCCTGATGCAATGAGAAAAGTCATTATGCTTTTTAAAGAAATAGAGCCTCAAAAAAAGTTAACCGTTTTGTTCGGATGCGGTGGGGAGCGTGACAGAGAAAAACGGTCGGAAATGGGAAATTTAAGCACAACGCTTGCTGATTTTACGGTCATAACATCGGATAACTCCCGAGGTGAAGACCCAAAGGAAATAATTGCAGACATTTTGAAGGGCGTATTACCTAATAGAAAATACACAGTGATTGTTAACCGCGAGGAAGCAATCAAATATATTGCGAAAAAATTAAAAAAAGATGAGATTCTTTTGTTGTTGGGCAAAGGGCATGAAGCATATGAAATAACGTCAAGCGGGAAAAAGCATTTTGATGAAAGAGAAGTGTTAGACGAGGTGTTTCAAAATTGATTGAAGGTATAAATTACTTATGCAGTGAAATAGCTGTGGCAATAAACGGAAAGCTAATTGGAAAAGATGAAAAAATTGAGGCTATAACAATTAATTCCAAGGAGCATTCTAAAGCACCGTCTTGTTTCTTTGCAATTAACGGAAAAAGGTTTAACGGAGCAGATTTTATAGATGAAGCCATAAAAAATGGGGCAAGGCTAATAGTAACGCAAGAAAAAATTAATGCTTCGGTTACAGTGATTTATGTTGAAAATGTTGTGAAAGCCTTAGGGCTTTTAGCTAAAAAGCATAAGGGCAAGACAAAGATTATTGCTATAACCGGCAGTAATGGAAAAACTACAACTAAAGATATGGTCATATCAATACTTAAAACTAAATATACCGTAACCGGAACAATTGCAAATTTAAATAATGAAATAGGTACAGCACTAACTCTATTATCAATTAAAAAAGAAGATTTTTGTGTTGTAGAAATGGGAATGCGCGCACTTGGTGAAATAGAATGGCTTTCATATATAGCCGAGCCGAATGTTGGTGTAATTACAAACTGCGGTACAGCGCACATAGAAAAATTGGGGAGTAGGAAAAACATATTTAAGGCTAAAACGGAATTACTGAAGTATGTGAAAGAATATGCGATTTTACCTAATGAAAATAGATTTAAAAAGCTTAACAATGATGGTATTGAAAGAATTTACATTGATAAAAAGCATAAGGTGAAAAATATAAATAGGTGCGAGAGTTCTATAAGATTTGATATTGACAGCTGTAAAAGTATAGAAATTGACAGTATTTACATGCACGATATTAACAATGCTCTGATTGCTTATTCGATAGGAAGGCTATTTAAGTTAGACGATAATCAAATTAAAGAGGGATTTAAAAACTTTAAGAAAGAGAAAAATCGAGGAACAATTATAGCAGTAAACAAATTTTTAATATTAAGTGATTGCTACAATGCTTCTTACGAAAGCATGAGAGACGCAATTTTCTCCATAAAAGCGCAATTTAAAAACAAAAGAATTGCAGTTTTGTTAGGAGATATGCTTGAATTGGGAGAAAAATCAAATAAATTTCACTTCAAAATAGGACGCTTGTGTAAGCAGTTAAAGATTGACAAATTATTTGTGTACGGGAACTTTGCAAGATACTATATAAGAGGGTTTAATGGTGGCTTGGAGTATAAAGAATTTAATGAAATTCCGAGTAAACTATCTACAGAGTTGGATCAAACGTACGTTTTGCTGGTAAAAGCGAGCAATTCTATAAATTTTGAGAAAATAATTGAACAAATGAGAGAAATAAAAAATGATAAATAATAAAATGTATTTTACGTCTTTGGTTATTACGTTTATTTTAACGGTAGTTATTACTAAGAAGCTTATTCCTGTTTTAACGAGAAAGAAAATAGGACAAACAATTCTTGAAATTGGACCAAATTGGCATAAGGGGAAGGAAGGAACACCGACAATGGGTGGAATTGCCTTTCTGTTTGCAGCCATTGTTTCTGTTTTACTAACACTGCCCATATTTAATAGTGAAATCGATAAAAGAGAAATATTGACAATTATTAACATTTTCGTTTACGGGCTTTTAAATTGCTTGGTTGGAGTAATTGATGATATATCAAAAATCAAGAAATCCAAAAATGAAGGTCTTACACCAAAAGCCAAGCTTGCCTTTCAAGGGATTTTGGCTGGGCTTTTCTTGATATCAATGAAAATAACGGTAGGCTTATCGACAGCTGTTGAAATACCGTTTACAGATTTACAAATAGATTTAGGGATTTTTTATTACGTTATATCTTTTTTTCTGTTATGCGGAACAGTTAATGCAGTAAATTTAACAGATGGAATAGACGGATTGGCATCAACCTGTGTATTAACGGTTGGAGTATTTTTGAGCTTTGTGGGATTTTTGAAATCAGAAAGCAATGCTGCAGTATTCTTTGGAGCAATTTTAATTGGTTCAACACTTGGATTTTTGATTTTTAATCTTCACCCTGCTAAAATATTTATGGGTGACACTGGTTCGTTGTTTTTAGGTTCTATTGTAGTAGGTACAGCCTTTATATTTAACAATCCTTTGATAGTAGTCTTATACGGTTTTATATTTATGATAGAGGCTGTATCTGACATTTTACAGGTGTTATACTTCAAGCTAACTAAAGGAAAGAGACTTTTTAAAATGGCACCGCTCCATCATCATTTAGAAAAAAGCGGATATAGTGAAATGAAAATCGTAGCGATTTTTGGCATAATAAATGCGATGTTTTGCGTAATTGCTTTTTTAGGATTGGAATAATATGAGAGCTCTTATCAATAATGGAAAAATAAGAGAAGCAACAAAAAATAATTCAAAAAGCAAGGTTGACAAAAAACTGTTATTTCTTACAATTTGCCTGCTGACCTTAGGTACAATTATGGTTTTTAGTGCAAGCTATCCCTATGCCTTATCGCATTACGGAGATGGATATTATTATTTGAAACGGCAAGCCGTATTTTTGGCAATTGGATTGATTGCAATGTATGTTATGAGTCGTTTAAACATACAAATTCTTAAAAAAATTGCACCTATATTCTATATTGTTTGCATTTTATTGCTTGTTTTGGTATTAATCGGTGGCTTTTCGGAGGGGCTTGCAAAGCGCTGGCTCGGAATACCGGGAACACCCTTAAGCTTTCAGCCATCTGAATTAATGAAATTAGGAATTATCCTTATGCTGGGATGGTGGTTAAACAAAATCAAAGAGTCCAAAAAAAGCTTTAAGAATGAAATTATTTTGCCGGGAGTATTTTTGTTTTTAGCGTGTGGCTTGGTTTTGTTGGAAAAGCATTTGTCAGGCACAATAATTCTGGCAATGATTGGCTTAAGTATACTGTTTATTTGCGGTACAAGCATAAAAAAGATGTTATTAGCTTATGGTATAACAGGTCTTGCGGGAGCTTCTGTGTTTTTATTAACTAACGATTATGCTATGAAAAGAATAGAGTCCTTTTTAAATCCTAATGCGGATATACTTAGTGATAAATGGCAGACAACACAGGGCCTATATGCTATTGGTTCAGGAGGACTTTGGGGAAGAGGAATAGGCAACAGTATTCAAAAATACAGCTATGTTTCCGAGCCTCAAAATGATTTTATTTTTACTATTTGGTGTGAAGAAACTGGGTATATTGGCGCAATTTTAGTAATAGCACTGTTTTTTCTTCTTATTCAAAGAGGGTATAAAATCGCGCTGGGAAGCGATGATATGTTCTCATCAATAACTGCATTTGGAATTACAAGCCAAATTGGTATACAAGCGTTTTTAAATATGGCTGTTGTCTCGGATTTAATCCCAAATACAGGAATTTCATTACCGTTTTTTTCTTATGGCGGTAGCTCTCTTGTAATACTACTTGCAGAAATGGGCATATTATTATCAATTTCAAGAAGGGCAAGGTGTAAGAGGTGAGAGTTTTATTTTGCGGTGGCGGTACAGCAGGGCATGTAAATCCGGCAATTGCAGTAGCACAAACGGTAATGCGCAATTCAACTGAAAACAAGGTGGCATATGTGGTTACCTTGAATGGAATAGAAAATCAGTTGGTATCGTTTAAAAAATATCAAATAGATGTAATAGGTTTTAAAAGAAGGCTAACTCTTAAAAATTTTTCTTTTTTAAAGAAACAAATTAAAGCGATTGAGAAAAGCAAGCAAATAATTAACGAGTTTCGTCCCGATATAGTATTTGGAACAGGTGGCTACGCAACGGTGCCCGTTGTAATTGCTGCGAAAAAATTAGGAATTCCGGTAATATTGCACGAATCAAATGTTATACCGGGCAAGGCTATTCTTACTTTGCAAAGCAAAGCCGACAAAATATTGCTTAACTTTTCTGAAAGCGAAAAGTATTTTAAGAAAAAGGATAAGCTTTTACATGTTGGAAACCCAATAAGAAACGGATTTGAACACGAAAGCAAGGAAAGAATCAAAAAAAGCTTAGGAATTAGAGAAAAATACGTAGTTTTGTGTATAGGCGGTTCTTTGGGAGCACAACGGTTAAATAATGCGGCAATTGAGCTTGTCGACAACTTTGTCAGATACAGGAAAGATATATTGTTAATTTGGTCAACAGGAAAAAACGAATATAACAATGTGATAGATATGATTTCAAAAAGAGATTTGAATAATGTTAAAAATTTGATTGTCACCGATTATATAAAGAATATTCCTGAAATTATGTCAAGTTCCGATTTAGTAATTTCGCGCGCAGGGGCAATGACAATATCTGAGCTTGCACATTGTAAAAAAGCTTCAATTTTAGTGCCGTCACCAAATGTTACCAACAATCATCAATACTTAAATGCTAAGGCATTGGAAGCATCAGGTGCTGCAATTCTCATTACCGAAGATAAGCTATATACATTAATTGACGTAGTAAAAGGCTTAATTGAAAATGAGAGAGAAAGAGAACTGCTTGAAAGTAATATAGGAGAATACTCAAAAAAAGATGCCAACAAAACTATATATAATTTATTAAGTAACATATTATAAACCTTTACTCCTTGACAAAAACAAATATATGTGATAAAATTATTTCTGTAAATAAAACAAAATCAAGGAGTAAAAAATGAAAAAAGGTTTATTTTGCATAATAGCTGTACTTGCTGTCTTGGTAATGTCATTAGCTATTGTTTCCTGTGGCGATGATACTGATAAAACCGGTATTGAAACACAGGGGTTTTTAGCTGAAAACGGTGTTTTCAAGGTGATAGTACCAAATTCAACAAGCGAGTTTGATTTATTGTCAAAAATCACTTTTAATGAGGATGCTTCTTATATCTTATCAAAAAATGAAAGCTTTTCCGAGACATTTAGCGATGGCAAAATCAGCTTAAATCCCGGTGACAACCTTATTTATGTTAAGGTTACTGATGATAACGAGTTCGAAAGCACCTATACATTTAACATTTACAGAAAGAAAATGGTTACTGTAACATACAATGTAAACGGTGGCGTAATGGCTAACAACACAGTTGTTGTAGAGGAAGGTACAGTTGTTACCGCTCCAAATGCTGATAGAGCAGGTTATAGCTTAAGCTGGGATTACGATTTTAAAACACCTGTTAATTCAGATGTTACAATCAATGCCATTTGGACACCTTACGATTGCGCTATTACAACTAATGTTGACGGAGAAAAGACCAGATACGAGCTTGTGTTTGGTACTGTTCCAAGCGAAATTACCGTTCCAAGTAAATTTGGATACGAATTTGCCGGCTGGAAGTACGGAGACATTAGCTTTGACGTAACAAAGCCTTACGATTATAATGAAACTGAAATTGAAATAGTTGCTGTTTTTGAGCCTATTAAGTATGCAATTCAGTACGTAATTCACGACAAAGAGTCTATCACAAACAGTTCTGAAAATGTTAATACATTTACTATTGTAACTGACAGTGGAGAATTTGAAATAGTTCTTAAAAACCCAACTCACAAATCCTCTAACTTTGTCTTTATCGGATGGAGCACAGATGAAATGGGTAAAAACATTATTGAGTCAATTGATATTGAGCTTGTTGAAACAATCGGTGAAAATCACACTCTTGTGTTGTATCCTCAATGGCGTATTGATTCAAATGTTACATACGACGCTAATGGCGGGGAATTAGACAAAACCGCAGATTTGTTCACAGTAGGTAATGCTTACGTTCTTCCTGACAATCTAACCAGAGAAAACTATATTTTTGATGGTTGGTATAATGGTGAGAACAAAATCAAAAATAGTGGTGTTTGGTCAATTTCCGAGGATGTAGTGCTTACTGCAAGCTGGATTCCGCGTCAAAACAAAATTGAATATGTTTTAAACGGCGTTGGCGCTGAAAATAATGCTAACAACCCAACATCATTTGACATAGAGGATGGAAATATTGAGTTGTTGCCTCCAACATTTGATAATAACCATGAATTTGTTGGATGGTATACAAATCCAAGCTTGGCAGATGAGTACAAAATTACCCATATTACAAGTGATATGGTTGGCATGGACATCACTCTTTATGCTAAATGGGATAAATATGTAAATGTTACACTTGATGCTAATGGCGGTCAGTGTGATACAGAAACACTAAGAGTTCAGTTGGGTGAGGAATATACTATTTCAGAGCCAACAAGAGAAAAGTATATTTTCGCAGGCTGGTATTACGGTGACGTACCCGTTAAGGCTGAAGGAAGCTGGTTATACGATTTTGATTTAACCATTACCGCAAAATGGGAACCAAAGGAATACAAGATTTCTTACAAGCTGAACGAAGGCGAAATCAATAATGAGAATAACCTAAGCGTCTATACAGTTGAAACTCCTCTTGATAAGCTTGTTCTTAATGCACCTTCAAAGGAATTTTCCGCTTTTGTAGGTTGGTTCCTTGATGCTGAGCTTACACAGCAAATAACAGCTATTGATCCAACATTATATGAAGGAATAACATTGTATCCTAAATGGGATTCAATAAAGGTTACCTTAAACTATAATGCTAACGGTGGTAGTGCATCTAAGGAACAAGAGATTTTGACTTTGGGTGATAATTATGTACTACCTATACCGGTAAGAGCGGGTCATAAGTTTTTGGGCTGGTATTTAAACGGTGTTAAGGTTGAAAACAGCGGCCGTTTAACCGATTCCGAATTGCTTACCTGGAATTTGGTTGCCGAATGGGAAATTGAAGAGTACAATATTACATATGACTTAGCAGGCGGAAGCGATAGCGGTATTACCCTTGTAAATAAATACACAATATTGACTGAGGACTTTAAGCTTCCGACACCTACCAAGAGCGGTCATATTTTCCTTGGCTGGTCATATGACGGTGGAGCACCAAACATTTCTGTTGTTATAACAAAGGGCAGCATTGGTGAAAAGTCTTATGTAGCAAAATGGATGACTGAAAAGGATTCTAATGGATTGTTATATGCGCTTGTAGACGGTGAATTAGTTATTACCGGCATTGACAGAACAATTGATGCAAGCATTAAAAACGGAATTAAATTCCCGCACGCAAGAGATGGTTACAGTGTTGTAGCTATTGAAAGCAATGCTTTTGAGGAATTTGGTGAAAAGTTTACAAAAACAAGCTATGCAAATATGTCAAGCTCTTATGTAACATTCTATATTCCTACATCAATTCGTAAGGTTGGCGCTAATGCCTTTAGCACCTGTAACGGAATTAAAATTAGCCTATATGACCCGAATCAGACATATGCTGATTACGAATCCTGGGATAAAACTGTTGTATGGGAAGAAGGAAATGTTGCCGCACGTGACTGTGTTTGGGGATTCAGACCTGCAATTGGCTGGACCAGATACTCTAAGGCAGAAATTCCTGATGACTACGAATAAACTATTATAAATTAAATGGTGTGTAAATTGAAGTACCCATTGGAAACGCTTCAATTTACACACCATATTTTTAGGACATTTTAAACATTGATGTAATATTTTCTGCTGTATTTGTTGCAGTTTTTTTAAGCTTCTTAGAAGCAGAATTACTTGAAAACACCATTGTAGCCACTGTACCTACTGTTAAACCAAGCATCAGTCCCTTTAAAGCGCTTGTAAAAGATTTATTATTGTTTTTCATTTCTTAATCTCCTTTTTGTTTTATTATCTACATTTGAAGGACAATTAATACATAATAAGAAAATTTTTATAAAATAAAGTGAAGCAAAGTGAAATATAATAAATATGCAAAGGCGAGGTGAAATAATGAAAGCAATTTTAAGCTCGATAATGACAATAGCTTTAATGTTATTATTTACTTTTTCCGGTTTTGCAAAGGAAAATGCAGTTTCATGGTACTGTGTTAGAAAAAAAGATAACACACAGCCTACCTTGAGCAAGGAGTTACAGTTTACAGAAAAATATGATTTATATTGGTGCGATAGGAAGCATAAAGGCTACGGTGATGAAGAAAAAGTAATTTATTTAACCTTCGATGCAGGATATGAAAACGGAAATATAGAAAGAATTTTGAATGTATTAAAAAAAGAAGAAGTTAAAGCAACTTTTTTTATCCTCGATAATATGATTTTAAAAAACGAGTCACTTGTCAAAAGGATGATAGATGAAGGGCATTTAGTGGCAAACCACACAATGAAGCACAAGGATATGACAAAAATGTCAAGCATTAATGAATTTAATGAAGAACTAACAGCCCTGGAAAAATTGTACGAGAATAGCTATGGTGTTAAGATGGAAAAGTATTATCGACCACCGGAAGGAAAAATAAGTGAAGAAAATTTAAAGTGGGCTAAAGAGCTTGGTTATAAAACTGTGATGTGGTCTTTCGCATATGCCGACTGGGACAATGGTAAGCAACCGTCACGTGAATCAGCTTTAGCCAAAATACTTGAAAACATTCATAACGGAGAGGTTATGCTACTTCACCCAACATCATCAACCAATGCGGATATAATGGAAGAATTAATTAAGACTCTGAAATCCCAAGGCTTTAGATTTGCAACTGTTGAGGAATTATGTAAATAGTAAATTTAGCTTCATAAGTTTAGCTTTTGCGATAAATCAAAAATGGCAGTCACACGACTGCCATTTTTGTTATGTCGAAGCCTCGAGAACATTTCCACCGAGCTTGTTAAGATGAAGCCTGAAGCACGCAAGAGCTATCTTGACAGCATAGGCGTGTATAAAAATGCCTTTGAAAGCGAAACAGGAAAGCTAAAGGAAAACTTAGTAGCAGATACCAACAGACGAGCC